>NZ_BAJW01000065.1 GCF_000613905.1 Acetobacter persici JCM 25330
ACCCCTGCGCGCGTGGCACGGCGGCAGGGCGGGCCGCGCCGGAGGCGGTCTGGCCAGTTGTGTGTGCCTGCGGGGTGGAGAGAGTCTGCCAGGCGATAATCAGGTCCTGCACAGCCTGCGCACAGACATGGGCCCCTTTGCTGAACAGATCTGTCTCCTGTTCTGCAATGCGGGCCAACAGGCGCTGCTGCCGGAGCAGGCGTTCCGGGCGGGGTTCCGGGCGCTGGGTTTCCAGCGCCATGCGATGCAGGGTGGTGGTTACAACCCTTACCGTGCGGCGGGCCGTGCGTGAGGTTTCACCCGACAAAACGGCATGTTCAAACGCAATCAGCGCGATAAAAATCCTGTCACACGCTTCAACAGCAGGCATCAGCGTGGCACGGGTGCGGCTGCTGATGGCATCAGCGGACAGAACTTCAATCCGTCCGCGTGTCCGTTCAATCCGGCTGCGGATTTCCCGCCGGAATGCCCCGGCGGAGGCGCGCTGCGGCTTTCTGCTCTGGCCGTCCGGCTTCATGAGGTCGAGCATACGGCGCGTCATGCGCTCTTCTTCCCGCAGGACTGCGGCGCAGGCCAGCCGCAGCGGGGTATAAGGGTCCACCGGCCAAGCCAGAACGCAGATCAGCGTGGCCCAGATGGCCCCCAGAGCAAACAGGCCAGAGAGCCGGAACGCGACATCCGGCGGGAAGGGATAACAGACGGCCACCACAGCGACGATGGCCGCCAGAACGCCAATCTGTGTGGCAATCGCCCCGCGCAGGCGGCCGAGTGCGCAGCCAAATACGCTCACGCCGAGGGCTAGAAAAGCAGGCACAAGCCCAAACCCCGCCGCCGCGGAAACGGACCCGCTGATAACCGTACCAAGAGCTGCAAATTTCAGCATGGTCGCCAGCCTTGGGCGCAACAGCCCGCCGGGGTCCACAAGGCAGGTCCAGAACGCCGCAAAGGCGGACCACGCCATGAGCGGGGTGTGCAGGTACAGCGCCAGCAGCATGACGGTTCCCACCGCGACCCCGGCACGCAGCCCTTCCCGCACGGCAACCTGTTCCGGCGCAATGGCAATGGCCCGCACGCCCAGCCAGTGCGCGATGGCGGACGGGATCAGGCTGCGGGAAGCAGCCCGCAGGATTGTCGGTTTACGGGGGAAGGAAAGGGGGAGGTGTTTTTTCATGGACAGTCAGGCTGGAGAGGGAACAGGGCAGGAAAAAGCAAGCGGACGCCTGCCATTATGCGGGATGGCAGGGCATGCTCTGCAAGCAAAAAAACAAAGAAAACCGGGACGTGAAGACCCGGGGAGGAAGGATCGGTAAAAATGGCGGGACAGATCGCGCAGGGGGCTGGTGTGCTCAGTCCGGAGTGGCGTTATAACATCGCTATCTCACACTCTGGCCCGCACTTCAACCGGGCGGGAGGGATTCAGAACGTCACACTCGTATGCAGTCCGAAAATCGTCTCATTCCCGATACGACGGGAAGAGGCCGGGTAACGCGGGTCGGCTTTCCCTCCCATCGGGTTCCAGATCTCCTGAAAATCTGGCTGAACAACCAGCCATGGCCTGACTTCCGCCTGATAGGTGATTTCCAGATGGTTTTCATCACCGGGGACAAGCGTGTTTGCTGTGCGGTTATAGCGCCGCCAGCCAGAGCTGGAACGGCCAACGCCCCAGCCAATCCCTACTGTGTCATTCGGGCGGCCGGAAAAGGGGGCTTTCAGGTTCAGCCCGGCATCGGCGGCAAAACTGACCATATTGCGGTCCCCGCTATTGCCGGTTGCGCGCACAAATATCCCCAGAGAGCGGTCAGATTTGTAGGACGGCCGCCAGACCATCTGGTCAACCACGGCATAAACCATCCAGTTCCCACGGTCCCAGCGTGGAAAGCCACCGTTTTTCCCCATAAGCTGATCACGGGTGTTGTAACGGTAGTCCGGGAATTTTCCCGTGTCATAAAACCCGCCAAGCTTGTAGATGCCGGGCAGGCCGGGATCTTTTGTGGCGTCTGAAAGGTCTTCGGGCTGGCGGTTGAGCGTGTAATGCAACTCCCCGATCAGCAACGCTCCGGAGCTTGTGTTAAAACGGGTTCCGCTGCCATCATGCGTGACCTGATTGGTCTGGTCCGCCATGTTGCCGCCATTCTGGATCGTGAAGGCATTATAGCGGTTACCCGGCGGGTTATCATCCGCCACAGCCGCCAGAACGGTAAAGGCATGCGTCACATGATAGCGGACCCGCAACGCAGGAGAGGCTAACGGCCAGGAGGGGCCACCGCTATACAGATTGACGGATGGCGCCATGGGCCAGCCAAAATTGGAATTGAGAAACAGGCCGCCATAGTTTGTCAGCATGAATTCCGATTCCAGATTCTGCTGCCCGATTTTGATACCGAGTTTTCCGTCAAACAGCAGTTGCCGGTACCAGAGTTCAAACAGGCGGGTGGACCGGTCGGCTTCATAACTGCTGACAGGGTTGTAATTGGCCAGATGATCCTGCGTGATGGAACGGCCACGTGTTTGCAGCGCACTGATGTTAAAGATTCCGCCTTTCAGGCCAATCAGCTTTTCAAGATCAACCCGCAGTGGGGGCAGTAACGGCGTCATAGGCCGGACCGGTGCCGGACCCTGTGCGTACGTCCGCACTGGTGGGCGCCCCGCCGGAAGTATTGCCCCACAGTTCTTCCACGTCCTCCATATCCAGCGTGATGCCATACTTGTAGAGCCAGGTTCTCAGGCCGCCCATTGTACCGAGAAGGTTATCGCTGGTGTCCAGATCATCATCTTTTTTCTGGCTGGCGCGCGGCAGATGCAGTCCTTTGACGGTAATCCCCATGCCAGCCTGATTCATGAACGGGGCGGAATTGCCCAGACTGTCCTGACTCTGCTCAACCTGATCTTCCGCCGGACTCTGCGCCAGTCCGCTTGCCGGGAGCAGACTGCTCAGGCAGGATAGAGCGGTGCCAAAAACCACAACAGACCGCCGCAAAGGCCGTGTAACAGGCATAATAAGGCTGGTGAGTAAGGCGGGCCGCATACTGCTTCTGTTTCCTGTGGGGCGGATGCTGAACAACACTCCTGTGGTGGGATGTTTGTCCGCGCCATTTTAGCGGTCTGATCCCTGAGGTCAAAATTTCCCGAAGCCCGGTTGGGCGATCTTTATGAACTGGCGGGAGAAGGCTGGCGTCAGTTCTGCGGGGCGTCCCCCAGCGCGCCGGTGGCAAAGGCCAGACTGGCTGCGGCAATCAGGGCGGCATAATAGGTGTCTGAATGGCCAAGCTGCGCATCCAGCAGGCCGGTCTGCGCCAGTGTGGCCTGTGTTATGGACCCCACCCCGCTGCGATAGGCGGCAAAAGCGGCATCAAAGCTGGTTTGAGCCGCTGTTTGCAGGTGGCCTGCCGCCGTATACGCACTCAGGCTGCCATGCAGGCTGTTTTCCGCCACGACAATCTGTTTGACAGACTCATCCACCGTTTTGCGCAAAGAGTCTGTGCGCTGTCAGCCTGATTTTTAGCCTGCCGCAGCATGGCGGCCCGCATCCCGCCATCAAAAACAGGCACGGTAATCCCCCCCAGAATCAGGCTGCTGAAGTTGTTGGTAGAGAGGTTCAGCGTCGGGCTGGAGTCAGACCCGACGCCCGGCACGGAAGACAGCGCCAGATGGCCAGTCGTATAGGCAACATTGCCGGAGAGAAAAACCTTTGGCAGAAACTCGGCTTTTGCTGCGGCAATGTTGCTCTGTGAGGCCTTTGCGGCAGCATAGGCGGTCAGCACGTCCGGGCGCTGCGCCACGGCCTGCCGGATCATATCGTCTGTCAGGCGCATATCGGCCAGTGTCAGCGGGCGGTTTGCAATATCCTGCGTCTGCAAGCGGGTGCTGGGGGAAATTCCCATTGCGGTCATCAGGTCAAGATAGCTGTTCTCTGCGGTGTTCTGCGCCTGCACCAGCCGGAGTTCCGCCTGTGCGGTCATCTGCCGGGCCTGTGTGGCATCCACAATGGTGCCCTGACCTTGCCTGAGGCGCATGTCTGCCGCCGCCTGCACCTTTCTGGCGTTTTCCAGCGCCTGCGCCACCAGCGCAACACGGGCGGCCGCTGCGGCATGCGTATAAAAAGCCAGCGTTACCCCGTAGATGACTTTCTGATGGACTGCCGTAAACAGGATATTGGTTGCCAGTTGCGTCTGTCTCGCGGCGTTGATCACGGCTTCCCGCTTGCCAAAGTCAAACAGCAACCACTGCATGCTGAGCGTCTGCACCTCACCATGGCCGGAATTCCGGTTTCTAACCCCACCCCCAAGGGAGTCCGCCTGATTGATCCCGTTATTGATCAGACTGCCAATCTCCCCGGCATTGCTTACGCTCGGGTTGGCGCCGTTATTGCGCTGGTGCGTATATCCCCCCACGACCGTGGCGCTCAGATGCGGCAGATAGGCGGTGCGGGTAATGCCAACAGCCAGAGCGGCATCCCGCGCGGTGTTCCATGCCTGCCGCGTTGTCGGGTTGGCGGACTGTGCGAGGTCAATCAGTTCCGGCAGGGAGTAGGTGTGCGTGGTGCTGACCTCCGCCTCAGGCGGGCGCGGCAGAATGGTCTGGTCGGCAGGCAGCGTATAGCCCGCAGGCAGGGTCAGACCGTGTTTGGGTTTGCCGGGGCGTAGTTCCCCTGTGGGGGAGACATCTGGCTGCATGGTGCATCCGGTCGGTCCGGCGCACTGTTCAGGGCCTCGGTTGCGCAGCCTCCCAGCAGAAAAATCAGGCTTGTGGTCAGGCAGGCTGCGCGGCGGGAAAGGCGGGTCATGACAGCATTTTATCCAGAGAGGCGAGTTGGGCGGACGCGGCAGCGCGCCGTGCGGGGATCAGCGCCTCTTCCGTCAGGGAGGCGATCTGGTTTGTCATCGTCTGGCAGGTAGTAAGCCCCTCCATGCGGGCCCGCAGATGAACGGGTTCGACACTTGCAAACTCAATCATGCGCTCCGTCTGGGCCAGAGCGGTTTGCACACTGGCGGCGCGTTGCAGGCGCTCCTGCTCGGTCGGGGCGGCAAGCTGGGCGTGCAGGGCTTTGAGCGTTGCAGCAAGCTTGTCCCGGATTTTGTCATACGCGCTGGAAGGCCAGAAGCTGGTGAAAACAGCATAGGTAATGAAATTGCCAAGAAGAATACCGATAATGCGGTCCCGCGCTGTCGTCATGTCCGATGTCGGGCCATAGCCTTTCAGGTCGGAAAGGAAGAACGCCAGACCAATCTGGAAGCCTGCATAGGCAATCCGTTCATCACCGCATTTGACCCATGCCGCCAGAAGGGAGCCTGCAAAAATCAGGACCAGAAACGCCGCGATATTGGTGAGATGTGGCATGACGAAAATGATGGAGAGAATTGCCAGAGCGCCGCCGGTCAGTGCTCCGGTAATGCGCAGGGTCAGTTTGGAAACCATTTCCCCCATAGTCGGGAGAGCGACAATAAAGCAGGTGATGATGCAGGTATGAATGCCGTCCCAGTTCAGAATTTTAAAGATAAAATAACTCAGCATGACGGAGGCTGTGCCTTTGACGGCAAAACGCACATGGTCCGGATTGGTCCAGACATCCGGGGCGAAAAAACCGGAGGGAGAAGATGCCTCCTTTGGTTTTTCAGAGGCTTGTTCACTATCCCGGTCCGGATTTCTGGCAGGCTGCGTGAAGTCAGGCAGAAGAGATGCAATCTGGATCAGGGCCGGGGCTGCGGACGGGACGGCTGGGTGCGGGATTTCTGTCGGGTAATCCCCTTTCTGGAAAATATCGGCCATTTCAAGCAGGGTTGCAATCAGCTCTTCCGGCGGGGCATCGTGCCTGTCCGGTGTATCTGCGGTGTTGCAGGCGGCTGCATGCGCAAGGGCAAGAACCCCTGTGCTGCGCGGAATAGCCTGTTGCAGACAGGCAAGATCCTGCCTGCGCCACAGTTTTTCCAGCCCTGCCATTTTCAGGGAGAGCATCATGCCTTTTGTCCCTTCCCGCAGAAGGTCTCGGCCTGATCGTGTTGTTCCTTGTTTTCCGGAGTGCGGAGAAGGGCCGCGCTCAGACGTAAATGGTTTGCAACAGAGCGGGTTAGCAGGGTTTTGGGGGAGGGGCAGACAAAGGGGGCCAGACAGACCATGACTGCACCGGGGACCAGAATAAACAGGTCCGCATAGAGCAGGGCGCGTGTGGCAAGCTCCCCGACAGGCACATTCCCGATTGCGATCATGGCGTACACCACCACCAGCCCCAGCATGTAGGCTACAGGCTTCAGCTTGCTGGCGGAGCCGAGGAAGAAGAACCCGAAAGAGAGAAGAGCCGTGGCACTGGCAAGGCCCATCGGGTGGTCCAGCGTCAGGCGCACCAGCCCGAACATCAGGAGGATAATAAGGCCAAACAGCAGATTGACCGCCAGCCCCGCCAGAACGTTGGTCACACGGTCCTTCTGCCACAGAGCCATGGTGACAAGAGCAGGTACGGCAAGGTCCGGCACCTGCCAGATTTCCCCCACCAGCACGGTGACTGTGCAGGCCGCCGCCATGCGCAGGGCCGCGGTGCCACGGCCGGGGGAGCGTTCTGTAATCAGCCGCCAGATCCGGCTGGCGGTCAGAGGGCGGACGTTAGTGGCAGGCTTCGCCATGCCGGATCTCGACTGTGGCTGTCGCACCCAACCGCAACAGGCGCGGGTCTGCAGGGGCCAGCCGGATACGCACCGGGAAGCGCTGCGCCACATGCACCCAGTCCATTTCCCGTGGCACCAATGGCAGCCCACGGGCCAGCCCCGCAGAATCGAGGGAGGCCACGCCCCAGCCAATGCTTTCCACATGGCCACGGATCGGGGTGTGCCGGTCGATCATGGAATAGACGGTTGCGCAGTCTCCCGGTGTTATCGCGCCGAGTGTTATTTCCCGGATGTTGGCGCTGGCGTACCAGGCATCATTAGCAATCAGGGTAAAAAGCACCTGAGACGGTGCGAGAATCTCCCCTTCCTTGACGCGCAGGCTTGTGACGTACCCGTCCGTCGGGGCAAGGACGGTCGTCTGGCGCAGGGCGTAGCGGGCCTGATCCAGCATGGCCTGAGCGGCCTGCTGCGCCGCCAGAGAGCTTTTTAAATCCCCGATTGCCGTCTGGGCAGCGCTGGCCTGCTGATGGCTCTGCGCGAGGGACACAGTAGCATCATTCAACGCCACGCGGGCCTGATCATATTGCTGCCAGGGGATATAGGCATGCCCGGCCAGAGGCCTGAGGCGTTCCACGGTGCGGGCTGCCAGATCATGGTTGGTCTGCGCGCGGGTTGTCTGGTCCTGCGCAACGGCGGCGTTGGCGGTTTTTACAGCCAGAAGACGTTTCTGGTTTTCCACTTCTGCCGCGGCAAGCGCCAGATTGGCTTCTGCCTGCCGCACGGCCAGCGCGTAAGGTTCCGGGTCCAGCCGGTAGAGGACATCCCCTTTTTTAACCGCCTGATTGACATGGACAGGCAGGGCAATCAGCCGCCCCCCTACCGTGGAGGCCATATGCACCACCTCGGCATCAATGGAGCCGCTATCGGATGAAGGATAGGCGCTGTCTTGCCGGGAGACGTAGACCCCCAGACCAATGGCCCCCAGAATACAGACGGCTGCCACAGCAAGCCCAACAGGCTGGTGGTGGAGAGAGAGACTTTTTTCATACGCTACGGTCCGAACCAGATCAGCCACGCCAGCAGCGCGGTGATCACCCCGAGTGACAGGTAGGTAAACAGGCGCAGGCTCAGGATGGAATCAAGGCCTGTCAGCACAAACACCACGCGCAACGTAACGGCGACGGCAATGCCGATCATGCCGCACAGCATCCAGTCCGGAAAATACGCGCCGACCAGTGAAAAAGAGGGTGCGCCCTGCACTGCGCATCCGCCAAGCAAAAGAGCAGAACTGATGCCAAACGGGCGGATGAGGGAACGAAGCATGGCTGCAAAGTGGTCTGATTTCTGCAAACCTGTCAATCAATTCAGCCAGAGGGTCCTGGCTGATAAAAGCCAGGGCGGCAAAAGGATGAAAGGACGGCAGATGACAGCAGCAGTCGTGATGTATGGACTCAAGAATTGTGACACCATCCGCAAGGCCCGAAGCTGGCTTGAGGCGCACGGGGTAGACTACCAGTTCCATGACTATAAAAGTCAGGGGGTTGATGCCGCGCATCTTGAAAAATGGATGGAGGTGGTCGGGTGGGAAACGCTGCTCAACCGGGCGGGAACAACATTTCGTAAATTACCGGAAGACCAGAAAACCGGTCTGGATGCCGCAAAAGCTCTGGCGCTGATGCTGGCCCAGCCTTCCATGATCAAACGGCCTGTTCTGGAGGCAGGGTCGGTGATCGTGGGGTTTAAGCCCGAGCTGTATGCAAAGGCCTTTGCGGCCCGCTAGAGCAGGCCTGCTCCCCCGGCCGGGATGGCCGGAGGGAGCGAAACACTGTGTGCTTATTCCTGATCAGGAGCAGCAGCAGAGTTCAGGTGGATGTAGCGTTCAATGCCAACCTGCTTGATCAGGTCGAACTGGCGATCGAGGAAGTCTTCATGTTCTTCTTCGTTCGTCAGGATTTTCAGCAGCAGGTCACGGGAGACATAGTCCCGCACGCTTTCGCAATAGGCGATGCCTTCACGCAGGTCGCCAATGGCTTTTTCTTCCAGCTTCAGGTCGCATTCCAGAATTTCCTTCACGTCCTGACCAATCAGGATTGTGTTCAGGCGCTGGACGTTCGGCAGGCCACCCAGGAACAGGATGCGTTCAATCAGCCAGTCGGCATGACGCATTTCTTCGATGGATTCTTCATATTCCTTCTTGCCCAGCAGGGTCACGCCCCAGTGGCGCAGGGTGCGGGCATGCAGGAAATACTGGTTGATTGCCGTCAGCTCGTTCGTGAGCTGCGTGTTCAGATGCTCAATAACTTTTGCGTCTTTAACCATGATGCGGACTCTTTGCTCTTGTTGAGAAATACCGGCCCGCATGTAACGCAACCTTTTGACGGATGCAAATAAAAAACGCTTCTATATCAATAGAATATGGGAATTAAGTCTCACTATCAACTAGAGACATTTCTTATCAGACACTTCTGCAAGCATAGAGATTTTGCGTAACGGAGATGTGAGGCCTCTGTTGAGGTCTTCATGAAGGAGGCGTGCGTGCAGCGACTCAGGCTGCCCCCGCCGAAGGCTCGCCCCGTCCCGGCAGTTTTTGCAGGCGTTCCTGCAAGGCCGCATAAAGTGCCGGGTCAGACGCGGGGCCGAGAGCGGTTAAGGAGCGTTCCATAGCCAGAAGAATGTCCGATGTGGCATCCGGCAACGCCTGACGCCACCAGTGCAGGGCATCTTCTACCTGCCCTGTGTCTGCCAGAGCGGTCGCGTAGTTGTGGCAGCCGCGATAGTCGCCCCCTTCGGCCGATTTCTGGTACCAGACAAGAGCTGCGGTCTTATCCTGCGGGGTTTCCCACCCTTCTTCCAGAAAGCGGGCAAGCAGGTTCATGGATTTTGCATGTCCGTTATGGGCTGCTGCCGTAAAAAGCCCGAGTGCTTTTTTCAGGTCCTGCGGCATGCCAAGCCCCCGCATGGTCAGAATACCCAGATTATAACGGCCCCATTCGTCGCCCAGTCTGGCGGCGGCGTCATAATGGTGGGCGGCCTGTTGCAGGTTCTTCTCGCACCCCCAGCCAAAATGGTGGCAGCGCCCGAGCATGTTGTGCGCGGGGCCGTAGCCCGCTTTGGCCGCCATTGTAAACCAGATAAGCGCCTGTGCGTGGTCAGGCGGAACATGCGCACTGTTCAGCAACACCTTGCCCCATAAAACCTGATCCAGATGATGCCCGCCAATGGCCCGCTGCCGGATGGCTTCAATCTGTTCAGGCAAAGGGGCTGGAGCAGGCTTTCTGGTTTTGCTCTGCCGTGTAAACAGCTGCTGCCACAGGCCTGACCCTGACATGATCCTAACCCTCTTTTTTGAGAAGGATTATCATTATCAAAATAAAGACGCAGTGGCAACCACGAGGGCCTATTGCCCCGCTATGTCCTGAATGCAGGCCTTAGACGCGGCTGAGCTGGTCTAGTGCGGCATGAAGATCGGACAGATGGATACGTTCCTGTTCCAGTCGGAGGTTGCGTTCAAACAGATCAGTTTGAAGGGCCGTTAATACCTGCTGTTCTGAGGGAGTAAGGCGGGTGAGGGGGTGCCGTACGGGGGAGGCTTCTTTGTCCCAGAAAGAACGGTAGGCCAGTAAAGTTGGTTCATCCATCAGGAAAGAGCGTGTCAGGGGAAGAATGGCGCGCAGGTGATCAAGAATTCTGAAACCATGCGTATCGATATCGCCCCAGTAAAAAATGGTGCAGTTTTGTAACCAGAGTGCGGATTTCAGACTATCCCAGCAATATCCGGATCCGAAAATAACCAGCGTGTTGAAAAGTTGTGGAAAAGACAGAAAAGAGCTTTCATTTTCCACAATAAAAATGCGGACCCCGATTAGTGCAAGTGCGGCGAAGCTGGCAGAATCGAGCGTAATGTCAGGATACAGGTTGCCGGGAATGGGAGAAAGTGCCGCGTCTAGAACCCGAAACCGCACGCGCAAGGGTTTGGTGCGAAATCCGTAGCGTTGTTCAAATTTATCAATCCCTGAACAGGCTGGATTAATGGCGTGGGCCGGTAATGCTTCCTGAAAAAGCAGGCTAAGAATGGTTCTGTGTCGTTCGATGAATTTTGTATGGATGCCCGGCAGATCAACTTGCCTTAGATAGATGTCCGGAGCGGGATTATCTCTCATCCAGATGGTCAGGGTTAAAAGTTGTTCCCACACTGTGGCATGCTGAAGGGCCTTTAGTGTATTTTTAGAAAACCAGTCCTGTAGGAACGGTGCTTTTTCCAGTGTCATGGCGTGAAGGGCCATGATCTGTTGGACGTCTTCTTTCTTGCCAAGCAGGATCAAGGCATCATCCAGCGTTTCGATGCTGGCTTTTTGCGGGAGGGTTTGTGGGCCTTGCACCTGATTTTTGACCTTCTGGTAGGTCAGCTTGACATGCTTCATGGTCTTGAGTGTTTCCGCCCAAGTCATTACAGCAGAGAGATGAAGGACAATGTCTGAAGAACCCGGTGTACGCAGGGAAAGCGGTAACGGAAATACTTCGGCTCTGGTGACAAGTGCCTCTGGCAGGCCCCCCTTGTTCCACAGACGCTCGAGTTGTCGCCTGATGTCAGCCGGTGTGGTCCAGTTCACACTGGCTGTTCCTCATGCCGGGCAGGCTCGTGCGGGGTATCCTGAAGTGAGGCCTTGTTAGAAAAATGCTCTTCGATGCTCAGGACGCGCAGGCGGGAGTAGTTACCATCCCGGTTATCAACAAACCCCACGCTTGAGACAAAAGGTTCAATAATATGAATTTTTTGCAGTGGTGTGATAATAAGCAACTGCATGTTGAGTTGCTGGAACAGCCGAAGACCATATTGCGTGGACTCATCAGACCCACGACCAAAGGCTTCATCAATCACGACAAACCGGAAAGAGCGGGACCGCACCTCCCCCCATTCCAGGCCGAACTGGTAGGCCAGACTGGCGGCAAGAATGGTATAGGCCAGTTTTTCCTTCTGTCCGCCAGATTTGCCGCCGGAATCTGTATAATGGTCAAACTCGGCTTCATCCGCGCGCCAGCGTTCACTGGCCGCGAAGGAAAACCAGTTGCGCACATCAGTGACTTTTGTTGTCCAGCGCAGGTCCTGCTCCGCACGGCCTTCCCGCCCGCGGAAGCGTTCAATAATGGTTTTGACCAGATGGAACCGCTGCTCTGAATAGTGCTCTGCCTCATCACCAGAAACGGTATTTTCTGTACAGGCGCGCAGAGACGCCTGAAAATCACGGATTTCCGGGTCGAGCGTCTGGTGCGCTTCCAACCGGATATAGCGGTCCGGATTATAGTCAATCTGGGTGAGGGACGTATTGATAACGGCAATCCGTTCCCGGATAATTTCCCGCTCCTGCGCCAGATGCGCGTTGAAATTTGCGATCTCGTTAATTGTATTAACAGTAAGAAGATTTTTAAACCGGCTGACAAATCGGGGGAGATCATCTTTTTTAAGGTGGTCCAGCAGCGCGCAATACTCGGGGCCAGCCGCCAGATGGCAATCCATATCCTGTGCATCGAGCGGATAGGTCGCCCGGAAGTCCCGCATATCGCCTAGAATACTGTCGCGAAGACTGTCCAGCGTGCGCTGTTGCTGGTCAATCCGGGTATCCAGCAGGTCTCTCATCTGCGTTTCAGCCGCTTCGCAGGCGTCGGGGCTGCTCAGTTCAGGGTCTTTAAGCTGTGCCTGAAGGTTTTGCAGGTCTTCTTGCTGCTGCGGCGTCAGCACATACGCGCTCAGGGTTGTCTGACATTGCTGTAGCCGGGCCTGAATCTGGGCGACGGACTGATCCAGCAAAGCCTGTTTTTTATACAGGTCCAGATACGCCGTATCAGCCTGCCGGAGTGTCTGCTCTGCCTGATCTTTCTGCTGCCTGAGTTCTCGCAGGACATCTGAGGTTGCCGTCAGAGCCTCGCGCTCGGCTGTCAGATGTGCGGCGGTCTGTGCGGCACTGTGCCAGTCCAGTTCCGTATAATCGGGATAGCGTTCCAGCCGGGTCAGTGTTTCAAACCGCTCTTGCAGCATTTTGCGGGTATTTTCCGCCTGCGCAATGTCTCCGGCATGTTTCTGGATCAGGGCTTCCTGCGCCCGTTGCCGGTCTTCAAGCGCTGCAATCTTGATGGCGTTGTTCCAGCCCAGCACATAGCGGCTGCGGTCATCAATCCTGTGGCGGTCATCTTTTTCATGCCGTCCGCCGGGTTCCTTGACCTGCCCGGACCGGGTGACAGCCTTGCCGGAGCGGCGGAACTCTTCCTGCGTTTCACAGCAGGTAAAGCTGAAGCGGTGCCCGAGTTCATTTTCCACCCAGAGCCGCATGGGGGAGTCCGGATGGACCTCCAGTTTCTGCGCAAGAGTATGAGGATGGCGTGCTGCCTGAGATCCGGCACGGTGTTGCTGAATATGATAGTAAACCAGACGGCCTTTCAGATGCGTACGATCAACCCAGTCCGCCACCTGAGCATAGAGATGGTCCGGCACCAGCAGCGATAATGCAAAACCATGCAGCAGGCGTTCCGCCGCACCTTCCCATTCCCGCGCGTCATCCCGCACACGGATCAGTTCCCCGGCAAAGGGCAGATCTTCGGCTGATACGTCCAGAGCCTCACACAGCATGGCGCGCATGCGGATCTGCCGTTCGTCAATATTACTCTGGCGTTTGCGCAGACTGTCCAGTTCTGTGAGGATTTCGGCATGCTGGTTTTTCTCTTCATGGAAGAGAATACTTTGTTCCGTCAGGTCTTTTGCCAGCCAGCTATCCTGTTTTTTCCACTCGGCTTTCTGCTTTTTCAGGTGCCGGGTTAGTTCCTGAAAGGCTTCAGCCGAACTGGCAGGCTTTACATTCAGCGTCTCGACAAGCCCTGCGTAACTGGCGGCGTTTCTGCGGCGCTCTTCGGTCGTTTTTTCGGCCTGCTGGATGGCAGCGGCAAGCTGCTCCAGCCTGTCGCCCCCATTGGCGTAAATGGCCTGCCGGATTTCTTCAAGCTGCTGCTGGCACGTGATACGGACCGCATCCTGCGCGTCTAACTGGTGCTTGTTTGTTGCAGCACTTTCCTGCTCTCTGGCACTCTGCTGCTCAAGCAATGTGGCTTTCTGGCCTGCAAAATAACCGGGCAATGCCTGACGGCTGGTTTTAAGCTGCTCACTCCGGGTTTCACTTTCCGTATGGGCGGCCAGATCTTCCGCCAGAGGGGTGAGCAGGCTGATCTGCTTCTGGGCCTTCAGGACGGCCTGATGCGCATCATCCAGATCTTCAAAATGCGAGATCAGGGCATGGATGCGTTCAGTTGCGTCAAACCGGGCCAGCATGTTTTCCCGCACGAAATCTGTGATGTTATCAACAGATTTCATGGAAACAGTTTGCAGGAAGAGGTCCAGAGCCTGTTCGTTTTCAATGCCAAAGCGGCGGCGGAACCAGGCGGCGTAGCGGTTAAAGCTGTCTTCTACATCAGCACCCAGCGCCCGCAGATTTTTGCGGAGCTGCAGAATATCCGACCCAAAGCCGGTAAAATGCTCCTGAATGGAGAGTTCTTTTTCAGCCCCCACAAAAAAACGTGCGGGCTGAACCTGCTGTTTTTTAATCCAGAAGACCTGCGCCAGTGTTATTGTCTGCAGATACCCTTCATTTTTAAAAACGCCCAGAATAACCGTATAGCTCTGGGTATCACGCAGGCTGACGGATTTGGTTGACCCGGTTGCATCGTTACGCTCAGATTTATAGTGGCCCGTGACGTAAGACCGAAGGGAGCGCTCCCGCGTATCCGCACCTGCGGCCTTGTTGTAAACAATACGCTGTGCTGGCACGAGCAGGGTGGTGATGGCATCCACCAGTGTGGATTTGCCGGACCCGATATTCCCCGTCAGCAGAGCGTTGCGTCCATTGAGGTCAAAACGCCAGATCCGTTTATCAAACGTGCCCCAGTTCAGCACTTCCAGCCGGTGCAGGCGGAAGCCGGCCAGACGATCATCCACGGCAAAGTCGAGCGGGGCTTGCTGGGTGTCAGTCACGGTCGGTCAGTCCTGTCGGGGCATGGTCAGAAAAAAGCTGGAGGTCAGGTTCGGGGTCCTGTTCCTCGGGGTCGGAGGACGCAGCACGGGGGGTCATCGCTTCAGTCTGTTCAAGGGTGCGCGCGTGCGTCAGATAGGCGTCCAGCCGTTCATCCAGCGTGGCCAGCCATTCCGCATCAATATAGGCCTTGAGGATACGCCGCACCTCATACTGGGGCTGGGCGTTCTGCGTTTCTGCGCTGCTGGACGGCAGGGGGCGCAGAAAGCCAAGGTCAATGACGCGACGGACGTAGGTTTCAATCTGCGCAAGCTGCCGGACCTCGTTACTGCTTTCGGGCAGGAAGGTCTGGAGCAGGGAGGCAATATCGTCCCGGCTGAGAATGAGGCGTGTCTCACCGCCTATGGCGTCAAACCGCACAAGCTGGCGGCGCAGCAGGGCCAGCAGCAGGCTGACATGGAAAGACAGTGGCCGCCGGGCAATCAGGCGGGGCATGCGTGCGGCGATGGCATCGTCCTCGGCTTCGGGCACGCTGCGCAGATAGGCGTAGCCCTCGGCAGGGTCGATAATCAGCATTAGCCCGAGCACAGAAACATAGTCCCGCACCTGATTTTGCAGGTGGAGCAGATGCCCCCACAGACCTTCATCTTCCTCCCGGTAAATCACCCCTTTCAGCAGCGTGATGGCGAGGGTTGACAGAGAGACGGGCAGGGAGGGCTGAGCCGGGGCGGCATCAGCCGTGTTCAGAGTCTGGCTCATGCCGACCTCACAAAAATGACGCGTTGCAGGGTGGCGTTGCGCGTGATGATGGAACCGTCGGCACTCATGATGTCCCAGCTTACATGATCGCTCGTCTTTTCATCAATGAGGCTTTCAAAGCGTTCACTGCTGAGCTGGAGATAGGCGATAAGCTCGGATAATCCCTGCTCCAGCGGGTAACGGCGCAGCAGGGCGGCGAGGCTGACTTGCGGGGCCTCTGCCAGAGCCTGCTGGATATTCTCGGTCAGACGCAGGCGGTCCACCACAACCTGTTCGTATAATGCCATTGGGTCTGCTTCTTCCGCAGCGTCGTCCGGCAGCGGGTCGAGGCTCAGAAGGGTTGGAAGTGGCGGGGCATACAGGGGCCGCTCCATAATAAGGTCCGGTGTGGCCGCCATGGATTCAAGCTCTGTCAGGCTTTCATCTGGCGGGTAGTCCGGCAGGTAGGGGCGTGCGGCAAGCGCACGCGCTTCAATATGATGCAGAATATCCATAATACGCCGGGTTTCCTGTCGGCTCTGATCATCCAGAAACTGCCGCAGGCGGTGCGAGAGCTGGGCGACGGTGCGTTGTGTATGGTCGCCTGCTTCCAGCCAGTCATAATGAATACGGCGCAGGCGCGGGTCCGGGTGCAGAGCGGCAATGACCGGAAGAGACAGAATATGGTCCAGTTGCTGAGAAAGCTCTTCCTGCCGGCTGCTCGACATCAGGAAGTTCCAGAAGGCCTGAAAACTGCGGCCCTGATCGGAGTTGTTGATCAGATCATGCTGGGTCAGAATTTCATCCAGCAGAGCGCCTTTGGTGCCATCCCACAAGGCCACGCGTTCCCGCACGGCGCGGTCCAGACGCCGGAAATTATGCTCAACCTCACGGAAATCAGCCAGAAGGTCACGCGCCATGCGTGTAAACTGAGAGAAGCGTTCCTTGATGCTGGTATCATCCATCAGGCTGACATCCCCGCTCTGGATACGGGCAATTTCAGCGTCAATCTCATTCCGGCGCTGGCGCAGGTCAGCAAGGCGCTGCTCCGGGTCGCTCTGGGTGCCTTCATTTATCTGGCGTAGCAGATCAAACAGCGTGCGCAGGCGGGATTCCGTGCCAACAAAGCTGCGTTCAGCAAGCTGCTCCAGCCATGACAACGCCTTCTCGGTCGCTGGCGTCATATCAAAAACGGCGGTCTCCGTGCCATGCTGATAGAATTTTCTCAGCCAGCTTATCGGGAGACGCCCAGTCTTCCAGATAGTCGCGGGCGGTTCTTGGGAAGGCTGTGTCCTCCATTTGCTGGCGCAACGCATACAGGGTGTCTTCCAGCGCTTCCGCCATGTCCTCGGCCTTCAGACTGCGCACATTGGGGCGGACAAACACCTGATGCAGAAAACTGAGGATAAGCGGCGCGTGGTCCGAGCATAACAGGCGCCAGGCCGGGTTATGCTGGCGCATACTGTTCAGGGTTGTGAAATCAAGCGCCATCCTCGCCAGCTCCTGTCTGCTTCGTCACCGATGCGGCAGAGGCCTTGTTACAGGATGTAAGGGAGCGAGGCGAGAGACACAGGCCGGAGAAAAATATCTGCGAACACTGCGCAGATACGCTGTCTGCCGGGGATGGGCGAAAAGACTCACCCCCGGCATGATGGTCATTTTTAGAGCTTAGAGTCCGTTTGAGAATGGTCATGGATGGACAATTCTGCGGAGCATGAGGCTACCGAGAGCAA
>NZ_BAJW01000064.1 GCF_000613905.1 Acetobacter persici JCM 25330
TACCTTCCTATTTTTAAAGGAAGGTACATGCACGAATAAAATTACTTACCCTCAGACAGGCTTACGTGAATTCGCAGCGGCGACGAATTTGCCCCACTTCACGAGCGTTTCGGTGCAGTCTGTCTGATCGAGCTTACATTCGATCAATGTTGGACCACGTGTATTTTTCTTGGCCTTTTCAATGGCATCAGCCAGTTCTGCACCTGTCGTAGCGTGCAGGCCAAGTCCGTATTTCCCACTTTCAACACCCGGGACACCTTGATTGAAGACCTGCATTAGGGCCGCATAGTCCCAGTTTTGAATGTAGTTATACGGGCCATCATGAATGGCAATTTCAATGACGTAACCGTGGTTGTTCACGAGAAAGATGATGACAGGCAATTCATAGCGGACCATCTGCGCAACTTCCTGCGCGGTCAATTGAAACGAGCCGTCACCGACCATCAGAACATGCCGTCGCTCAGGCGCAGCCAAGGCGTTACCAAACATGGACGGCACAGACCAACCGATATGCCCCCACTGCATTTCCGTCTCAACCTTAGCCCCCTCAGGCAGATGCATGCGTGTTGCATTGAACCAGGAATCACCGGTCTCGGCGTATAGTGTCGTGTTGCCATCAACCAACGCATTGATCTGACGGGTCATCTCATCATTGGTGAGCGGCTTCGCGCCGTCAGCGACCGGCAGCGTAACCGGGGTATACGGTTTCACCAACGAGGCAGGCTTACTGGACACCTGCTCCGTCAGAGCAGCCACGAATTCCTTCAAACGGAAACCTTCAAAAGTCTTCCCGTTCACCGTAACCCGGCTCGGGTTCACTTCAAGCACACGCTCTCCACGCACGGAATCTCGCCAGCCGACAGTCGAATAATCATTCCAGACCGGAGCCAAGGTAATAACCGCGTCGGCGCTCTTAACGACATCTTCAACGCCAGGGCTGCTGACTTCCCCCCAGTAAACCCCACGGAAACCTGGGTGAGCTTCAGAAAAGAAACCCTTGGCCGCAGCCATAACGGTCACAGCACAACCAAGCTTGTCTGCGAGAGCTACTGTCTCCGTAAGAGCCTCGCAGGAACGCAGCTTACTGCCGACAAGAATGACAACATTCTTAGCCTTCTCAAGGAACGTGACACTTTCTTCAAGCGCCGCCTTGAGGCTGTCTTCGTCTGCCTTCAGGTGAGACAGAAGCGACGAAACCGGACCTGGGCGCACACATGGCTGGCTCGCAACGTTACAAGAAATTTCTAAATAAGCGGGCTTTTTTTCGCGCAGTGCGGTCCGAATGACATGATCGATTTTTGCGGGTGCAGTGTCTGCCGAGGTGATGCTCTCAGCCGCACACGTAACGTGCTTCACCATCTCCATTTGATAATTATAGTCTGTCGTGCCGATCGTGTGGTGCAGGACATGGCCCGACCCATGATCATTAGAGTTCGGCGCACCAGAAATCAGAATGACGGGTAGATTTTCAGCATAAGCCCCACCCAGGCCATTCATTGCTGAAATTGCACCGACACTAAACGTCACCACAGCAGCAGCAGCACCATTTTCGCGCGCATAACCTTCCGCCGCGAAGCTGCAATTCAACTCATTGCAGTCATAGATCTGCTTCATACCGCCATGCTCAATCAGTTGATCAAGCAGAATCAGATTGTAGTCACCAGCAACAGCAAAATGGTGCTTTAGACCGATTTGTGTCAGCCGCTCAGCAAGATAATGTCCAACAGTGAAAGTCATAACACAGGATCTCCAACAAAAATTCTTTCCCCAAGATGGATGCCCCTCTTTTAAACGTCCAATATATATTTTGACTGATTGTCATATGTAGATAATATGGATCCATGGATCTTCGCCATCTACGCTATTTCGTGGCCATCGCAGAGCATGGCAGCTTCACAAAAGCTGCGGAGGTGCTCCATATCGAGCAGCCCCCTCTCAGCCAGCAGATTAAATCCCTAGAAACAGAGCTCGGAGTGCAACTCTTTATCCGGTCTAAACGCGGGGCCACCTTAACGGATTTTGGGGAGCAGCTTTTTGAAAAAGCCCAGACAATTCTGCGCCTTGAACATCAATTCCACCTTCTGGCCAAAGGATTATCTCTTGGCGAACAAGGGCGTCTTAGAATAGGGATGGCTGGTGCCGTCGCGCTTTTGCCTCTGATACCAAAAGCCATACGGACATTTCGTGAGCAATGGCCGGATGTTGTGATTACACTCGAAGAAAGTAACACTCCTGCTCTCTGTGAAGCATTACGAGAGCGTCGGGTAGATCTCGCCATTGTGCGTCCACCCGCACCAGACCCGGATATCGCGCTTCATCCTCTCTTCGATGAACCTACACTGATCGCCATTCCAAAAGGCCATCCACTTTCCAAGCGCCATACGCTCAAATTAATCGATGTCGCCAAAGAACCATTTCTTATTTTTGATCGCTCACTCGGTCCCGGTTTCTACGATGCTATTATCTCAGCCTGCCAACAAGGCGGCTTTACTCCGCGTTTCGGACAAGCAGCCCCTCAGATCGCCGCAACAATTCCAATGGTTGCGGCGGGACTGGGTGTAGCAGTCGTTCCGGCCTACCTGCGACAAATTCATGCCGATGGCGCAACATTCCATCCCATCTCCGGCCCCTCACCTCGAGCCAGCATCTCGCTTGCCACCCTTGAAACGGAATTGACTGGACCAAGCGCCAATTTCCATCAAATTCTTCTTGCTATAGGAAACAATAATTAGAATATGATATTGAGTTTATTATCAAAAATTCCCCGTGAATTTTAGTCATACATATCAATTGTTTCCACTAATGCCGCGACGGTTGATGCGCCAAAAAATCTCTTAAATTATCGAGAAAAGTTCGAACGCGCAGAGGCACGTTGCGTCGACTTGGCATCGTTGCAAACAATCCGATCGTCTCCCCTTGGTACTCGGGCAAAAGACGTACCAGCCTGCCGCGTTGCAGGTCGCCGCCAACGTCCCACAAGACTTTTGACGTGCCCCCTTTTTTGTATCCACTCAAAAGGAGAGTTCCCGTTTTTTATGGCTTGGGGTTGATGGGATGACAAGGGTCTCGGGGGCATGCCCCCGAGACCCTTGTCTGGCGATCTGATCCGGTGTCCTGCCATCCAGTTGGGAATGGGGACGCACCGTATTGTAGTCTTCCCGCCAGTCAGCCAGAACCTGTCGGGCATGGCTGAGGGAGGTGAACAGCGTTTCGTTGGGGCATTCATCCCTCAATCGGCCGTTGAAACTTTCAACAAACCCGTTCTGCTGCGGTTTCCCGGGGGCGATATAGTGCCATTCAACCTTCATCTTATCGGCCCATTTCAGGATGGCATGGGATGTGAACTCCATACCGTTGTCGCTGACAATCATGAGGGGTTTTGTTGATTTTCACCGAGAACTGACCCGGGAGAGGTATAAATTTCCACTGAGAATTGACCCATGCCTGACACTGCTCCGGTTTCAATTGACCGGAGCCCTATGGAGAAGTGATCAGCATGGATTTATTGAGCGTTGTGCGTCGTTGGCATCATCCTGATGGTCTGCCGATCCGCGAGATTGAGCGTCGGACGGGCCTGTCGCGGAACACGATCCGGAAATATCTTCGGGCAGACACGGTTGAGCCGGTTTTCAGGGCATCAGAGCGTCCGAGCAAACTGGATTTGTTTGCCGAAAAGCTGAAGACCTGGCTTGCTCATGAGGCGACGCGCCCGCGCAAGCAGCGTCGGACGGGCAAGCGCCTTTATTCGGACCTTGTCGCCCTTGGTTACAAAGGGTCATATGGCCGTGTTGCGGCCTTCATCCGGACGTGGCGGGCCGAGCAGAGGCTGGCCCTGCAGACGACGGGACGCGGTGTCTTCATTCCCCTGCGTTTTCAACCGGGCGAGGCCTTTCAGTTTGACTGGGGTGAGGACTGGGCTGTTGTTGGTGGCCGACGCGTCAAGCTTCAGGTTGCCCACACCAAACTCAGCTACAGCCGGGCCTTCGTTCTGCGGGCCTATCCCTTGCAGACCCATGAAATGCTGTTTGACGCCCTGACTGAGGCCTTCCGGATGCTGGGCGGCGTGCCGCGCCGGGGTATTTTCGATAATATGAAAACAGCTGTGGATCATGTCGGGCGAGGGAAAGACCGGCAGGTAAACCTGCGTTTTTCCGCACTTGTGAGCCACTATCTGTTTGAGGCGGATTTCTGTAATCCTGCAACCGTCCTGTCAGTCTGCGTGTCTATCCCGCCCGACTGGTGATCGTAGCCGAGGGACGTGTGCTGTGCGAGCATGGCCGGATCATTGAACGCTCTCACACTGCGTCCAGTCGAACGGTTTATGACTGGCGCCATTATCTGGCCGTCCTTCAGCGCAAACCGGGTGCCTTGCGCAATGGTGCGCCATTTGCCGAATTGCCTCAGGCCTTCCGTGTCCTGCAGGAGCATCTCCGCAAACGGACTGGTGGTGAGCGTGACATGGTCGAGGTCCTGGCCCTTGTGCTGCATCACGACGAACAAGCCGTGCTTTGCGCGGTGGAACTGGCACTTGAAGATGGCGTCCCGACCAAAACGCACATCCTCAATACGCTGCATCGTCTGACGGATGGCAAAAAAACCGCGACAGCACGGATTGAGACGCCGCAGGCCCTGACACTTGAACGTGAGCCGCTTGCCAATACCTCCCGCTATGACGCCCTGCGTGGGGAGATCCGCCATGCGTCATGATCCTGCTGCCGGTGCTCTTGTCGTCATGCTCCGCGGCCTGCGGATGTATGGCATGGCTCAGGCCACGGAAGAACTGACCGAACAGGGCGCTCCGGCCTTCGAAGCAGCAATCCCGGTTCTCTCCCAGCTTCTGAAAGCAGAACTTGCAGAACGGGAGATACGCTCCATTGTCTATCAGAAAAAAGCGGCAAGGTTCCCAGCCTATAAGGATCTGGCAGGTTTTGATTTCTCCTGTGCCGACATCAACGAAGCGATGGTGCGTCAACTCCATGGGGGCACCTTCATTGACCATGCCGAAAATGTCGTTCTGATCGGGGGACCGGGCACAGGAAAAAGCCATATCGCAACAGCTCTTGCCATGCAGGCGATCGAGCATCATCGTAGGAAAGCCCGCTTCTGGTCCACGGTCGATCTTGTGAACGCTCTCGAGCAGGAAAAAGCCGCCAACCGGTCAGGGCAGATCGCAGACCGTCTCCTGCGCCTTGATCTCGTGATCCTTGATGAACTCGGTTACCTGCCGTTCAGCGCGTCAGGTGGGGCTCTTCTGTTCCATCTGCTCAGCCGTCTCTACGAGCGGACCAGTGTCATTATCACAACCAATCTGGCTTCGGGGAATGGGGCGATGTCTTCGGAGACCCCAAAATGACAACAGCCCTCCTCGATCGACTGACCCACCACTGTCATATCCTTGAGACAGGAAATGACAGCTACAGGTTCAGAGCCAGTAGCGCCAAACCAAAAATCAGAAAGGAAAAGGCAGAAACACACGCTTGAATATCTCCTCAAAACAGGAGACATACACAATCAGGCCGGGTCAATTGCTCATGAAAATCCCGGGTCAGTTCTCAACGAAAATCAACACAAAAAGAGGCATGGTGTCTCGCACACCAGATAAAACGCTACTATTTAAAAGGGCAGCGTTAACATCCGTTACCTGCGTCCTCGTGCACCCTTGGCAGTCTGGGCTTTGGCAAAATTGATACGGAAAAAGCCGATGGGATAGCGTTTGAAAGGCTGTCGTTTGAGCCTATCCCCCTCAATGTCCGGAAGTCAGGATACCTCGTGGCGCTACAATGACGTCTCTGTCCCATAAGGCGTCTTTTTACTCTCGTGAAAATACCACCCGATCAAAACACGGGACCAAACACCCAAGCGGCAACGGAACATCCACTTTTGGAAAGAAAAATATCAAGCTAACTGACGCTTCACTTCTTCATGCACTCATACGAAATAGATATTTCCTAGAACACAGCAAGATTTGCCACAGAACACGGCGCCCCCAGAGCGAAAAGCGGTTTGATGGAACGAATAACTGGGAGCGCAGAGCGATGAATCTCTGATGCTTGCGGACAAATGGACGCATCCGGGCCTCGAACATTTGTAACGCACGATTAATATCGTGTGGACAGGCCGCGAGAGCTTCACCCAGAACTTGTCCACCAAGCATACCGGCTGAAGCGCCCATACCTGAATACAGGGTCAGGCACCAGGCTGAATCTCCCAACAGCAGGCCCCGACCTTTCGACCAGCAGGGCATTTTAACCATCTGAACGGAATCAAAAAGGAAGTCGTCCGTTGTTGCAAGGTCCTCAAGAGCATTGGAAATAATTCCCCCCACATCCAAATCGGCAAATATCTGGCGCAATGTAGGAAGCGGGTCTTTTCTTGAAGCTCCCTCCGGATCTCTAGTGCGATACGAGAAAAGTGCGGTTGAGGGTCGTCCTTCCAGCGGAAACACGGTCAAAGTACGCTTTACATCTGCAACCATAAGGCCATCGCCAGATTTGAATCCCTCGACGGACCGCGCCAAGGGAAAAGCACACAGCATCGTGCCAATTGAATGGAAGAATGCCTCATCCGGGCCAAAAATCAGTTTGCGAACGGTCGAGCGCACTCCGTCAGCACCAATCACAAGATCGTAGTCTTCCGTCGTTTCCTCACCGTCTTCTGTTCGGATGTCCGCCGTCAGGATCTATGGGACGAAATTGGTGAATTGAATAATGGAGGATTTCTGGCTCATCGTAACGACGAAGGAGTGAAGTATGAGCCAGAAATCCTTGCCGGAGACGACATCGGGGGAACGGTTGATCCGCGATATCCGCCGGGCGACGCGTCGGCAGTATTCGGCGGAAGAGAAGATCCGCATTGTGCTTGATGGCCTGCGGGGCGAGAGCAGCATAGCTGAGCTGTGCCGCCGTGAAGGTATTGCCGAAAGCCTGTATTATTCCTGGTCGAAGGAGTTTCTTGAGGCCGGGAAGAAACGACTTGCGGGCGATACGGCGCGTAACGCCACGACCAGTGAAGTCCGTCATCTGCGTGACGAGGCGCGGGCCCTGAAAGAGGTCGTGGCCGAGCAGACACTGGAACTGCGCCTGCTTAAAAAAAGCATGATCGGGGATGAGCATTTTGCCGCACGTCTGTCTGTTTTGCCGTTTGATGATGACGCCGCAGCCCATACAGCGGAAATCAGGGCAGAGCTGGAAAAGCGTGGCTGTGTCATCGGCCCATACGATTTGATGATTGCCGGGCACGCTCGAAGCAGGGGTCTTGTCGTTGTGACCGGAAATTTACGAGAATTTACGAGGGTAGACGGGTTGCGATCTGAGGATTGGACGGCCGGTTAGGGGTAAGTGGAGCTGCTGCTTCTGCCTCATGGGAGACGAAATCGGAATTGCTGGAGTTTTCTGAAAGCAGGCATATATCGAGATGATAATATGCGCATGGAAATATGCATAAATATGTGCTATGTTTCAATTCTCATGTAAATAGGATCAAAGCTATGGTTCGTGTGCACTCCACCAGTCCGTTGCGTCGTCCGACTAATGTGACGTTACCTGCTCAGTTACTCGAAGAAGCCAGATCGCTTGATCTCAACATATCGCAGGCCTGTGAACAGGGGTTGAAATCAGCGATCGCTTCGGTTCGTGCTCAACAATGGCTCGCAGAAAATCGCTCCTCCCTTGAAGCATCCCGACGGTATGTCGAAAAGAATGGTCTTCCTCTGGCGGATTATCGGAACTTCTGAATGGCCCGTTTTGATGTGTATTGTTTGGCCGGACGAGGTGAAGCGCGTTTCGTTTTAGATGTGCAGGCAGACCTGCTGGACGAGTTGGGCACCCGCATCGTGGTGCCGCTTTTATCACAGAAAGTGGCACCCAGGCCGGCAAAGAGACTGAATCCGGTTTTCGTAGTCGATGACCAGTCGTTCGTTATGATGACACAGTTTATGGCTGCTGTGCCTGACCGTGATCTGAAAAAAGTCGTGACGTCATTATCTCTTTATCAGGATGAAATCACTCAGGCTATTGATCTACTTTTAACTGGTTTCTGAGAGACGGCTTTAGTCAGCTTCCGCCTTCATCCCGGACATACAAGCCCCCATTCGCCAAGCTCCTAAGCGGACAGTCCGCAATCACCATGAGCTGATGGAGTTTCCTCCCACCCGAGTGCATTCTCCGCTCGGCTGCATAAAAGCAGCCCCTTCTGAGAACGTATCATAGAACAAGACATGTCAGATGGGGTGGAAGGCCTCCTTGCGGCATTGATGTGCCATACCGGCATTGATAAACCTTCTGAAGGAGACCGCCCACCCCAACTGACAGCTAGCGGCGCGACCACGACTGGTGGTGGAACGACAATTGGTGGTCCAGCATAAATCCACGGCCAGGCCTCCGCCGGAGCGGCACTCAGCATGGTCGCGGCGAATGCCGCGGCCAGCAACTTCCATCCGATGCTATCAGGCATTGTTCTGGTCCACTCTGAACACGCGAACGATTGAGGACGCCCAAACCTGCCTTTCTGCATTTTTGATACCTCTTGACACCATGCACGGAGTGCCCAGATTGAATCTGCCGGCCGCCAAAGGGGTCGGCAGACAGAACTATCAGTTTTGATCTTGTGTCCATGTTGCTCAAAGGAGGATATGGCTATGAGAGCCACCGTTGATTTTGCTCCCCTGTTCCGTTCGAGCGTGGGTTTTGACAGAATGCTCAACGCCCTTGATCTCGCCAGCCGGATTCCAGCGGTCGATAACTGGCCGCCTTACGATATCGTCAAGACCGGTGAGGATGATTACCGGATCGACATGGCGGTTGCCGGACTTGCCGAGGCCGACCTTACGATCACACAGGAGCGCAATACTCTTGTCGTGACAGGACGAAAGGCGCCGGAGCCGCAAAGCGCCGCCGAATATCTCCATCGGGGTATTGCGGGCAGAGAATTCGAACGCCGCTTCGATCTGGCCGAGCATATGAAAGTCACCGATGCGCACTTCGAGAACGGACTTCTGTCCATTACTCTGAAACGTGAGATACCCGAAGCGATGAAGCCGCGTCGTATCGCGATTACGTCCTCTACAGCACGTGCGGAGGAAGCCGTGCCCCAGATTGAGGCGCGGAAAGAGGCAGCCTGATGGCGTGACGAAAACTCTTCCCCGGCCATTCATCCGGCCGGGGAAGAATCTCGAAAGGTCATGAGCATGAAGAGGATGAAAATATCTCTGTCGTGCGCTGCTCTGAGCTTGTCTCTACTGAGCCAGTCGGGCGCACATGCTGGTGATGTTGTCCGGACGACTGCAACATCGTTCGATGCAAGGGCGACTGAGGGAACGTCCACAATCCCCAAAACCGGGGCTCGCACTCATTACGAAGACGGCACAGGTGATATGCTGGTCGACAGTTTGAACGCAAGCCAGTTGGATCAGAACTACAAGGGGCCGGTCTACTCTCCCGGACAACCCATTCCGCCTTTCCGGCCCATCGACACAGATCATCTGGCACCGTCAGGGCCAGAGACGGCGAAGAAGACGTCCTCATCGCACGAGACATAGTGGGGATTGAGTAAAGGCGGCGTTATAGACCGCCTTTACTTCGATCCTTCAGGATGAAGACCGTTCAGGCTCACAGCGGGCCGCAGAATTATCTTTGAGATGCGCCTGTTCCCTGGCATCGCGCGCGACACGCGCATCCTGCTCGCGGACCAGCCAGTAGACAATGCCCAGCGCCAGAACAGCCGCCGAGAGAGCGAACAGTTCCATGGCAGTCACATCATGCAAATCCAGCAGGATGAATTTGCGGGCAATCGCCAGGAGGGCGATCAGGACGATGGTTCTCACCCGGATGACGTTCTCATGCTGTGCAAGAACGACCAGCAGGGAGTGTTTGAACTCAAGAGCGATGATAACAGTAAAGATCGCGCCAAAAATCGCCTGGAAGATCGTCTGGTTGATCGGATCGATTCCGACATCGACGACCAGATGCCATACCGCGCCAATCAGATGAATCGTTGCGATGGCAGTGACCAGCATGATGAGCGTAATCAGGGTCAGAATGATCGCCTGTTCAAAACGCTCGTAGAATGTCAGGCCCCTGAACAGCTTGATGAGGCGAGACCAGTCCCTGCTCTGCCAGGAACGTTTCATGGAGAGGTCTTCCATAGGCGTTTTCCCATCTATTAATTGCGTTATAGTTCTCATGTCCTGGGTCTGGTTTTTCTTTTGGCGACGGAGAATGTCCTCATGCAGGACACGTTACGGATCATAGGCGCTCACCACCCGTTCGAACCGCTCGATTCCTCAGATGACATTCCAGTCATACGCCGGTCCTGGCCGGCCCGCGTGTCGCCCGATGCCAGAGCCGTCGCATCCAGAGGCTGACGCTCAAGCCCGAAACAGTGGCGGTGACGTCGACATGCACGGACCCGAACAGATGCAGGAGGGCGGCCTGAGGTGTATAGGCGCCCTTGACGGCTGCCGAGGTCCGGCCGTCCATAAGGATCGGGTCGACAAGGACCGGGCACCCGGTCTGCCGGCTCAATATCTCGATGGAGCGGGCCAGTGGCATGGATGGAATGTTTACCGGCTGCTTTTCTGTGTCGCACGACAGCACATCATGCGGCGCATCAGCCGATGCCGGCGAGGCCATTCCGACCAGCAGCATGAGGACGAGACCGACAGCGACGTGTGGCCTCCTCTCCCTATGCCGAAGGCACCGAGGTTGCTTGGCCGTCTGTTCCGCTCGCTCCGTCTTTTCCGCGGAGTGCGACCAAACTGGCCGCATGGTCCCCCGTGAACGGGGCACGGGGCACGGGGGGATGGTTATTCCAATAGTCCTGAAGCGCCTTCAGGTTGAGAAAATGGATAAAACTCGACATCTCCCTGTTCTCGCTGCTTTTGATTTCATCTGCAGAAACGCGGGACCTCCGATGGAAGGCCCCGCTCCACCCTCTCATTCGTGCGGTCGTTCCAGAAAAGATGGCGCTTCCGCTCGGAGAAGGCGTTTCCAATCTACCGGGCGCGGTCGGTGCCTTACGCGGCGACCGAAACTGGCGGTGCGGCTCTTGCCCGTAGGGGGAGACGGAACGCGAGATCAGACGCCAGGGGATCACACCCGGCAGGGGCGATCGCGCCCGTCTGGACCAGACGTTCCAGCGTGGCGCGAAGTCTGATCCCCGGTATACCGGTATGGGCCACCAGTGACGTTAGCGTCACGCCACGTCCGTCATGACCGAGGCGGCGGAGCACGGAGAGCACACGCGGAGCGAGCGGATCGTCTCCAAAAAGGGGGCGCGTTACCATGATACGCCTCCCTCCAGTCGGTTGCGCCATCTCCGGGCGGCTGTGCGCAAGGAGCGGCGATAGCGGGAATAAAGTCCTTTCAGTGTCGACATCCACATCCTCCGATTAAAGCAACATGGACTTCAGTTGTCTGGCTCACAGAGCCTATGCCGGACGCGATGGCGTCCAGCGAAAGAAAAATTGGAAGAGATGCCTGCCTCTCAAGAGGACACGAAATGCAGATTCTTTTTCATGAATAATTTTATTATTTATATTTGTATTTATTTTATGTGGCGGTGTTGCGGGTGGAAATTACATGGAGGTGTTTATATTAGTCAAATATCATAGCGATGATCGCAGAAAATCAATATATTTTCCTTCTATAATGGTGGCCCAGGGTTTTCCGGCCACCACCTGTCTTACAGAGCGCTTCCAGCGTGTCCGTTCGTCGGGTCTTCCGTCAGCGTCTCGACGGCGGGCGTCAGAGCCGTGGAACCAGTCTTTTGACCTCCGGGATTGTCAACTGCCATCGACGCGGGGAGCGCGGCACAGGACTTGCTTCCGGTGCGTGACACATGAACGATTGGCGCCGCCTGACCGTTTGATGCGATCGTGATTGTCTGCGTACAGGCGGTGGGTCCACCGGTGCTGACCGCCTCGAAACGCTGCCAGGACATGCTCTGTTTCGGGAGGTCATGACCAACAGCCGGAACGGCGCGCAGGACGCCGTCCAGCCGCGAGCCCAATGTCCGATCGACCGCCTCCATGAGAGCCATATTGCGTGCCATCATGCGATCAACGGCCTCGAACATGTCGATATCAGGCATTGCCGCTGTCGTCGCGATGCCCTGGACCGGGACCAGGATACCGATCTGGTGTCCCCGTGCATCAACGACGCGCAACGCATCCTGAGCCTGCGCAGGCAGTGCAGCCGCGCAGCAGGCCAGTGTAGCAACAAAGGCGCCGGCCTGAATCATACGAGAAAAATGCATTTTGGAATCCTCCGTGTCTGTTAAGCAGTGTCGGACGACGGCAGGAATATGGGCTGGGTAAATAGCGCCAGCAAGAGGTGGAGGAAGACTGCATTGATCGTCTGATCCGGGTATGAGCGTGTATAGGCGTCCACACCAGAGGGATCCGGATCGGTCCACACCGTCTCGTCGCATTCGCAGTCCGGGCTACCGACCCTTCGGCTTGCGGCCGCCACAGACGACGTCATCACCACGCGCTCCACACCACTCCGGATCGCCGCACGCAGCACCCGTCGCCCTCTTCTCGATGGCCAGCCTATAAAGACGGGCAACGTCGAGCACATGCGCTGCAGGCCAGAAATTGCTCCCATCTCCCACATAGGCGCAGGTCCCATTTGCACGAAAAATCTCGATCAGCGGTGTGATGAGCCCCTGCTTTGCCCTCTCGTGAACCTGGGGAAGCCGCACCACCGAAGCGCGGATAGAGACGATATGCGCGATCGTGCAGTGGCAATGTCAGTAACGTTTTGGTCTGCCACGTCCTTGGCTGATTGAGTTTTCGCATGTGCAGCATGGACGGATCTCAGGTATTACGGCGACCAATTCTCCAATGTGGATGGTCGTTGTCAGGGAGTCCAGCCAGATCAGGATCGATCATCTCACGATCCGCAACCCGGCCTCGTGCAGCAGACTGTCTCGATGACCGATCCCGTTGCTCCAGTAACATCAACGACCCCGCATATTCATGATGTGACCATAACAGATCTGACTGCGATAAATGCCAAGACAGCCGGCGTTGGGTTAGGTTTGCCCGAGGCAGCGATTGAGGGGATGACCTTGAGACATGTTCGGTTATCGGCCCAGAAAGGCCTTCAGCTTAGTCATGTTAGCGGACGTTCCTTTGGAGGCACGCTCACAGTCCAGACGCCTCCAGTTCTTCAGTGTGGATCTGCTGTGCACATGGAGGGATCAGGCCTGTGCTGTCCGGATGAGAGACGCGTTCATGAATGGGTTTTTACTCGACATAATTGACCGTCTGTCGACTCAGAAAAAACAAAGCAGACAGGCGGCAGTCGCCTACATGCTGGACATACGTAATTCAAAGAGACTTTCCGCAAAGCCGACACGCGATAGCGTAATCTGCTACCGCAGCATTTTTCGTTCATGGAAATACAGTGGAGGCCGCAAGTCGTTCAAATAACGGGCCTGCGCAGTGCAGATTAGCCAGGGCCCCTCCCCGAAGAGCCGCACAGATAGCATGCCGGGCCTTAACCTCAGTCTTGTAGATATACCGACAGGGAGTAGTCTAGTCAGAGATAGCAACCGTGATTTTAGAGGACGGTGAGAATTGAGCGAGGCACTACCGAAACTTTTCGCGCATGGGGCGCAATGGGTGAGGGCGGACTTTCATCTGCACACGCGGGCCGATAAGGAATTTCGCTATGACGGCGAGGAGGATCGCTTCGTCGCGAGTTATATTAATGCGCTCGAAGCTGCCGGGACGCGGCTCGCTGTCATCACTAACCACAATAAGTTCGATCTCGACGAATTCAAAGCCCTGCGCAAGCGGGGACGCAAATCGGGAATTGGCGTGTTGCCTGGAGTAGAGCTATCGGTGAAGGATGGCGCGAACGGCGTACATACGCTGGTCGTATTCTCCGATGCCTGGCTGGCCGATGGTCAGGATTATATCAATCAGTTCTTGGGGGTCGCCTTTTCTGGCAGGGTGCCTTCGCAGTACGAACAGGAAAACGGTCGCAGCAACGATGATCTTGTTGATACGCTCAAGATGCTGGAAGGATATCATCGTGATTTCTTCATCATTTTTGCCCACGTCGAGGCAAATAGCGGGCTATGGAAGGAAATTGGCGGGGGACGAATGGGAGAGCTTGCTACAGAGCCCTTGATCCAGAAATATGCCCTTGGTTTCCAAAAAGTTCGGACGCACGACAAACCTGATGACGTATGCCGCACTAAGGTTAAGGGTTGGTGGCGTGAGCACTATCCTGCCGAAGTCGAGGGCTCTGACGCAAAAGCAATTGAGGACATTGGCAAGGGGCGGAAGGTCTATCTCAAGCTTGGAGACCTCGGTTTTGATGCCGTCAAATTCGCTCTAACTGATCATAATTTCCGAGTTTCGACAGAGATTCCGGTGGTCAGCCATTCTCATATCAATGCTATCCGCTTCGAGGGCGGATTGCTGGATGGTAAACGTATCACATTCTCCCCGCACTTGAATTGCCTTATCGGCATCCAAGGCAGCGGAAAGTCCTCAATCCTAGAGAGTGTGCGCTATGCGCTCGATATCCCCTTTGGCGAAAAAGCGCAGGATAGGGAATATAAGGACAGGCTTTTGCCCCACGTCCTTAAAAGTGGCGGCAAGGTGATTGTCGAAGCGACTGACCGACATGGAGCGCAATTTGAAGTAAGTCGTATTTGGGGACAATCGCCAAATGTTTACGTCGATGGCACGCTGCGTCCAGGTGTCTCTATTAAGGAAACCATAATCGCCAAGCCGCTGTACTTTGGACAGAAAGATCTCTCGGCTGCCGGAAAAGGTTTTGGGCACGATCTTGTCGAAAAGCTCATGGGTGATAGCCTAAAAGGTGTCCGTAAAAAAATTGAAGAACGCTCGGACGACCTGAGGAAGGCGATAGAAAGCTTCAATTCGGTCCGCAGCGATGCCGAAAACAAGCAAGCGCTGGAGGATGAACTCAAAGATGTAAAGTTCAATCTGGAGCACTTCGACAAACACGGCATCAAGGGCAAGCTTGAAAAGCAATTGGCCTATAGCGAGGACCTGACTTACTGCGAGGGCGTCGACGAGACGGCGCAAGGCTGGCACAAGGCAATTGATAATGCGGCGACCCAAGCCGAGGAAGATTTCAATCTGATCGAATCTCATGTTTCCGATCACAACGCCGATTTCTTCACGCGCTATGCGGCCAAGGTACAGGAACTAAAAGAAACCGTTGCAACGGCTAAGACCCTTGCTCTGACGATCAAATCCAAGTCCGGTGACCTGGGTACGTTGCGCCAAGAGCTTGAAAGTATTCGCGATAGCCTAAAGGAGGAATTTGCCGAGACGGAACGGAAACTTGTTAAGGCGCTCGAAGAACAAGGCATCTCCTCGATCCAGCCGGATGCCTATATCGAACTCACACAGCGCAAGCAGGAACTAGAGTCACAGATCGACGAGCTTACCAAGCGCACCGGCAAGGAAAAATCCAATCTTGATGCGGTCCTGACAGCCCTGATTTCGCTAAATGATGCTTGGCATGATGAGTTCAAGCTTATCGAAGCAGCGTTGAAGACCATCAATGAATCACAAAAATCGCTGAGGGTGGAGGCGGTATTCAAAGGGGACCGCAGCGCCTTCAAAAATCACATTGAGGGGCAACTTCGTGGCAATAATCTCCGCAAGGAATATTATGATGCCCTCACCGCTGCCTATACGGATTTTGGCGAGATTTTCCAAGACCTCGGCTCGGCTTCAACCCATGCGAAGGCAAAGTCCGAAGAGTTCAAGAAGCTCTTCATGGCAAACTTGTACGCACTTACAGGTTATCAGGTACCAAACAGCTACGTGGTAACATACCACGGAAAAGCGCTGTCATCACATTCTCTCGGCCAGCGCGCCTCCGCCATGATGCTCTTTCTTCTAAGCCAAAAGGGGAATGATCTTTTGCTAATCGACCAGCCGGAAGACGATCTCGATAGCCAGACTGTTTATGAGGAGGTGGTAAAGCTGCTTCGCAAGCTCAAGCCGGACCAGCAATTCATTTTTGCAACCCATAACGCGAACTTCCCGGTTCTGGGCGATGCGGAGATTATCACCACGTGCAGTGCCAGCGATGATAAAATTACAATATCGGTCGGCAATATTGACGAAGAGGCTTGTCAGGCGAGCGTTATCTCCATCATGGAAGGCGGTCCAGAAGCCTTTGAACGGCGCAGGACGATCTATCAAATCTGGAAAGCACGAGCCGTTTGAGGGTGATTGTAAGAAAGTCGGGAGCATGCTCTAGGCCGGAGCGACTGCGGGTGGAGTGACTTTGAGGTCAGCATCCGCCTTCATCTCGGTCGTTTGGACCACAAGATTATTTGTCAAATAGCGGACATCAGCGCTTCAAAGCCTCGTTGTAGAGGCTTGTCTGGATTTCACTGATTACACCTATTGAATGATTCCAAGACACAGGCAGTCCCCCAATGGACGTTACGGTGAAAATTTCGGCGATACGGACTTTTGATCGGATCATATGACAAGCACATCCTTATATCCTTGTCATACTGCCCCATAGTATGAAAGGATACTCAAGGGCAGTATATTCGGAGTAAACGTTTCGTGCCGCACACACCAGCTGAGAAAAAGCGCGTTCTGACCCGCGTGCGCCGTATTCGCGGGCAACTTGATGCGCTGGAACAGGCTCTGGAGAAGGGGGCTGATTGCGGTCCGGTACTGCAACAGGTTGCGGCTATCCGAGGAGCGATCAACGGATTAATGGCCGGTGTTCTTGAAAGCCACCTGCGGGAAGAATTTGTTGAATGCGCCGGTGATCGTGATGCTGCCAGTGGTTCGATCGAGAATGTGGTGTCACTCGTTCGATCCTATCTCCGGTAATGCTCACGACGCTGACTGACAGGTTATTTGGAGAAAAAATCATGAAATCACGGGCCGCAGTTGCTTTCGAGGCGGGTAAGCCCCTTGAGATTGTCGAGATCGACGTAGCGCCTCCTCGTGCGGGTGAGGTGCTCGTGCAGATCACACATACGGGTGTCTGCCACACCGATGCGTTTACTCTGTCAGGGGATGATCCCGAAGGACTGTTCCCGGTCGTTTTGGGTCACGAAGGCGCGGGAATTGTGATCGAGGTCGGGGAAGGGGTGACCAGCGTTGCCCCCGGCGACCACGTCATTCCGCTTTACACGGCTGAATGTGGTGAATGTCTGTTCTGTAAGTCTGGAAAAACCAATCTCTGCATTTCAGTGCGCGCCACACAGGGTAAGGGTGTGATGCCGGATGGTACGACGCGTTTTTCCTACAAAGGT
>NZ_BAJW01000063.1 GCF_000613905.1 Acetobacter persici JCM 25330
CGGCGGCTCCGGCGCAGACGCCTGCTCAGGCCCCGACGCAGGCACAGGGCGCCTCCCGCCCTAATCTGACCCCGGAGCAGGTAACAACCCTGCAGCGGGATATGAACACGGCCCTGCATTACAAGCTTGCCGCCACTGTTGTGCCGCGCCTGACATCCGCGCTGAAGTCCATTCAGGCAGCCCATATTCAGCCGCCGGGGCGTCTGGGCATGTCACTGGAAGAGCAGATTGATATGGTCGGGAAAGTGCCCGGTCTGGAACCAATTTTGAAAACAAACGGTTTTACGCCGCGTGAATTTGTCATGAGCCTGACCTGTGTCGGTCTGACAGGCAGCCTGATGAATGTCCCGCCGGGGCAGGCAAGCAGCACGATCCCGACACCCGATGCCGCAAACGTCGCAATCCTGAAAAGTAACCCGCAGCAATTGCAGGATCTGATTGCCGTCCTGCGTGCAGAGCATCAGCCGGATGCGCAGTAAAGGGTAAGGAAATCACGGTCTTTCTCAGGAAGTAACCTGAGAAAGACCTTTTCAGGCGGGCGGTATTTTAAAAATACCGCCCGTTTTTATGGATTTTAAAGAGAGGCGTCTGCCAGATTTTTTCTGGCGGCATCAAGAGCGTTTTCCGCTTCTGCATCCGGTGTGATCAGGCGGCTTGCGCGACTGAGCGCCATAATGGGGAAGAACTGCCGGTACAGGTCATAACGCAGCATAAACGCTCTTGAGAGTTCTGCGCCCTGTTGCAGGCGTTTTGACAAAGCCGGGTCATCCAGCCGGATGGTCTGGCCCACCCCGTAACCGGGGAAGCCCGTGCCGGTATAGTCTTCCTCAGTCCAGCTTCCGTCCGCTTCCTGACGTTCAATCAGATAACGGCAGCCTTTTTCAATAGAGGGATAATCCTGCGGGCGCGCCGCCGCAATCAGCCCCATCAGCGCCCATGCCGTCTGGGACGCGTGGTGTTGCCCCGGCCAATGGAGGAAATGTCCATATAGGATGCGCAGCTTTCACCCCACCCGCCATCGTCCTGCTGGTGGGCCACCAGCCAGTCACAGGCTCTGGCAATGTAGGGTTGCGTCATATCCTCACCAATGGCGGCCAGTGCGGGCAGAACGGCCCCGGTGCCATAGATGTAATTCACACCCCAGCGGCCAAACCACGGGCCCTGCGGGTCCTGCTCTGCCCGGACGTAATCAAGCGCACGCTGGATGCAGGGCAGATCCCGCGGAAGGCCCAGAATTCCAAACGCTTCCAGAATATGCGCCGTAACATCCACAGAGGGCGGGTCCAGAGCCTCGCCAAAATCACAGAACGGGATTTTGGAAAGAAGGGCCTTGTTATTGTCTTTATCAAAAGCGCCCCAGCCCCCACAGGCGCTTTGCATGCCCACCAGCCAGCGTACGGCGCGGGCAATGGCCTCTTCAACACCGCGCTCTTTCCATTCCGGCCGGTGGCGGCAGGAGGAAAGGGCGATCAGTGCTACGGCGGTATCGTCCGTGTCCGGATAGAAGTCATTGGCATATTCAAAGGCCCAGCCACCGGGTTCCACATCCGGCAGCTTAATGGACCAGTCGCCTTTAACCCGCACCTGCCGGTCCAGCAGCCAGCCCAGCGCTTTATCCATTTGCGGGGTAAAGCGGTCTTCGGCTTTGGCGTCATGCAGTGCCATAATGGCCAGCATGGTGTCCCACACCGGGCTGTTTGTTGCCTGAATAAAAGAGGCATCCCCTTTATCGTGCCGCCAGCCGGGGTCATTCAGCGCATCAAGACCTTTGGCCATAACCGGATGATGGAACTGAAACCCTTCTCCATGCAGCGCCATCAGGCCGTAGACCCATGGCGGCTGAATCCCGCCCCATCCGCCATCGGCATCCTGATGCCGGATAATCCATTCCAGCATATGGCGGATAGCGGCTTCCCGCACGGTGTTGCGCTTAAGAAACCGGGACTGGAGCCAGTGCAGCCCTTTATCCGTTGCCCGGAAGAAGTCTGACCACAGATCCACGCCTTCCTTTTTGGGGAGCGTATAGTCAAAATTCCCCCGCCCTTCAGGAAACAGTGCGTTCAGGCGGTCCTGCGGGCGCAGCGGGCGGCTGGGGCGGCGGGCGGAGAGCACGGCCAGCGGAACCAGTGTGGCCCGTGCCCACTGGGCAAAATTATAGATGGAGAAAACAAATTTGTTCGGGAACCAGATAATTTCCGGGGGCAGGTTGGGAGTTTTCTCCCACGGCCATTCCCCAATCAGCGCCAGCCAGTAGCGCGTGAAAACCCGGATATTTTTCAGGCCGCCTTTTTGCGCAATCCATGTGCTGGCCTTGTGCAGGGCGGGGGTGTTTTCCGGATATCCCAGTGAGCGCAGGGCGGCATAGGCTTCCACCGTTGCATTAATGTCCCCATTGCCTGCGTCCGGATAAATCCCCCATGACCCGTCCTGCCGCTGCGTTTGCAGCAGAGCGTTGCCAAGGCGCGGGCGCAGCGGGTGGTCTTCCAGACCAAGGAACCACAGAGCCAGACACCATTCCGCTTCCATCGAGGCGTTTGAGCCTACCGGGCCAACCCAGTGGCCATCGGCCTTCTGCTGCCCGATCAACCACTCACAGGCGGAAGAGACAGTATGGGTCAGGCTGTTTCCCATTCCTTTAAAGAGTGGCATCGTCATTTTATAAACACCTCTGCACCAAGATCATCGTCCGGAGATTTTACGCTTTTGCCGGTTCAGCCGGACCGGCAGGCACCATCAGGGTCTGGATATCCGCAAAAGCGGCCTGCCACTCCACGTCCTGCATGGTGATAAAACCAAAACTTCTTAGAAAAAAAGCACCTTCTGCAGCAAAAATCATGGTGCGCATCTGCCGTGCTTCATCGGAATGACAGACCTCGCTGGTCAGCCAGCCCGCATACCAGTCCCGTATCTTTTTGAGATGATCAGGGGATTGCAGAAGGGTAATCAGCGTTCCGGCAATGCGCGCGCGGGTGGCATCATCCATCTGTGCACAGACCTGCACATAGGCGCGGGCTTTATCGGCCGGTGTGGCGTCTGGCGGGGTATGGGTCTGCACTTCTGCGTCGAAGGCGGCAATCCAGCGGTCAATCAGGGCGGTAATCAGGTCATCTTTACTACCAAAGCAGTATTGCAGGCCGCCTTTTGTAATACCCGCTTCGCGCGCAACGGCGTCCAGTGTCAGGGCAAGAGCGCCATCACGCTGGACGAGCTGTTCCGCACATTCCATGACCCGTTCACGATTGATGGTTCTGGGGCGCGCCATAACCCTGAAAATCTCTTTACCCGTTGTTTCCGTCCAGACGGAATTAAACGAGATGGTGCGTCGTTACAAGTCCGTTTTGAGCACGCAGCCATGCCACAGGTGAGGCCCGGCTATGGGGATACCGCCTTTGCTGGCTTCCCGACGATCCGGCTTAACAGCGGGCCGCGCGGGGGGGCAGCGTCAGGCTGTGCAGGGTGCCGCGCATCCGGAAATCTCCAAAGTCCATATCCAGCATATCGGAAACGCCATTTGCAAAATAGCGCATGCCAATCTCGTAATCTGGCAGGATGCTGTCCGGTGTGCGGCCAAAAAAGGCGACATGCACACGTCCGGCAGGCTGGCCCGCAAGGGCGGGGGAGGGAGCCGGGCCTTTCAGCGGCCCCCAGCCAGAAGGGTAATGTAGGTTTCCTGCGCGCCATCCGGGCCGGTGCCGTCAAACAGCAGCGGAGCAATACTGGGGGTGCCCCGCTGGGCTGCGGCCAGAATGGCGGCGGTGTGCGCCATGGGGAACAGCGTGCCATTGGGCAGTTTCAGGGTTTTTTTGATAGGTTTTTCATACTCCACCACGCCATGCCCCAGCGCATCTATGCTGGCTTCCCCGCTGACAACCTGCAGCACGGCGTTGTTGGACTTCTGCACGGTACGAAAGACCAGATGCCGTCCGTCCTTGCTTTCCAGCGTGGTATAGTCAGACACCATGTTCACCGCGCCGCCGTTGCGGGTGGCGCTCTGGATATCCAGATGCTGCTGGGTGGACCATGCCGAGCATGTGTCCCGCACCACATAGGTCATGTTGCCTGAGGCGGAGAGCGTGTTGCCGCCGGATTCCGCTAGACTGAGATCATACAGTGCCCGCTGGCCCACCAGTGCGCTGGTGGTGGTCCGGGTTGCGGAAGGGGGTGTGGGGCTGCCAGAGGCGGCGGCAAGGCAGGCTGATGGCAGGGCGGCCAGAAGAAGAGCGGCTGCCACTGTCCGGGGAGCCCGTGCCCCGGAGATCAGCGCCTTAGATCCTGCTGCCGCAGCGGCGGGACTGCCCTTTTCCAGGCGGAAGGTCAAGGCGGGGTGGCGCAGCACCCGGCGGGCATGGCGGCGGAGGAATGCAGTCATAGCTGTCAGAAAAGAGCATCCGGAGCGGGAGTGCAACCACCCCGGATGCGGCATCTGACGTGCGTCAGTCTTTTTTGATCGTCGGTTTCGGCTTGGGCAGGTCCAGAGCCAGAGAGAGTTCTTTCAGGCGTTCCGGCGGCACCGTGGCCGGAGCCCCCATCATCAGGTCCTCGCCCTGCTGGTTCAGCGGGAACAGGATCACTTCACGGATGTTTGGCTCATCCGCCAGCAGCATGACAATACGGTCCACACCCGGAGCGGAGCCACCATGCGGCGGCGCACCGTAGCGGAAGGCATTCAGCATGCCGCCAAACCGGGCTTCCACTTCGCTTTCCGGATATCCGGCAATCTCGAAGGCGCGGATCATGACGTCCGGCAGATGGTTACGGATTGCGCCGGAAGACAGCTCAATACCGTTACACACAATGTCATACTGGTAAGCGTTGATTTCCAGCGGATTTTTGGTGTTCAGGGCTTCCAGCCCCCCCTGCGGCATGGAGAACGGGTTGTGCGAGAAGTCGATGCGTCCCGTTTCCTCGTTCAGTTCATACATCGGGAAGTCGGTAATCCAGCAGAAGCGGAAGGCGTTCTTCTCAATCAGGTCCAGTTCTTCCGCAATGCGGGTCCGGACCTGACCAGAGAATTTGGCAACGTCATCCCCCTTGCCTGCGGCAAAGAACACGGCATCCCCGGCGTTCAGGCCCAGCTTGGTGCGAATGGCCTCAACACGGTCGGCTTCCAGATTTTTGGCAATCGGCCCTTTGCCGCCATCTTCCGCAAAAATGATGTAGCCCAGACCACCAGCACCAGACTCGCGGGCCCAGGTGTTCAGCTTGTCAAAGAAGGCGCGGGGCTTGTCACCGGCACCGGGGGCCGGAATAGCGCGGATTTCACCACCATCGGCGGCAATGCGTGCAAACAGACCAAAGCCTGAACCGGCGAACTCGTCCGTCACATCAGAAATCAGCAGCGGGTTCCGCAGGTCGGGCTTGTCGGAGCCATAGACCTTCATGGCGCGGGCGTAGGGAATCCGCTCAAACGGGGCCTGACTGACGGTGCGGCCGTTCCCGAATTCCGTGAACAGACCGGACATGACATCTTCCAGCGTGGCGAACACTTCGTCCTGCGTGGCGAACGCCATTTCAAAGTCGAGCTGGTAGAACTCACCCGGAGAGCGGTCCGCGCGGGAGGCTTCATCCCGGAAGCAGGGCGCAATCTGGAAATAACGGTCAAACCCGGCCACCATGGCAAGCTGTTTGAACTGCTGCGGGGCCTGCGGCAGGGCGTAGAACTTGCCGGGGTGCATACGCGCCGGAACAAGGAAGTCCCGCGCGCCTTCCGGGGAGGACGCCGTCAGGATGGGGGTCTGAAGCTCAATAAAGTTCAGGGCCGTCATGCGCTTGCGCATGCTCTGGATCACGCGGGCGCGCAGCAGCATGTTGCTGTGCACGCTCTCGCGGCGCAGGTCGATGTAGCGATAGCGCAGGCGCAGATCTTCCGGGTAGTTTTCATGCCCGGCCACCTGCAAGGGCAGCACAGCAGCGGCGGACTGCACCACAAACTCCCGCGCGCGCACTTCAATATCGCCGGTGGCCAGATCAGGATTGCGGGTGGCTTCCTCACGGCGCACAACGTCACCTGTGACCGTAATCACGCTTTCCACGCGGATGCTTTCCGCCTGTTCCAGAACCGGGTCACCCGCCGGGATAACAATCTGGGTGATGCCGGTTTCATCCCGCAGGTCGATAAACAGCAGGCCGCCGTGGTCCCGTTTGCTATGGACCAGCCGGACAGGCGCGCTGTGGTGCCGGCATCCTGTGCGCGAAGGGCCGAACAGCTATGGGTACGGTAAGGGTGCATTCTCTCGTCCTGAAATTGAGGGCCGGTTTTTTCGATACTGCGCCGGAGGAAGCCGGGGAGCCGGGGAGATGTCAAGGGGCAGATGTCATGGGGAAGGTGCGGGCAGTTGTGCCATGCAGGCCCGGATGTCGGCTGCCAGTGCCTCAATCGCGGCACTTTGCGCATCCCACGCAAACAGGAAGCGCGCTGCCGCACCAAAGAAGGTATAGAATCGCCAGCCTCTTGCGCGCAGGCTGTTCATGGCCTGCTCGGGCATCAGCAGAAACACGGCGTTGGACTGCACGGGCCAGGCAATCTGCACACCGGGAATGGCCTCCACGGCCTGTGCAAACTGCCGGGCGCTGGCATTGGCGTGTTCGGCATTGCGCAGCCACGCCCCGCTTTTCAGCATGGTCAGCCAGGGGGCGGTGATAAAACGCATTTTGGAGGCAAGCTGCCCGGCCTGCTTGGCGCGTTCCGCAAAGCCACGGGCCAGAGAGCGGTCAAAAAACACCACAGCATCCCCCACGGCCATGCCGTTTTTGGTGCCGCCAAAGCTCAGGGCCTCCACGCCCGCTTCCCACGTCATGGCAGCCGGGGTGCAGCCCAACGCGGCAATGGCGCAGGCAAAGCGTGCGCCGTCCATATGCAGTTTCAGCCCGTACTCCTTGCAGACTTCCGCCAGCGCCCGGATTTCGTCCAGCGTGTAAACCAGACCATTTTCCGTTGGCTGCGTAATGCTCACCACGGCGGGTTCCGAGGCATGGGGGCTGCTGGCCTTGCGGCGGCACAGCCGGATGGCCTCGGGCGTCAGTTTACCGTCCGGGCAGGGCGGCGTGAGCAGCTTGCTGCCGCCGGAAAAGAACTCGGGCGCGCCGCGCTCGGACGTTTCGATATGGGCAATGTCTGAGGCAATCACGCTGCAATAAGGCGGGAGGGTGGCCAGAGCCAGAGCATTGGCGGCGGTGCCGGTCAGCACAAAAAAGACGGCGGCCTGTGTCTCAAACAGGGTGCAGATGGCGTCCGCCGCAAGCCGTGTCCACGGGTCATCCCCATAGGCCGGGGCGGACCCGGTGGCGGAGGCACGGGTTATGGCCTCCAGTGCTTCCGGGCAGATGCCTGCGTAGTTGTCACTGGCAAAGTGCTGGGGCTTGTCTTGCATCAGTCTGGTCCGGGCACAGGGGTGGGCATGAGACGGTTTTATACTCCGTCCCGCGCGGGGCGTCATGGCCTTCCTGCCGGGTTTTCTGCCGCAAAAGGGTGGTAAGCATTGCGTTTGCTCCCCCTTTCCGGTATGGCGACCGCACCGTGCAGGCACCCCTGGAGGCCTGCATGTTCTGGTTTTTAGGAGAATTCAACGTGTCCAAGATTACATCTATCGACGCTTCGGCGCGCGCGAAAGCAGGTAAGGGGGCAGCGCGTGCAACGAGACGTGCTGGTCTGGTTCCTGCCGTTATTTACGGTGGCAAGAAAGAACCGACTCTGATCGCTCTTGACCCCCGCATTGTCATCAAGGGGATTCAGGCCTCTGGCTGGCGCTCACGCGTTTACGAAATCAAGGTTGAAGGCGGTGTGACCGAGCGCGCCTGATTCGTGACATTCAGCTGCACCCGGTTAAAGACAGCCCGGAGCATGTTGACTTCCTGCGTCTGGCCGCTGGTCAGAAAGTGACCGTTGAAGTCTCCGTCCACTTCTCTGGTGAAGAAAAAGCTCCGGGCATCAAGCGCGGCGGCGTTCTGAACATCGTGCGTCACACGGTTGAAGTTGAAGCGGATGCAGAACACATCCCTGAATTCTTCACGGTTGACCTGTCCGCTCTGGACATCAATGACAACGTGCGCTGGGAAGACCTGAAGGGCACGGAAAACGTGACCCCGCTGGTGCATATCCCCAACTTCGTGATCGCCACGATTGCTGCACCGAGCGTTGACGAAGCTGATGAAGCCGCTGAAGCGGAAGCTCCGTCTGCCTGAACACCGGGCTGATGGTCTGAAACTCAGGGGTATGGAGGCACATGCCGGGCATGTGCCTCCAGCCTCGGTCAAGATACAGGACCAGTGATGTTGCTCTGGGCCGGACTCGGTAACCCCGAGTCTTCAATGAGCCGACACCGGCACAATGTCGGTTTCATGGCGGTGGACGCCATTGCCAGCCGGTATGGGTTTTCACCTTGGCGGCTCCGCTTCAAAGGACATGTTTCAGAAGGCCGGATCGGCACGCAGCGCGTGCTTCTGCTCCGCCCCATGACCTATATGAACCTGTCTGGTGAAAGCGTGCAGGAAGCCGCGGCGTTTTACAAAATTGCGCCGGACCATATTACCGCTTTTCATGACGAGCTGGATCTTGCGCCGGGTAAGGTGCGGGTCAAGCGCGGTGGCGGGGCAGCAGGGCATAATGGCCTGCGGTCCATGGACAAGATGCTTGGCACCCCGGATTACTGGCGTGTGCGGATTGGTATCGGGCATCCCGGTGTCAAGGAGCGCGTGCATGGCTGGGTGCTTGGAAATTTTACAGAGACCGACAGACAGACCTGGCTTGAGCCTCTGCTGGATAAAATGGCAGACGCAGCCCCACTTCTGGCTGAAGGCCGTTCGGATAAATTCATGACGCAGGTTGCGTTGCCAGAGGGGAGTAAGCTGATGGGGTTTAATTGCGGTATTGTCGGTCTTCCCAATGTGGGTAAGTCCACCCTGTTCAATGCGCTGACGGCCACGGCCACGGCGCAGGCGGCAAACTATCCATTCTGCACGATTGAACCTAACGTGGGCCGCGTGGCTGTGCCCGACCCCCGGCTGGAAAAGCTGGCGACCGTTGGCAAATCCCAGAAGGTTGTGCCGACCAGCCTTGAGTTTGTGGATATCGCAGGCCTCGTGCGTGGCGCGTCCCGCGGGGAAGGGCTGGGGAACCAGTTTCTGGCCAACATCCGCGAAGTGGACGCCATCATCCACGTGCTGCGCTGCTTTGAAGATGATGACATCACGCATGTTGAAGGCGGCGTGGACCCCGTGCGTGACGCGGAAATTATTGAAACAGAGCTGATGCTGGCGGATCTCGATTCGCTGGAAAAACGTCTGCCGGCTTTGCAGAAACGCGCTAAAAACCGTGATGCCGAAGCCATGGCGCAGGTCGAGGTGGTTGAACCGCTGATTGAAGCGCTGAAGGAAGGTCGCCCGGCCCGCACCGCCATCCCGGCTGGCGCGGAAGAGGCCGTCCGCCGCCTCCAGTTGATGACGACCAAGCCCGTTCTCTACGTCTGCAATGTGGATGAAGACTCAGCGGCGACCGGGAATGATTTCTCCAAAAAAGTGCAGGCCAAGGCGGAAGCTGAAGGCGCTGCCGTGGTGATCGTCTCCGCTGCGATTGAAGCTGAAGTCAGCCAGCTTGCGGATGAAGAACGCCGCGAATTTCTGGAGGGCCTCGGCCTGAGTGACAGCGGTCTGGACCGTGTGATTGCCGCAGGGTACGGCCTTCTGGGCCTGCGCACCTACTTTACGGTTGGGCCGAAGGAAACCCGCGCCTGGACCATTACAGAAGGCACCAAGGCGCCGCAGGCCGCAGCCGTTATTCACAATGATTTTGAACGTGGCTTCATTGCATGTGAAACAGTCGCATATGATGATTATATTCAGTACGGTGGTGAGGCCGGGGCGAAAGAAGCTGGCCGCCTGCGGATTGAAGGGCGGGATTACGTGGTGAAGGACGGAGACGTCCTGCTGTTCCGCTTTAACGTCTGAGCACAGACCGCACAGACAGTTTGGACAACAGAGAAACGGGGATGAAGGACGCCATCATGAAGGCGCAGGAAGACGGGCAACAGGGTGTGGCACAACAGCAGACGGTTTCCGGAGCTGTGCCAGGCCCGATGGTGGCCCTGGCGCGTCGGGCCAGACTGGCGTCCCGCACTCTGGCACAAAGCCCGTCCTCCGCGCGGGACCGGGCTTTGTGGGCTGCCGCTGCTGCGGTCCGTGACGCCAGCCCCGCGATTCTGGAAGCCAATGCGAAGGATCTGGAAGCCTCCACAGCACGGGATGCGTTCCGTGACCGCCTGACACTCACCCCGGAGCGGGTGGAAGCCATGGCTGTCGGGCTTGAGGAAATGGCGGATCTGCCTGACCCCGTTGGCCGTGTGCTGGAAGAATGGACACGGCCCAACGGCCTGCGCTTCCGCCGGGTGGCAACGCCCGTGGGCGTGATTGGCGTGATTTATGAAAGCCGCCCCAATGTGGGCGCGGATGCCGCTGGCCTGTGCATCAAATCCGGGAACGCGGTGCTGCTGCGCGGCGGGTCAGAAAGCCTGCACAGTGCGCGGGCTATCCACGCCGCGATTCAGGCGGGCCTGCGCGCGGCCGATCTGCCGGAAGATGCCGTGCTGATTGCCCCGGATGCAGACCGCGCTCATGTGGCGGATATGCTCGGCGCTGCCGGACTGGTGGATCTGCTGATCCCGCGTGGTGGCCGCTCTCTGGTGGAGCGTGTGCAGAAGGAAGCCCGTGTGCCGGTGCTGGCGCATGCGGATGGGCTTTGCCACACCTATGTCCATTCCGCGGCGGACCCCGGCATGGCGCGGCGGATTGTGCTCAACGCCAAAATGCGGCGTGTGGGTATTTGCGGTGCAACGGAAACGCTGTTGATTGACGCCGCCATTGCGCCCTCTCTGCTGCCACAGATTGTGGGTGATCTGGCCGAGTTTGGCTGCACCTTCCGCGCGGATGCGGAAGCACGGGCCATTATGCCAGACCTCCCTGCGGCCACGGAGCAGGATTTTTCCACGGAATGGCTGGATGCCGTGCTGAATATTGCCGTGGTGGACGGGGTGGATGAAGCCCTTGATCATATCCAGCACTATGGTTCCTCCCACACCGAAGCGATTGTGACGTCTGATGAGGCCGTGGCCACACGCTTCCTCAACGGGACGGACAGTGCCGTGGTGATGTGGAACGCCTCCACGCAGTTCTGTGACGGGGGCGAATTTGGGTTTGGCGCGGAAATCGGCATTGCCACAGGCCGTTTCCATGCACGCGGGCCGGTCGGGGTCGAACAACTGACGACCTTCCGTTACGAAGTGATCGGCACAGGGCAGGTGCGGACCTGACGCCCGGTATGGTCTGGCGGGATACGATTCCCACATGGGGGGACCATCGCATCGCGCGGATTGGTCTGCTGGGTGGGTCCTTCAATCCTGCGCATCCGGGCCATCAGACCATTGCCCGCCGTGCTCTGGTGGCTCTGGGGCTGGATCAGGTCTGGCTTATGGTCTCACCGGGGAACCCGCTTAAATCTGCGGTGGGCATGGCACCGTTTGGCAGGCGTCTGGCGTCAGCAGCGTCTCTGGCGGATGGACGCAGGCTGATCGCTACGGATATCGAAGCCCGACTCGGCACCCGTTACACGTTTGATACGCTGGGAAAGTTGCAGATACGCTTCCCGAACGTCCATTTTGTCTGGCTGACCGGGGCAGACGGGTTTGCCACCCTGCAAAAATGGAAAGGCTGGAAACGTCTGCTGCACCGCGTTCCGGTAGCGGTCATGCCGCGTCCGGGGCAGAATATGCGGGCTTTGCGGGGTGCTGCGGCGCAGTATCTGGCACATTGCCGCCTGCCAGCGCGGCAGGCACGCCTGCTGCCTGATCTTTCCCCGCCAGTGTGGGCTTTTCTTCCGGGGCGACAAAACGGTATATCTGCAACATCAATTCGTCAGCGGGGCGGCTTTGGGGATGGTGCGGGCCATGCCAGTGCGCCCGATATGTTAAATTCAGGAGAATGACCATCACCAGCAAGCCACCCGCCGAAGCATCTGCGCGCAGCAGGTCCTCCACGGCCACTAAGAAAAAAGCCGCAACCGCAAAACCCGCTCTGGCCGGTGCCGCCAAGGTGGCTGGTCCGTGCGTAAAAAAGCTGCCGCTGCCGGGCCGAAGGGCAAGGTCAAGCGCGAGGCGGCTTCTCCGGACGTTATCGCCCAGTCGCTCGAACTTATCGTCAACAGTCTGGAAGATGATAAGGGCGAGAATATTGTCGTTATCGACCTGACGGGCCGCGCGTCCTTTGCAGACCGGATGGTGATCGCCACTGGTGTGGCGGACCGTCAGATCTCCGCCATGGCGCAGCATATTGAACGCAAGCTGAAAGATATCGGCATCAAGCGCGTGCTGGTTGAAGGCACAAACGGGTCCGATTGGGTGCTGCTGGATACGGGCGACATCGTGGTCCATATTTTCAAGCCGGAAGCGCGTGAGCTGTACGGTCTGGAAAAAATGTGGGGCGCGGAACTGGATGACGGGAACGAAGAGGCTGTCACTCCTGTCTGACCCTCTGTGCGTCTTACAGTCTGCGCTTACAAAAAGGGGAAGCAGTCTTGCTTCCCCAATTTTTTTAAACGGCCTCGGATCAGAATGATCTTTTGGCAGCAAGGGAAGAGCGCAGCATGAAGCTGATTGCCGTCGGGCGCATGAAGGATAAGTCCGAGCAGGCGCTTGTCGCCCGCTATCTCAAACGCCTGCGTCCTAAGCTTGATATTGTGGAACTGGCCGATGGCCGGGGCAGCCCGGATGAAATTAAACGGCGGGAAGCACAGGCCATTCTGGCCGCCTGTCCGGATCAGCTTTTCTGGTGGCGCTTGATGAAGCCGGACGTGCTTTTGACAGCATGGCGTTTTCTGACGCGGTGGCAGACTGGTCCGCACTGGGCCGGACGCTCTGCTTTGTTATTGGCGGCGCGGAGGGGCTGGACGCCTCAGTCATTCAACGCGCTGATGCCAAACTGACGTTAGGCACCCTCACATGGCCGCACATGCTGGTGCGTATCATGCTGGTTGAACAGATTTATCGGGCGCAGGCGATTGCCGCTGGCCACCCGTACCATCGATCCGGGCGGCCTTAGGCTGCTTTTTTAGGCGTGGTCAGCGGTTTTTCAGAACAGAGCGCAGATGGCCCGCATTGTGCTCCAGCACCGCACGGCCTTCCTCCGGGGAAAAGCCAAAACACACCAGCACGGCCAGCTTGATGCTGCCTCCGGCTTTCTCCAGCGCCTCTTTCGCCTCGGCTTCCGTGCAGTCTGTGAGCTGCTGCACCATGCGGTGGGCACGCCGCACCAGTTTGGCGTTGACGATCTTCATATCGACCATCTGCCCGCGCCATGTATGACCCAGCCGGATCATCAGCGCGGTTGAAAGCATGTTGAGTGCCACTTTCTGCGCGGTTCCGGCCTTCATGCGCGTGGACCCGGCTACGACTTCCGGCCCGGTTTCAATCAGCAGTCCCAGTTCCGCCTCGCGTAGCAGACGGGTCTCCGGGCTACAGGACAGGCCAATGGTCAGGCTGCCCGCCGCGCGGGCGCAGGTGAGCGCTGCGCAGGTATACGGGGTGCCTCCGCTCGCGGCTACGCCAATCACAACATCATCCGGGCCAGCCTTATGCGTCGTGATGGCGGCGCGGGCGGCCTCTTCATCATCCTCAGCCCCTTCTACCGGCTGGAACAAGGCCGCATCGCCCCCGGCCAGCAGCAGAACAAGGCGATCTTCCGGCCAGCCATAGGTGGGGATCAGTTCCACACCATCCTGCAAGCCAATCCGGCCAGAGGTGCCAGCCCCTACGTAAAACAGGCGGCCACCCCGTTGCAGGCGCGGCAGGGCGGCCGTAATGGCCTCTTCCATGCCGGGGAGTGCGGCTTTGACAGAGGCAACCGCCCCAAGCTGACTTTCCAGCAGCACATCCAGCAGGGTGCCGGTTGGCCAGAGGTCCAGCGCCTCATACCGGGAATCATAAGTTTCGGTTTTGGCCGGACCAGTAAGGGAGGAGGGAACCTGCTGGGTCATGCAACAAAAATCCTGTTATTAGTACAAAAGAAAGGACTGCCGCAGGGCACGGAAGGACGCGAGGTCTTTCTCCCATAGGGCGGCCAGAGCCGGAGCATCAGCCCCTTTATCCAGCATGGGGCGGATCTGCGCGTTTCCGCAAAGCTGGTCAAAAGTTTTTCCATTCCCCCGCCAGAAAGACGGGCCAGCCAGATGCCGCCCGGTGCTGAGCAGCGTCATGCCGGTGGCGATAGGGTCAAAGCTGTTACGGTCCGTCACGGCGCAGTGCAGCCCGTGCAGCAGCGTATTCTTGAAAGGGTCTACAAGGGATGTGAACCACACATCCCGGAAGGCCGTGCCTGCACATCCGGCTTTTGTGGCCGCCTGCGCCCAGACGCGGCCATCGGCTGCGGCGCTCCCCAGATACAAAAACGGCATGGTTGTGCCGCGCCCGACGGAAAAACTGGTACCTTCAAACAGGCAGGTGCCCGGATAGACCAGCGCTGTTAACGGAGTGGGCATGTTGGGGCTGGGCGGGCACCATGTCAGGCCCGTCTCTTCAAAAAACATGTCCCGCTGCCAGCGTTCCATCGGGATGATATCCAGCGTGGCTTTTTTGCCTGTTTGTGCAGAAACAAAAACGGCATTGAACAGACGGGCGAGTTCCGCAACCGTCATGCCATGACGCAGGGCAATGGGCGCGCGGCCAACAAAAGAGGCCAGTCGCGGGTCCAGCACCGGGCCGGAGGCGTCCAGTCCGGAAATCGGGTTGGGGCGGTCCAGCACCAGCATGGGGAGCCCAAGCTCGGCGCACGCATCATGCAGTCATAGAGCGTCCAGATATAGGTGTAGAACCGGGAGCCCGTATCCTGAATATCAAAAACAAGAAGTGTGATAGCTGATTTTTTCAGGATATTTTTCAGGGCGTCTCCGGTTTTTGTGTAAATATCATACACGGTGCAGCCGGTTTCCGAGTCCTGCATTTCCGGTTCGGAAAAGCCTTCCCGCATGGACCCGCGAAAGCCATGCTCCGGCCCGAAAATGGCCTGAAGCTGCACGCCCGGTGCCTGATGCAGGCAGTCTACAATAGAGGTGAGGGAATTATCCACGCTGGCGACGTTGGCAATCACACCAACCTTGTGACCCCGCAGCGGCGCGTAACCTTGCTCCCGCAGTTTTTCAAACCCGATTTTCACGCGGCCCGCAGGCGTTTTCTGGCAAGGGGTGGCGTGCGCAGGTGTTGCAGCCTGCGCCGGGACGCCGGATGCCAGGCGGGACGCGACGAAGGCTCCCCCCAGCCCAAGAAGAGCCTTACCACTCTGGCGTGCAAGGGCGCGGCGGGGGAGGTGGGTCATGCGTCAGAGTTCCGTGCAGAGCGTGAGAAAAGGCCGCGCGCTAGACGCAGGCTGGTCGCAAAGAAAAACAGCAGAAGGATGCCTGTCAGAATGAGCCAGGGGAAGGCAAGTGGGTGCCCGGCGGGCCGGACTGTCGCCATCGCCAGCAAAACGAGCGGCACGGTCAGGCAGAAGGCCGGAATCAGCTCCGTTGCACGGGCCGAGGGGATGGCCATACCTGCCAGAAATGTCCCCAGCATAGGGCCATACCCGCAGGCTGCAATGGAAAAGCCCAGCAGCACCGCAGACTGGCTCCCCTGCGCAAACAGCAGTGAGCAGCCTACAAGAATCACACTCCAGAAGACTGTAAATGCCCGTGCCAGCCCCAGCGGGCTGAGGGACAGGAGGCCGCCCAGCTTTGTGCAGAGTGCGGAGAAATCTCCTACCGTGGCGGCCGTCATTGCGGAAAGGGTTGAGGACAGAGAACCCATTGTTGCCGCCAGAATGGCCGCCACCATCAGCCCGCGCAGGCCAGCGGGCAGACCATGCACAATATAGTCCGGGAAAATCGCATCGGGTGAGGACAGTCCTGTCTCCTGCAACGGAACCTGCCCGTGATACAGCCACAGCAAAATCCCAACGCCAGACAACAGGAAAAATAGCGCGGTGACGCCCACGGCGCTGCCCATCAGGGCCATGCGGGCTTCTTTCAGGCTGCGGGCGGCAGCACGCGCTGGACCATAAGCTGGTCTGTGCCGTGGGAGGCCAGCGTCATCAGTGTTCCGCCCCCAATGGCCGCAATGGGGGTAAACGCGCTGCTGAAAGGCGTGCTTGCATGGGCGAACAGAGCGAACTTCCCGGCATGCTGCAACGCACTGAAGCTGCCTGCGGGCAGACCGTGCATCAGCAGCGCGGCGCAGATGGCCGAACCACCCAGATACAGGCAGAACTGAATAGCGTCTGACCACACAACCGCGCGCAAGCCGCCGCATAACGTATAAAAAAGCGTGATCCCGACAACAGTTGTCAGAAGAACCATGTGGGGCACGGCCATATGCGTTGCCGCGAGCATGGCTGTCAGAGGCCGCATGCCTGCAAACAGCCGGACAGCCTCGGCCAGAACGCGCGTGCCCAGAAAGGTTGCAGAGGCAACGCGCTGCATCCGTGCGCCAAAGCGCTGGCCCAGATAATCGTAGGCGCTCAGCATACGGCCTGAACTGTAAAGTGGCAGGAATTTCCACGCGACAATCGCCCGGCCCAGCAGATACCCCAGCGCCAGCCCGACAAAAACCATCCCGTTGCCAAAAGCCACGCCGGGCACACTGATAACGGTCAGTGTGGATGTTTCCGTCGCGACCATAGACAGGCACAGTGCCCACCAGGCAGATCATGCCCGCCTTCCAGATAGGCGCTGGTGGAGGATTGTTTGCCAGAGAGCAGGACGGCCAGCAGAGGCATGCCCGCCAGATACGCCAGCATGACGCTCAGATCGAGCAGGTTCATGCGGGCTGGCTTCCGGTCTGCCGTGTGGCGGCCATCAGGCGCGGATGGCGTCAGCATCTGTCACGACAGGTTGAGAGGCAAAACCCAAAGCCACATCCTCCGGGTCCGCAACAGAAGGTTTGCGGCAGGAGGCATGGACTTCCGTCACGCCGGTCTGGCGGATCAGAGCCGCAACATTTCCGGCTTTCACCCCGCTTCCCGCCAGAATGACAAGCCGTCCTGCCGCCTGTTTCTGTAACCGGGCGAGGCAGTCGGCACCTTCTGGCGCGGTCGGTTTCTGGCCGGAGGTCAGAATACGTGTAAAGCCTGCGGAAATGGCAAATTCCAGCTCTGCAAACGGATCCTGCGTCAGGTCAAACGCGCGGTGCAGCGTGCGTTCCAGAGGGCCACAGGCATCGCACTGGCGCAGGAGCAGTTCATGGTCCAGACGTCGGTCTGGCCGGAGCGCGCCCAGCACCACCCCGGTCAGCCCCGCCGCCCGTGCAGCCCGAATATCGTTCTGCATCACGGCGGCTTCTTCTGCGTCAAAAATGAAGGAACCGGCCCGGGGGCGGATCATCGCAAGGGTGGGCAGGGGGCGCTGGG
>NZ_BAJW01000062.1 GCF_000613905.1 Acetobacter persici JCM 25330
CATCCGCTTCAGCCGACGGTTCTCCTCTTCCAGAGCCTTCATCTGACTGATCATTGAGGCATCCATGCAGCCATATTTCGCACGCCACCGGTAAAACGTGGCGTTGCTGATCCCATGCTCCCGGCACAGATCAGGAACAGAGACCCCGCACTCAGCCTGGCGGATCACACCCATGATCTGGGCATCAGTAAAGCGATCACTCTTCATCAGAATCTCCTCATCCTTACGTTGAGAAAATTCTCATTCAAAAGCCACTCTTTTTATGGGGGGATTACCACAACTGCACAGTGCACCCTTCCTTCGATAAGGATCAGGGTCTGCAATCGGGCTCGGTTAAGACAGTTAACTTCCCGAACCTCTGATCTGATGTTCGTGCGATGACCAGGAAACTTTCTGTGCATCAGTTGAAAAAATGGTTTTCCATGGCACTGGATAAACTGGAAGCCGGCAAACGATGTGTGTGCACATTGCTTCCAGATCTTAATACAAGTCAGATTGCCATAAGCTCGACTTCAATAGGTTGCATGACAGGTGGAGGGCTCCACCGACCTTGATCTATATTTGCTATTTCCTCGTCAATTTCAGCAATGACCTGCCGTGAAAATGGACCAAGGTGAAGGTAAAGCGCACTTGTCATGACCACATAAGGGAGTGCTTTGGGGTTATGCAAAGCGCAGCCCAGTATCATACGCCAGAACTGCCCGGTCGTTCCCGGTCCGGCCCGGTGGATGCGGAAAAGCAGCCGGATAAAACTGCGTAGATCTCCTTTTATCATTCGGTGCGTGCGTTCACGCTTGAGCATTCGGCCAAGCCTGCGGACCCGGCCGAAATAAGCAGTCGGATCATAGATTGCGGCAAGCACTGTTCTGTAATCATTCAGCACGTCACGCCGTGGGCGTTTTGTTTCGAAATTAAGTCCAGCGGTACACTGATCGCCCGACTGGGTCTGTTCACTGCCGGAAAAAAGACGACCTTCGGCAAAAAGGCGGCGAGTCAATTGCGTTGTGGGCAGGGCGTAAAGCAGACCCACCATGCAGACCGGGATCGATGTCTCTTCGATACATTCGATCATGCCTTTAGCAATGCTGCCTTTTTCGCTATCAAACCCGACGATAAAGCCAGCATTAACAAAAATTCCTGCTTTGTGGATTGTCTCGATGCTCTGCTGTAAGCTCCGCCTTGTATTCTGCTTTTTTTGCATGAGCACCAGAGACTCTGTATCTGGACTTTCGATACCGACGAATATGGCAAAGAAATTTGTCTCAGACAGGCTACGCAGCAAATCGGGATCATCCGCGAGGTTAATTGAAGCTTCTGTTGAGAATTCAAATGGAAAATTCTTTGTATTCTGCCACTGTTTGAGGTCTGGTAGAAATTTTTTAAGTGCTTTCTTGTTGCCTATCAGGTTGTCATCCACAAAATCGACATGTCCGCGATAGCCAAGAGCGTACAGGGCATTAAGCTCTGCTATGACCTGTGCATTGGTCTTGGTGCGCGGCACCCTACCGTAGAGTTCGATAATATCACAGAACTCACAACTAAAGGGACACCCACGTGAAAACTGAACGCCAACGTGCAGATACTGATCCAGCTTCAATAAATCAAAACGCGGCAGAGGGCTTTTTGTAACATCTGTTTTGCCCATCTCCGCTTTGAATACGCCTTGCCTGTCACCACGCCGCCATGCCGTGATGAAATCAATCATGATTTCCTCGGCTTCGCCCAGAACCTGAAAATTTGCTGCACTGTAAAGGTGGGGGCTGGACGTAACATCGGGGCCACCGATCACGACCGGCTTGCCAAGGGTACGACACATTTCGATAATACGCAGGGCATCGTTGCGTTGCGGCAGCATCCCGCCAGTCATGACAATATCGGCCCAGTCAAAATCTGCATCATCCAGCTGTTCGGTGTTTCGGTTTACCAGCCGTATTTCCCAGTTTTCAGGCAGCAGCGCTGCAACTGTAATAAGACCAAGAGGTGCCGCAGGATAGCGTGCGTTCGTTAGATCACAGGTTTCTTGATAGTTCCAGAATGAGCTTGCGTTGAAGAGGGGAAAGACCATGAGTACCCTACAGGTATCGATCATTGTACAAAGATCCAGTGTTCTAGGAACGTGTTGTCGAGTTATTTTCGTTTAATTGATGAATTCTTTTTCTAAGAGCTGAGAAAGAAAAAATATATTGAAATATAGTAACTTTTCCCCTTGAATTACAATAGGAATGAGAAAAAATTTAATAATTTTGCAATACTTCTTAATTTGTTATTTTATGATTAAACCAATAAATAGCCAACCATTATTGTCTATTATTGGGATTTATTAATGATGAATGATATTAATTTAAGTGGGGTTTGAATTCACTGTTCCTGCCATTGATGGGTATCTTTTGGATAGCTGCTGCTGCGTTACACGCCGAACAAGTGTCCGATCCCGCCGGTAACAATCATCGCCACAACACCCCAGAACGTCACGCGCAGCGCCGGGCGCAAGGGAGCTGCGCCACCAGCGACTGCACCAACAATTCCCAGAATGGCAAGAACCACGACGGACGTCAGGGAGACACTCCAGGACACCCACGAAACAGGCACCAGAACGGCTGCCAGAACGGGCAACACGGCCCCTGACGAAAAAGCTGAAGCTGATGCAAATGCTGCCTGAATGGGTCTGGCTGCTGTAGCTTCTGAAAGCCCCAGTTCATCTCTAGCATGAGCGCCGAGGGCATCATGCTGCATGAGGCGACTGCCACCTTATGGGAAAGATCTGCATCCAGGCCACGCTGCTGATAGATCCCCGCCAGTTCAGTTACTTCTCCGTCCCAGTCCGTAGCCAGCTCCTGTTTTTCACGGGCGATGTCGGCTTGTTCTGAATCCCGCTGAGAACTGACCGAAACATACTCCCCGGCTGCCATGGAGAGGGCACCCGCCACCAGCGCGGATAATCCTGCGATGAGGATACTGCCGTGTGTCGCATGAGAACTGGCAACACCAACAATTAGGCTTCCGGTGGAAAGCGTCCCATCATTGGCGCCAAGAACGGCGGCACGCAGCCAGCCAAGTTTCTCGACAGCATGACGTTCAGCGAGAGGATGAAGTCGCGACATAAGATTATCCGTTAGCAATCTGAATTATGTTCAGGGATAGGACTTCAATTTCCACATGACAACAAATAATTAATTATAATACTGTGAGTTATTTTCAATAGAATTTATTATTCAAAATCTTTGTCCGTTCAGGTTCCTGTCAGGATTTTCATGGTAACAATAAGAGTTTAATCTCTACTGTCTAGGAGGAGGCGCATACTGGATATCAGGCATACCCAGCGCTATGACTGGCCGACGATTGCCTTTCACTGGGCAACCGCCTTTCTGGTGCTGTTTCAGTTTGCTCTTGGCGAAAGCTGGGGTTGGCCTGCAAAACCAGTTCATCATCTGATGGTCGTTGCGCATCTGACAGCAGGCATCCTGTTGACGGCCATCATGGGGTTCCGCATTGCCTGGCGCCTGACGAAAGGCCGTCAGTTGTCATACCTTCTGAGGCCGCTCGACCGTTGCTTTGTTATGAGCGTGGAATATACGCTCTATGTGCTGCTTCTGGCTGAGATCGTTCTTGGCTACCTCTGGCGATGGGGAGCGGGACAGGCCATGAGTTTTTTTGGCTTCCTGATACCCTCACCATTTACCCGCTTCCCGGCTGCGCTACTTCATTGGATTCAAACCATCCATCACTGGAATGCATGGTTGGTTGTCGCGATTGCAACAGGCCATGGTATGGCGGCGGTGTTCCATCAGGTTATTCTGAAAGACGGGGTTTTAGACCGTATGATGCTGCATGGAGATCAACGCGCCAATCCTCTGTTCACACAAAAGCCGTAAGGCCGTGCTTTCTTCATGAGCCTCATAGGAGGTGCCTATGACAAAACGATTCACGATAGCTCTCCTGTCAGTCAGTCTTTTTATGACCTGTTCCTCTGCTTATGCAGCCCCTCCCTGGGCACGTGGAGTGCATGACCATCACGATAAGGGTCATGGCTATGGCCACATGAAACATTGGCGGAGAGGCGACTATTATTCCGGCCCGCGTGAGCAGCGCTGGATGGTCAGTGACTGGCGAGGACGGCGGGGGCTCTGGGCTCCCCCTGTAGGTTATTATTGGATGCAGTCAGGCGAACAGTATCTTCTGATGGCTGCAGCAACCAGTCTTATCGCAGGGGTTGTCGCTGCTACTGTTGGTTCCGAAGCGCCAACCTACCCGACAGCACCAGGTTATGCTTCGCCTTATTAAGGGAGAAATGATTACCATTCCTCGCAGACTTATGCAGACTTTTTGTGATTGCAGGAGTCGATCTGTTGGCATAGCGTTCTTAAAATGCGTACGATACCTGCCTTGAACCTGTCCGGAATTTAAAGGGCTCACCCCGATGACCACCGCGCCCTGCAGTCGAGCGCCAGAACGTCAACGAACGGCCACCGCATGGGAAGTTCTGTTTATTTTCCTCCGGCTGGGCGTGACCTGCTTTGGCGGACCGATCGCGCATATCGGGTATTTCCGCAATGAGTTTGTCGTCCGACGCCGGTGGCTTGATGAGCGCGCCTATGCGGATCTTGTAGGGCTCTGCCAGTTTCTGCCCGGTCCGGCGAGCAGCCAAGTGGGGTTTTCTATTGGTCTGATGCGGGCCGGCTATCTTGGCGGCGTCGCCGCGTGGATCGGCTTTACTCTGCCTTCGGCATTCGTCCTTGTTCTCTTCGCCTATGGCGCGAGTGCACTCAGGGGGCCGATTGGCCTCGGTCTTTTGCATGGATTGAAACTCGTCGCCGTGGCCATAGTCGCACAGGCCGTGTGGGGCATGGCGCGAACGCTGTGTCCGGATCGGATCCGCGGTTCCATCGCGGTGATAGCTGCGCTCACCATTCTTCTCATTACCTCGCCTTTTGCCCAGATCGGCGCTATTGCCATCGGCGGCATTATCGGCCTGCGGTTCTGTCGCGCTATTGCCCCATCGGACAGCGGACATGTCACCGTGCCCGTATCGCGCCGTGTTGGGGCGGCTGCACTTCTGGTCTTTGTAATGTTGCTCTTTGCTCTCCCTATCCTTGGACGCCATGGCGCACCCGGAGGATTTTCACTGTTCAATGCCTTCTACCAGTCTGGCGCGCTCGTGTTTGGCGGCGGTCATGTGGTGCTGCCATTATTACAAGAAGCTTTTGTGATACCAGGTTTCGTCAGTAATGACGCTTTTCTTGCCGGCTATGGCGCAGCACAGGCAGTTCCGGGACCGCTCTTTACGTTTGCTGCCTATCTCGGTGTGATCGTCAAACTCCCACCCCACGGTGTAGCGGGTGCCTTCCTTGCCTTGCTTGGTATCTTTCTGCCTGGGATCCTCATCCTCATCGGTGTATTGCCCTTCTGGGATTCCTTCGGTAGTCGTCCTGCAGCGCAGGCGGTCATGCGTGGTGTCAATGCAAGTGTTGTCGGCCTGCTGGGCGCGGCATTGTACACACCTGTCTGGACGAGTGCCGTCAAGTCATCAGGCGATTTTGGACTTGTCCTTGTCGGCTTCGCTCTGCTGACACTCTGGCGAGCGCCACCAATGGTCGTCGTTGTTCTCAGTGCAGTGGGAGGAATCGTTCTGGGGCAAATAGCGTAGTGAAAAACTGGACATGGAATTTGGTCAACATGGAATGCACGACGTGGACGCTTCGACGTCGTGTATTCCGAAATGCAACGTCTCAGCGGACGCGAACTGTTTAGTCCCAGGATCTGATGGATAGAGCGTCAGAGTTCCTGGTCCGCTCAGACGTAATCTTTGATCTAACTGACCTGCAATCGCACTGTCACTAGGACGCCTCTGTCCGTTCCAGGTATAGGCGAACTCACCACCATGTCGGCATGCAGCTGCTGAGCTATCTGTCGCGCAATCGCCATGCCGAGGCCGCTGCCTTCGGCATCGGTCTTTCCTCTGACGAAAGGCTTTTCCATATCCCGCAAAATTTCAGATGGCAGCTGTTCGCAATCATTGCAGATCAGGACTTTATGATCTTGCGTGATGATCACACTGACGGCTTGCGCAGATGAACCATGAAGAACGGCGTTTTCGAGAAGATTGCGAAACAGGATACCTGTTGCATCCATATCGCCCAGGATCATGAGATGAGATGCTCCAGAAAATTCAATCGTCTGGTTTTTTTCCCGCTCCAGTTCTTCTGCCAGAAATCGAATGACAGGCACCAGATCGAACATGTTCCCTGTCAGTGCGATCCCTGATGTCGCTCGTGAAAGCTGAAGCAGCTTTTCCATCATCCGGCCAATTCTGCGGGCCTGCTGCATGATGATCGTTGCACGCTCTTCATAGTCCGACCCTACAAGTAAATTTCTGAGAACCTGAACCTGCGCAAGAAGCGCTCCTACTGGATTGCGCAACTCATGGGCCGCGTTGGCCGCAAAAGCGCGCTCTGTCGAAAGCGCCATTTTCAGACGTTCAAGCAGAAGATTGACGGCCGAGTGAATGGACACCAGTTCTTCGGGGAGATCCAATGGGGGAACGGGGGCCAGATTCGATCCTCCCCGGCTCCTGATTTCCTGCTGAAGGCTGGTCAGAGGACGCATGGCGCGACGGACACGCCAGCGGACCAGAACCCAGATCGCCGGGAAAAATATTACCATTGGCAGAACTGAAATCAGAATAGCCCGCCTGACAGCTTCATTTCTGTGAAAAGTCGGCTCACCCACCAGAATGTAATGGCGACCAGACGCTGATGGTATGACATACACTCTGAATAATGAGATGTTGTAAAATCCTGACTTCAGACGTGGTACGAATAGCGTCTCCGGCGCATTCTGTGACCTGACCTCAAGGCGACCGTCCGGTGTGGTGATCTGGTAGGCCAGCGTTCGCCGGTTCACCCCGGGGAGTTGCGCAATCTGACCACCTGGGGTGGCGGAAGCCTTGTCGGTTTTGTCCAGTTCACTGATGACAAACTCCAGACGCTCGGCCACTTCCTGTAACGAGTTGTCAAGACGCTCCGTAACTTCATATCGGGTAAAGGCCGCAACAAGAATACTGAGAAGCACCAGTGCGCCAAGCACGATGATCAGTGTTCCGGACACGATACGGGACGCCAGACTCCAGCGCTTCATCGGGACGTGTTCTCCGCGAGACAATAGCCTCTACCCCTGACTGTCATGATCAGACCAGGTCCGGTTTTCTTCCTTATCCTACTGACGAAAACTTCAATGGCGTTGCTTTCCACATCGTCACTAAGACCATAAAGGGCGTCTTCAATCTGCTCACGACTGCAGACTGCTCCAGGCCGGCGTGCAAGAAGTTCGACAATAGCCCATTCACGCGCAGACAGATCAACCTTCTGGTCATTGCGTTCAAGCTGACGGCGCGCGAGGTCGATCCTGATAGTGCCCACCATGACCACATTGTCTGGAAGGGCCGCGTAACGCCTGGCAACAGCGTCGATACGGGCAACGAGTTCGTCGAGATCATAAGGTTTGACAATATAATCATCCGCGCCTTCTGACAGCCCCGCGATTCTGTCACTGACCTGATCCTGAGCTGTCGTGATCAGGATGGCCAGAGATGAACAGTCCCGCCGGATTTCCCGTAGCAGATCCCGACCATTACCGTCTGGAAGACCAAGATCCAGCAGTAGGAAATCATAAGAAGAGGCAATAAGGGCTGCCCGGGCATCTGTCAGGGTTTTGAACCAGTCGACGACATGTCCGGCCTGGCGCACGCGGTCTCTTACTGCCGAGCCCAGAGCGGGCTCGTCTTCGATAATCAGGATTTTCATGCGATGCGATTTTTCATGATACGCGCGTAGAGGGAGGGCAGCACAAGCAGGGTCAGGAGTGTCGAGGAGATCAGACCACCAATGACGACGGTCGCCAGAGGGCGTTCAACTTCGGCACCGGCACTGGTCGAGACTGCCATGGGAATGAAACCAAGACTGGCGACCAGAGCTGTCGCCATGACCGGCCGGAAACGTTCTTCCGCGGCGTCATACGCGGCACGAGCAGCATCCCGGCCCGCCACGCGCAGGGAATTAATGGCGGTGATGAGTACCACGCCATTCAGAACCGCCACACCGAACAGCGCAATAAAACCGATCCCCGCGGAGACGCTGAATGGCAGGCCACGCAGAGCGAGGGCCAGGATGCCACCTGTCGCGGCAACTGGCAGATTGACGAAAACAAGCCCGGCCAGCCAGACGGAATTCAGCGCAACGACAAGCAGGGCAAAAATCAATACCAATGCAAGCGGCACGACACCTCCCAGGCGTGCATGGCTGACTTCAGGTTCTGGAACTGACCCGCCCACACGATGCGATAACCGGGAGGCATGGTGATTTTTCTGCTGACTGCCTTCTGTGCTTCGGCAACAAAGGAGCTGAGGTCTCGCCCACGAACATTGGCCTGCACGATCAGACGACGGCGGATATTATCCCGGCTGATACGGGGAGGACCGTCCTGTAGCGTGACCTCCGCGATCTCTGAAAGCAGGACCGCTCCTCGGCCATCGGCGCGGCGGACTCTCAGGCGGGCGATCTGGTCACGTGTGCCTGCCTGGGCGGGATCGAAACGGACCTGCGTGCTGATCAGTGCGTTACCGACTGTGACGGGCCGTCCAATATGACCGCCGACCGCTTCAACTACGTTCAGAAGTTCCTGCTGGGAAATACCCAGCCGCGCCGCCTTTCGACGATCAATGTCGATATGGACGAAAGAAACGGTGCCGTCTCCCTGTGGAGCCACGTCAGCCGCACCGGGAATGGTTTTCATGACACTCGCTACCCTGTCCCCCAGCCGCGCCAGCGTAGCGAGATCATCCCCATAGATCGAAACGGCAATCTGGGTCCTGACACCGGACAGGAGGTCATCCATCCGCATCTGCACTGGCTGGCTCCATGACTGCTCCATTCCGGGCAGTTCAGTGCTCAGCACCTGACTCATCGCCGTAACGAGCCCCTCCTGCGTATGCGCCGTGGTCCACTGTGATGGTGGCCTCAGAAAAATGAAACTGTCTGTCTCGTTAACGCCCATCGGATCAGTCGGAATGGCTGATGTTCCTGTATTGCTCACAACGCTGGTGACCTCGGGAAAGCGACGCAGGATACGCTCCTGAAGGTTGACCTCCTTCAAGGCCTCGGGCAGCGAAATGCTGGGCAGTCGTGTCGTAGTTACCGTCAGGGCCCCTTCGTCGAGAGACGGAATGAACTCGCCACCCAGATGCAGACCGATCCAGACAGAAAAAGCAAAAATCGCGAAAGTTGTGCCAAACAGGGTCCGTGGTCGGTTTTCACACCAGTTAAGCACAGGACCATAACCACGACGAAGAAAAGCAACCAGACGGGTATCGTCATGATGACTTGCAGACCTCATCGCCAAAGCCGCAATCACCGGTATCCCGACAACACAGTAAAACAGAGAGGCCAACAGCGCCATGATGACCGTCTGCGCCATGGGGCGGAACATTTTGCCTTCGATATCCTGCAATGTCAGGATCGGCAGGTAGACCATCACAATGACAAGAATGCCGAAACTTACGGGACGGAGTACTTCGGTTGCTGCTGAGACTGCGAGAGAAGCCGGCGACGTATTCTGTCCACTGGCCCGGTCACGAGCACGATGGGTCATGAGATTTTCGACCACGACGAGGGAACTATCGACGATCATGCCGAAGTCGATGGCGCCAAGACTGAGCAGATTGGCGGAAATTCCGAACCAGCGCATTCCAGTCATGGCACAGACGAGCGCAAACGGGATGACAGACGCGATAACCAGGGACGCCCGCCAGTCACCGATCACCACGATCAGAACACTGATGACCAAGAGTGCTCCAACGACAAGATTTTCCTTCACGGTCCTGATGGTGCTGTCTGTCAGCGTCGAACGCACATAATAAGGGTCAAGCGTCACACCTTTAGGGAGAGATTGACGAATGCCGGGAAGTGCTGCTTCGATGGCAGCTAAGGTGGTGTCGGAACTCGCTCCCATGCGCATCATGATGACGCCAATGACAACCTCGCCCTGACCATCACGCGTGACAGCACCAAGTCGTGTTCTCGGTCCCATGGAAATGTGCCCGACATCCCGCAGAAAAATGGCGGAACCGTTGGTGTTGGTCCGGACGGGAATGGACCCAAAGTCATCAAGTGAACCGATCAGGCCGCGTCCGACAACGATTTGCTGTTCTTCACCATGCTCAATCCATCCACCTCCTGATGCGGAGTTATTGCCATCCACCGCCCGGAAGACGTCATCAACTGACACACCCAGTGCCATAAGGCGGGCCTGATCGAGAGTGACCTGAAATGTCTGTTCGGCACCGCCGTTCACGTTGACGTCCACGACGCCTGGAACCAGTTTCAACTGCGGCGCGACAGTCCATGTCATCAGACGGTTCAGATCCATCAGCGAATAACCGTCGCCTTTGATCTGCAACTGCATGATTTCACCAAGGCCTGTAGCGAGTGGCCCGATATTCACACTGACTCCCGGCACAGATATCGTGCCTCTGGCCTGCTGAATCCGTTCTTCCACACGGGCACGGTCAAGATTGATGTCCGTCTCATCCGCGAACTGGATGTAAACGACCGAGACTCCTGAACGGGAGACCGACCGGAGATCTGTCATCTCCGGGATGCCGGCCATACTGGCCTCGATCGGAAAGGTGATCAGCCGTTCGACTTCTTCCGTAGCGAGGCCCGGAGCAACAACAGAAACGAGCACCTGCCGGGGCGAAATGTCGGGCACGGCTTCCACGGGAAGGCCACGCACGATCATACACCCGGCGATGAACGTCAGGCAGATTACCCCAAGGACCAGCCAGCGTCGGGTCTGCAGGGCGGAGAGAACGCTACGCATGACGCTCTCAGTCTCCATCATTCATATCTGACACCAGCATCACCGCCTTCAGGGCGAATGCGCCTTGCGTTACGATCCGCTCACCTGCGGAGAGGCCAGAGGTAATGACTTTCTGTCCATTGCCCGTAACACCAACATGCACTTCCTGTGGTCGAAACCGGTTTGAACTCACCGGCACAAACACAGTGCTTACGCCGTTGATTTCTGTGACAGCGTTCTCCGGCACAATGATGCCTGCCGTCTTTTCGCGTGTTGGCAGATGGGTATTGAGGAACATGCCTGGATGAAGACTGCCATCTGGATTGGAGGCCGTGCTTATGACGCGGACGAGGCCTGTGACCGGATCCGCCATGCTCCCTACTGAAGTTATTTTCGATTTCAGTAATGTCGTCCCTGTGTCCGATGTGAGTTCGGTGGTCTGCTCGCCGCCCTGGACCACCTGAGCGGCATCCTGAGGCAGGATGTCAGAAACAATCCATACAGATGACATGTCTGTCAGGCCTATCAGTTCCGTCGCAGGGGAAATGTCGTCAGCAACGCCAACGAACACACTCTGTACTTCTGCTGTGGTCGGCGCAATGATTGACGATGTCTCGTCCAGCGGACTGGTCTGGGCTTTATCTGATTCCGTAACGGAGTTGTATTCTTCTTCAAGTTGATGCTTCAGCGTATCTACATCAGCCTGTCGGGCTATAACATCGTCTTTTGCTGCCTGGAATACGGCCAGGCGACGCCTGGTCTCTCCTGCTGCAACTGTTGTTCCTTCCAGTTCATGCCCCCGGTGATAGGCTGACGCTGCATTCTGAGAGGCCGCATACGCTGTCGTCAGTGCCGCCTGTGCTCTTGTCATTTCAAGGCGGACCAGATGTAATGAATGATCCTGATAGGTAAGAAGCGTCTCTCCTTTGTGCACATGCTGACCAGGTACCACAGCAACATTCAGAACTTTACCGGACCCTGCCGGGTGAATACGGACGACATGCCCCGCCTCGGCTGTGACGGTTCCCATTGCATCCAGATTTTTTGCGAGTGTACCACTCCTTGCGATCGAGATTACCAGAGCAGAATTCTTCTGCGCCGCCTCTCCCATTATAACAGTCGGCGCACTGTCAGCGGCTCGTGCAGGCGACTCAGTAATACGAAAAATAATCATGATACAGAGTAAATATTTCCAGTCTTTCATGGAGGCAGATGAAGTAGTCACTGGAATTCTCCTGCGGCGATCAATGTTCGTATGATGGCAGCGTGCCAGGCAACTTCCGCCTGATTGCGGAGCTGCAAAGCACTGCTGGCAGCGGATCTGGCTCGTAACAGTTCGACCAATGATGTCTCACCGACCTGCATGATCGATTCATCTCATTTGCGCGCCTGTTCATATTCTCGGCGGACAGAACAGAATTTCTGAACATATCTTTCGTGGCTGTCAGATGAGAAAAAACCTGAGCAAGTTCCTGCCTGACGTTGCGGCGAGCCTGCTGCTCCTGACTGATAGCCGCTGCCAGCTTGTTGCGGGCGTCCGTTTCCATGGGGACGTTGCGGACATCGCTGGGAAGCGGGAGGGAAACTGTTACCCCCACGCGGTCGTCCCACGGGCTGCCATACTGTTTTTCGTGAATTGCAGCTACGCCAACTTCAGGGTTCGGCATGAAGGAGGCTTTGGCGAGATGCACGCCAGCTTCCGCTGTACGCACGGCCTGACGGGCGGCTCTGACGCGAGGGTCATTATTTTCGAGAGCTTCGGCAGAGAAGAGTCCGTCATGCGCTAACGCCACATTGTCAAAAGAGAGGATATCGGGGACGGTCGGGCGACCCAGCAAGATACGAAGCGCTGAGGTCGCTGTCTCGACCCGCTCTTCAGACTGGGAATATTCATTGGCTGCATTTGCGATTTCAGAAGCGATGATCTGCTGATCGGCAAGAGTCACCTCCCCGATGTGCTTCCCATGGATTACTGAGGCCCGGATTTTTTCCAGTGTGTCTTTCTGGATGCGTGCGATTGCCAGTCGGCGCTGAGCCATAACGACGTTGGCTGATGTATCCAGAACTCTCATGGCCACCGCCATTCGCGCCACATGCAGCCGTTCCTGGATGGTAAGCGCTTCTGCTCTAGCAACTCCCACAGTTGCGCTACCTTGTCCAGGAAGCCAAAAAGGAACAGACACACCACCCTGGTAGGTTGTGTATCCTTCGTTACTACCTATGGCATGGTCATCAAAATACTGGCCTGACACAGTTGGACCACCAGCAAACCACGACCTAGCAGCCACAGCCCGTCTTGATGCCGAGTGATAATTTGTAGTCAATTCATTGCGATCAGGATCAATAGACCAGGCATCTTCTACGGCCTGAGTAAATGTGAAATTCTCGGCTTTCACTTCTGAAGCAAACCCAAAAGAAGCTAAGAAAAACAGAAAAACAAACAAGATATGACATATATCAGCTTCTACGATACATATGATCGTTAGTTTTGACCTAAATTTTACAGCCAGAGAATCGATACTTTGACCACACATAAAATTCCGCCGATTGTATGTTTCATCATGAGAAAGGACTGCGATAGAATTGTTATTATAGCAGATGAAGCTGACAACTCCCTGAACGGCTATACCGATTACCTGATTGAGAATTCACGGATATCCACAATGCCTATTTGTGGGAGATCACCACTACAACAGCTTTTTTCAATCATACCAGTAGTGACCCGACCGCGAAGACCCAATTTTTGAGCTACTGCTATTATATCCACTTTTTTCGTTTTCGCTTCTTGCATAAAAACAAAAACGGGAAATCGGGCATCTCGATAGGTTATCTTTAAGAGGAGCCAGCAGTGCCAAATGGCTACCCGTTCCGGGTCCATTCGACAGCTGGCAAGGGGGAGAAATCTCCCCCGTTGACCCCCTCTTAAGCAAGGAGACTAAGCATGCCTATACCTCGAACATCTCGTCTTTCCGTCAGAGCATCCCCAGATGAGCTGATGCGCTGGAACCATATCGCTCGCTCTCATGGCCATGCCACAACAGCCCACTGGATACGTTCTCTTCTGATCGGTGCAGAACTGTCTGATCATGATGGGCGACACGTTTCCGACGAACTGCGCGGAATACGCCATCAGCTTTCCCAAGTTGGCAACAACCTCAATCAATTGGCTCGCTCGGCAAATTGTGGTGACGCCATCCAGTGCGGATGTGTGCTGGATGATCTTGACATGCTGATCGGTCAACTCGACCAGATGCTGGCACGGTCACGCAAAAGCCCTTCCTTCAGGTCAGCCCCTCGCACGTGCGACGCAGCTGACATGACGCGTCATTGAAAGTCCTGTGAGGGCATGACCAATGATCGTCAAGGAAAGCAGGATAAAAACAAAGAGCGGAGCGGGTGCCATTGCCCGCCATGTTCTGCATGGTGCGAAAAATGAAGCTATCAGAGTTCTGTCCGGGTCTGAATGGCTCCTGCATGACCATATGCGCGAAGCCCATCGTGAAGGGCTGAAATATGGTCTCCGTCATATCGCCTTCAATCCAGATGAAGCGATGACCGATGAACAGCTTTCAGCCTTTGCCCGTCGTATGTGTGACGAACTCCACGCAGACCCCGAACACCTTACCCTTGTCATCCACCAGAAGGACGGAAGCACCCACGGGCACATGATCCTCCAGAGTGGCAACAGGATCATGTTCTGGAAAGCCGGTTCACATGGATGCGCATGGAGAAAGTCGCCCGGCTTGAAGAAATCCGACTTGGGCACAAACTGGTGGCTGGTCGACATGACAAGGCGATTGCCAAAGCCTTGCGCAAGGAAAGTCGTCACAGTGAAGCAGAACAGGTAGATGTGCTCGTTCCTGTTGCTGATGATGCAAAACCCCGCGCTGCCTATACCTCAGAGGCTCGACGCATCACAGAACGACAAGGGCTTGACCTTCCTGCACTGAAAAAGCTGGTCACGTCTCTCTGGTCCCAATCAGACGGGTTAAAGGCTTTCCGGGCCGCCTTGAAAAACCACTCTCTGACACTACGCGAAGGCGACCGTAAAGAGACACGACCGGGTGCTCATATTATCGAAACCAGTGATGGTCTTCTGGTGGGAAGCTTTACCCGTCTGGCAAAAGTCAAAGCAGCAGACTTTCGAAACCTGCTTTCAGAAGAGCAGAGCCAAACGGAACATGAACGAGACGTCAACATTCAGAGCACACGCCTGCCGATCCGTCGAACGACCGCAGACTTTTATAATGAATACCCCATTCCCAAACCATCTGACACTCAGCCAGTGCCCAGAAAATCACCGGTTATAAAACGTCCGAAAATCCCCTCATGGCGAAAAGAACTCTGGCTCAAACGAATAGCTGACGTTGATAGTCTAACGACAGAACCACTCCCTTCCTCCTCTTCTGTGCAGATCGTAAGCGCAGAGGAGGCCCGTTTTCGGAAAGAGATCAGGAAAGCCATTGCACAACAACGCGCTATTCTTAACCAGCAGGCACCTGAAGCAAGCTGGAAGCCTCTTGATCGGGGGAAGACAATAGCCACATGGCGCAGACAGCTTACACCCTACCAGAAGCAGCTCAGAAAAAGCTTTGACCATTATATCGTCGCAAAACGAGAGTGGCAGGAATCTGAGAAAAGTCTCTGGCCCCGTCTCACTGGCAAAGCCAGAAAACTTGAGAAAAGGACTGACGCGCTTTTCTATGAATTTCTGGAAGTCTTGCGCTTTGTAGTGCAAGCCCTGCTCCATATCGTCGGGCTCCGCTCGGAACCACCACAGCCTATTCGAACCGTCCTGAGTGAGAAGAGCAAACCAGCACTTCAAAGCTTCAAAAAAACGTATGACGCTGAATTCTCTGCCATGGCTGATCCACAGAAACTTGCAACATGGCTCGACCAACGTTTTGACCGTATCGCGCAAGCACGCCAGAAGCGCATTACAGATTGGAACAGAGCCCATAAAGACGAGAAAAATGCAGCTCAAAATGAAATCGAACGGCTTTCTGCTTTGCTCACCACGAAAAATCATAAAATGAAACATCAGCCGCTTATCGAGCCATCTCGTTCCCGCAGTCCCACACCCTTCCCCGCATCAAACCCGCAGACCCGACACAGCATTGCAGGCAGCCCCTCACCGTTTTAAATGCTTTGGAAAGTCTCTTGACGAGAACTTACTTCTTCTCCAAAGTGTTTCTCATAAATCGTTACCAAGAAGGACGTTTTTTAGCGTTTTCCTTGATGAAATCATGAAGGTTTCGAATGCAACTCATCCCGTTCTCCGGGTTCGAGTCCCGCAGTTCGGATGGCTTCTTTTTATATTTAAAATCAGTAAATTATATTGTTAAAAACTTATTCTAATTATTGATAAATTTAGTTCTTATTTATATTAACCCTCATATTATTTCCCTCATTTTTTTGAGGTTTCTTACTCTCCATTCCCCAAAGGATTTTGGACTTCTTCCCTTCCTTCCGGTTTTTGGATGAATGAGGCCTCGTTCTTATCCCTTTTGAACGAGAGCAAAAAATATCCATGTCACATCATGACTCTATAGCGTCTGCCGTCGAAGCTGATGTCTACCAGATTGCAGCGCTGCATCGCCTTCTGAGTTTTACCCTCGCCGAGTGTCTGGAAGGAAATGTCTACGATACCTCTGTCCTTGAAGGGGCCGTGGTCCTTACGCGTGTGATCAACCAGAAATTCAATCGCGTGACGAAAGCCATTCTGGACGGACCATCTGTGCAGCAGGATTGATCCCGACAGACGTCCTCATCACACTTTTCATCTTCCCACTCATCATGTGTCGCTATCGAACAGTTCGTTGCTGCACAGACATAAAGTTCTTCAGGACAACACCCATGACTTATGACCGCTTCAATAACCAGATGCCACACTGGCTGTCAGACCAGTTCTTCCGTCCGGCAGAGTTGGACCACTATGCGCGCATCTCCCGTGAACTGCTTGTTACTCCCACACCACAGATGCTTGAATTCTGTGATGGTGGCCAGGAAATCGTCTCCCGCTACAATACTGACAAAACCCTCTGGCGCCTGTTTCGCCAGAAAGTCACTGAACGCCACCCGGATCTACCTTCATGGCAGCAGGAGGTTTGCATCAATGGCCACAAAATTAGCAGCATGGTCGAATTGGCCGTGTATCGCCGACTGCTTCTGGAGGCACCTGACACTTTGAATCTCAGAATACAGCCTTTTATTCGAGAACTGGACTACAAGGGGCAAGCTGATTTCAGTCTTTTCTGTAAAGGTCATCCTACTCTTTATATTGAAGTAGCGGGGACCGTGACCAGCCAGGGCAAATCAGTCTCCAAGGCGGCAGAAAGCTTCAGGCCAGGCATTGAAGAGCGCCTTTTTCGGTATGTCGGAGGGTAATCCCCCCATAAAAAGAGTGGCTTTTGAATGAGAATTTTCTCAGCGTGAGGATGAGGAGATTCTGATGAAGAGTGATCGCTTTACTGACGCCCAGATTATGGGCGTGATCCGCCAGGCTGAGGGCGGCGTCTCTGTTCCTGACCTGTGCCGGGAGCACGGGATCAGCAACGCGACGTTTTACCGGTGGCG
>NZ_BAJW01000061.1 GCF_000613905.1 Acetobacter persici JCM 25330
TAAACTGTTTGCTATCGGCCAAAATAAACCGGTAGCATCTCCCTGCCGCAGCCTGAGCTTAAGAGATAGTGCAGAGCATCAATGATCTCACGGAAATTGGTTGTTCCCTTCCGACCATACCGACTCGCAGGCGGCATCAAAGGCGCTATGCGCTCCCATTCCTCATCAGTCAGATCAGACGGATAGCGCTTCGTCTTGCGTGTAATTCCGGGCAAGATGCCTATTTGCTAGGATCTCCTGAAAACCCACCATATCGAATTTCCAAAAGGGCTGTGAGAGAAGTATAATTTCCCTAATTAAATTTGAAAATGCGTTATTTTATTTTTTAATAAATATCTCTAAAAATCATTATTAACTATATAATTATAAATATATATCTGATGGGATTCTAGGTTTGTTATTTATATCTATTGTTGGTGGTTTTATTTCTTATTCTAATTTAAGTAGAAACTATAAAGCTTCTTCACCATTTTCCTGTGTCCTGATCCGAATTACTCGACTGAGTTCACTCACAAAAATCTTTCCGTCCCCAATTTTTCCAGTGTGAGCTGCTCCAAGAATAGCCTCAATAACCTGGTCTGCCAGAGCATCGGAAACTGCAATCTCAATTTTAATTTTTGGAAGAAAACTGATCCGATATTCTGCACCGCGATAAATTTCTGTCTGACCTTTCTGACGTCCAAAGCCTTTGACTTCAGATACAGTCAGCCCTTGTATACCCAAAGGGGCCAAGGCTTCACGGACATCATCAAGCTTGAAGGGCTTTATAATCGCGGTCACCAGCTTCATGAAATCCAAATCCTTGTGTTTTCGCAGGCTCAATACCGAAGATAAAAGGCAGCGTTTAAACTCTATATAGGTCGTACGCATATAAATATGCCAGATTTTTGGCTGGTTGACGACCCTCCTTCTCTGGTCTTTCTGCTTGGGTGAGATAAAAGGAAGGCGGTTGTTTGCTCGTGACCGGTTCTCCGGCCTTTACCAGCGGGCGCTGTGTATGAGGAAGAACGCCAATGGCTGCTGTATCTGCATCTGCTGTTCAGAATGCTGTCACATCTACATATCCGCCAGTGCAGGATGTCGATGTGTGCATTATCGGAGCTGGCCCTGTTGGGGGATCTCTGGCGTGCAGTCTGGCTGTAGAAGGCATACGGGTTGCTATTGTTGATCGTGCTGATCTCCCGCCGATGGAACATCCTGATTTTGATGGGCGTGCCTACGCAATTGCGGCTGGTCCTAAAAAGCTGCTGGAAGAAGCGGGTATCTGGGATGCTCTGCCGCTACCGGCCGGCCCGATTGAAGATATTCTCGTCACAGATGGTCGACCGGGTGAGCCAGCGTCTTCCCTTTTTCTGGAATTCACACGGGAAGACGCACGTCAGCCATTTGGCTGGATGGTTGAGGCGCGTGCCTTACGTGTTGCTTTGAATGCCCAGCTTCATAGTAAGCCGAACATTACAGTATTAGCCCCAGCAGAGGCTAAGGTGGTTAGAAAACCTGACGGAGCAGATATTCATCTAAAAGACGGTCGCTCATTCAAGGCCGCTCTGGTAGTTGCTGCCGATGGGCGCAAAAGCCGCTTACGATCTGAAGCTGGTATCCCGCTGACGAAGCTGTCTTATGGACAAACGGCCATTGTGTGTGCGATTGCACATGAGTTTCCGCATGATAACGGGGCTTTGGAACATTTCCTACCCGCAGGGCCTTTCGCGCAGTTGCCAATGGCTGGCACGGAAGAGCATCCTTATCTTTCCGCGATTGTCTGGAGTGACAAAGATGCTCTGGCTCAGCGTTTTGCTGACCTGCCGGATGATGTGTTTGCTCGGGAAGTCGAGCGGCGCATGGGCAACAGCAGACTTGGAAAAGTAACGCCTGTTGGTCGCCGCTGGGTTTATCCGCTCTCTGCTCAATATGCTCAGCGTTATACGGATACACGCTTGTTACTGGTAGGGGATGCTGCGCATGGCATTCATCCGATTGCAGGGCAGGGGCTTAATCTGGGGTTCAGGGACATCATTGCTCTTAGCGATATTTTGCTGACGGCTTATGCCAAAGGTGAGGATCTGGGAGCTCCAGCTTTGCTGGCGCGCTATCAGGTTCGTTGTCGTCCCGCCAATATGCTTATGCTTGCAGCGACGGATGCGCTGGATAGGTTGTTTAGCAACAATAATCCCGTGGTTCGGCTCGCCCGTGATCTTGGGATTGCGGGGGTACATCGGCTCCCGTCGCTGAGGAAAGCCTTTGTAAAGCATGCCATGGGACTTTAAGGGCCAGCCATAAGGGCAGAGCCACTATTTTCTGAAAGAAAAGGGACCTGCGTATGAACAGGCCGCACGCGTCTTCTATCCTCTCCAGTCATTTTGACGAATTCAATCTATGCGCGCCAAAACTGGAGCTCTTGTGGCAGGAAATGGTCGAGCAGGCCTGTGTGTGTCACGATCCGCTTGTGCGGGGCTTGCTGGCAACCGGAATACGAAGCCACGCAGATTTTGCCTCTGCGCTGGCGGCTTTGCTGGGACGGAAGCTGGGCGATAGGTCTGTTGCTGCAGATGCTCTGGCAGAGTTAGTGAAAGAAAGTTTTGACGCACAGCCAGAGATCGTCTGCGCTGCTGCGGCCGATATGGTGGCCATTCGTGAGCGTGACCCGGCATGCCCGGATTACGTGACGCCATTTTTGTTTTTTAAAGGTTTTCATGCGGTCCAGAGCTATCGGGTGGCGCATTGGCTCTGGCGTGCGGGACGCCGGCATTTAGCTTTGCATTTGCAGAGTCGTGGCTCTGAGCTTTTTGGAGTGGATATTCACCCTGCGGCGCGTCTTGGACGTCGTATTCTCTTTGATCACGGAACAGGCATTGTGGTGGGGGAGACGTCCATCATTGAGGACGATGTCTCCATCCTGCAGGAAGTTACTTTGGGCGGGACAGGGAAGCATTCCGGGGACCGTCATCCCAAAGTGCGGCGCGGGGTGTTGATCGGCGCAGGAGCAAAGGTACTGGGAAATATTGAAGTTGGGGAAGGGGCTAAAATAGGTGCTGGTTCAATTGTTTTGGAAGCGGTGCCTCCCTTCACAACGGTGGTCGGCAATCCTGCACGGAAGGTGGGAACCAGGCATTCCGGCATGCCGGCCTTAAGTATGGATCAGATGCTTCCACCGATTGATTATATTATCTAAGAAAAAGCCTCCGTATCTTTGAGGATACGGGGGCTTTTTTGTCAGGCCTTCTTGATGTGAAGTGGCATCATAGGCACTTCGTCACCATCCAGAATAAATTGTCTGACGCCATCTTGTAGTGCGATTTCCCGGAAACCGGCGCGCAGATACACTTCCCGGCAAGGGGTGTTGTCAGGCGTTTCCTTGATTGTGGCCGTGATGTCTGTTTCATCCGTACGGGCGGAGCGTAGGAGTTTGACAGCTTCCGCAACGACAAACTCTTCGACTTCCATACCCAGAACACGGCAACTCATCACGTATTGCGTGATTTCTGTGCCTTTCAGGTAAAGGACCCCAACAAGACCATATTCGGTGAATTTGTCTTTGACTTTGAACGCAAGAATTTTCCCACCAGTCTTCAGAAAATCTGCAATATTTTCAAAAGACCAGCGTTGGCCGTTCGTGTTGAACTGATTGGTCTTGTTGGTCAGTTCGAGGGCGCGACCAAATTCAGGCTGATCTGTGCTGGTGATATTGATGAACGAGACCTCGCAGTGAAGAGACGCAAGGAATTCAGACCTGTCCATTGTGGAACGGGTTTCTTCGCGCTCAATCTGGCCGCGGATCATTTCTTCACGTTTGCCAGATTCTTCTGTCATAAGTGCAATCTGAGTCTCAGCAGACCAGAGGAGGATACGGCGTGTCAGATACGGATTGCCGCCGATAACCCGCACATCCGGCAGAGCTGAGGCAACAGCAGCACGTTCTACGGGGTTGTCATCAACAAAAACCACGCTTTTTGGCTTGATATTGAACTCTTTGCAGATTTCAGAAATGTTCTGAGCCTTGGGTGTCCAGTTGATTTTGACGGATGAGAAATCGTCCAGAGAAATCAGCTTGGGCTCAATAACGTCATCCCATCTGTTCTTAACGTAGTCATGGTCATTTTTGGAGCAGATCGCGACAAGGATGCCACGGGCCCGCAGATAGTGAATAGCTTCCCAGATTCCGAGAGGCCATCCATCAGTACGGGGCCAGGGCTGTGCTTCGGGACGATAATGTTCGGCAATCTGACCCCGCCACAACGTGTTATCCAGATCGAACACAACCGCCTTGACCTGATCTACCTGCTTTGTGGTCCGGTAGGCCGTAACCATCTGTCGGAAGATAGCATCAAGGAACGCATCTTTTTTGACAGGATAAACTGTTTCCAGAGGAGGAATAGGTTCATTTCTGGCAATAGAGCCAAAATCATCCCAATCCTGATAGGTTACAGCGCCGTGCGAATAGAAATAAACGAGGTCATCCAGAATATAACGCTTGCCAATCGTTGATGCGACGGAATCAACATTCAGAAGATAAGCATTTTTATAGCCAGAGACTTTTTCGTTCAGATAGTCATTCAGCCTCTGAACGATCGTCGCCAGATCATTGTTGCTGCCGCGTTCATACATGCTGGATGCGGTGCTCATCTGCGGCACAATGAAATTGGAGACGAATGTCAGGAGGCCATGGCGATTATTGTAGATCATCGCGCTGGAAAGCATGGCATCAATGATGCTGTAAGCGTCCTGCAGGATGGTCTTGGTAAAGCCTTCCTCGTTAAAGCGAAAACCCCAAATAACGCGGTCGCTCAATACAGAGCGTAGCGGGATTTGCAGATACTGGAAATCATAGTCCGAGACAGGGGATGGCGGGGCCTCAGGAAGAACGCTGACGAAATTATAAGGGATATAATCAAATGTCGTTTCAGGGTGCCGTGCCTGAAGCTGCTCATGATAAAGCGCGGTCAGGCAGGAGCCAACCAGCAGCACTTTCCCGACTTTTAGGTTTGTGACTTCAAGGTCTGATGGGAACAGGAATTCAGCGTCAGACAGACCTGCGGGTGTGGCTGATGGCTGGGAGACAGGCTGAGTTTCAATGGGTGCTTTGGCGTGCTTTATAACAGGGGTGGCAGTATCATCGGGCACGATAAGAGCACGTTGATTGAGAATGAAGCGTGTGTCCGGAGTGCCAGGATGTTCCAAAATGATTGTAAGAAGCCCCTCTGGATCTTTAAAGCTTCGATTGAACGCCACATGACTTCACCGCCTTCATTCAAAAGCAAAAGACGGTAATTTTCTATACGCCAGGAACGTTCATTAGGATGAGAGTATCCTTTGATTTCTCCAGACGGGCTGAGGATCAGTTGGTCGGACAAAGGTGTCCCGTTGGTTGGCCCAAAAGCCCAGCGAAAATCAGTAACCGGTGGGGATACAACGGCCGATTGCCCTTGAAAGTTTTTCGTTTCAATCATTATTCAACCTACGATGTAAAAACAGACGTGATACCCAGTGAATAGGACAGTGGCTTAGTGCGCAGGCTGAAGCAAATTAAGAATTCTGTCTGAGATAGCCTTATAGACCGGACGGTCAAAGTGCGCCCCCCCAAACATTCCATCTTTGGCTAAATCATCTTCCGTTTTCAGAACATCACTCATATCAATGTAGTCAAAGCCATATTTCGTTGCGAGTGGACGTACCAGAGCGTTGATTTCACCAAAGAATTCTAGAAGCTTCTGATCACGTCCGACAGACTGGTTAAGACCAATAATAATGACGCGTTTTTGAGCGTTCAAAAGGCGGTTAAACATATAACGCAGGTCACGCAGGAATATATCTTTCTGGAAGCCTCCGAGGAACGTGAATTCATTTCGGAAGAAATTCCACTGGTCTTCTGAAACACCTTCCACGCCAAATTTGAGCAGTTCGTCATACGTTACGGCGGTGTAGTCGAACTTGTCTTTCGGGCCACCGGGTAGGTGATAGGGAAGGCCGAAATGGCCCATCGGATGATCATCCGGTTGTTTTGGATTGATAAAGTCCGTGGAAGGATTCCTGCGAGAAAGAAAACACATACACATCTGATGTCTCAGCAAGAACATCTGTTTCAAAACGATTTGGGGGAATGCCCGGGAGGCGGGCAACAATTTTCCGATTTCGCTCATCTTTCATATCTTTACAAAGAGCGACAAACCGAGGTGAGGCAATGATTTCCCATCCTTCGTAAGCATAATTCAGTTCTTCCAAGGTATTGACCTTGGTGCGGAGGAAATTGGATGTCATCATCATATCGCAGGCACCGCGAATACAAACCTGTAGCCGCTTGCTGCTTGACTGGTCGTCGGACGAGCTTTTGTCGACATCATCAACAACCTGGATCCAGTCTACCACTGGTGTCTCCAAGTTTGAGCCCACTTTGCCCTGGATTGGAACATGACGTTCTCCCAGTTTCCTCCATACAAATTGCTCCACGCCCATATTCATGGTTCGGCATGAAAAAAGGAAATGGAGAAACTTATTTTTTCTGGAAAGATAAAAGCCGCAAATGCCGTAATTTCCGTATGCGTCAGCAACTTTTACATAGCCTACATCTGTGTCGAAATCTGCTTCAAGTTCTTCCTGAAAGCGAAGGCGTGCTTCCTCGATATCTTCCGGCCAGCGATTTTTTGTAAAATTTAGCTGATTGGTTCGGTTAACCAGGTCATGAATGCGTGGAAATTCAGCATCCACGTCAGCATGGAAGCTCACACGAATATCGCTTTTTCGCAGGAAGGCTTCGTTGTCACCGCCACTGGCCGACATATCATTCTGTTTTGTTTCAAGTACTTGATAGCGTTTGAGGCGGCTTAGATCTGGGTCAGGCTTGCCAATCAGTCTGGGATCATCAAGCAGGCCGTCAATAATATCGGGCTCCGCAACATTGAGCTTAGGAACAAAGTGCTTGGCTTCATTAAGATTTGTAACATTATCATCAATAAAAAGGACTGTTTCAGGACGCAGTTGAATTTTTTCGATAATATCCTGAATGAGCGGTCCTTTTGGAGCCCAGGCAATCCGGGGGAACACGAAATCATCCCAAACTCCAAGTTGCTCAAGGCGTTTTTTTGTATCTTCAAACGTATTGCGTGAACAAATGGCGTTCACAATACCTCTGCTATTAAGGGTCTTAACAATATCAATAGTCTTCTGGACTGGTATAATTTCACCTTCTGACAAAGTACCTTTCCAGAACGTATCGTCAAGATCCCAGATAACAAGACGAATACCTTCAGGTTTTTCGGCTTTTTTTTCAGTGGTCTGAGGAGCAGATGATGGCTCTTTTGCCTCAATAACGGTATTAATATCTGCTTTTGAAGCGCTCAGACCGAAGAAAACATTCCAGAGAGGATCTTGTTGAGGATAGCTGATGAAAGTCAGGGTATCGCCTGAGTCAATGGCTTGCTCAAACCGCCACATGCAATGACCGTCTGTCGCGTGAATTTCAAGAATGTCGTCCTTCAGCGTCCAGGAATGTTCATTCGGGTGCTCATATCCCTTAATCAGGCCATTAGTGCCAAATCGCAAAGATGTCGTAATAGGAGGAAGGTTAAGGGGACCCCATGTCCATTCCACGTCTTCTAAAAACGTTTTGGGAGAAGCAAGTGAATCTGACATCTTATTCCTCTGAGGCAATTGACCGAGCTTAAAAAACAAATCAGAGCATATTCTAAATTATAAGCTCAGGTCTATCCAGCATTAAAGATTTAGAACAAGTGATGTTAATTAAATCCATACGCATGCTGAGGCGTAGATTAATTATACATAAAATAGATGCTAGAATATTATTTTATAATGAAATTTTGGTTCATGCATGGACCAATTCATTAGGTTTAAAATAAAAAAGGTGGATGTGCTATCACAGCACATCCACCTTTTGTTGTCTGGTGTTCAGAACTCTAAAAAATAACTAGATGTTATTCTTAGAAGTCCATACCACCCATACCGCCCATGTCAGGGCCGCCAGCCGGAGCGGCTTTCTTTTCAGGGCGTTCTGCAACCATGGCTTCCGTCGTGATCAGCAGGCCAGCAACAGAAGCTGCGTCCTGAAGGGCGGTGCGGACAACCTTGGTCGGGTCGATAATACCGGCGTCAACAAGGTTCTTGTATTCGCCAGCCTGTGCATCGAAGCCGAAAGCGTAGTCTTCGGATTCCAGCACTTTGTTGGCGATGACCGCACCATCTTCACCAGCATTATGAGCGATCTGGCGCAGGGGAGCCTGCAGAGCCTTGCGGATGATGTCGCCACCAACGCGCTGATCGTCGTTATGATAGTGCAGGTGAGCCAGCTTTGCAGAAGCGCGGGCCAGAGCCGTGCCACCACCCGGAACAATGCCTTCTTCAACGGCAGCGCGGGTTGCGTGTAGAGCGTCGTCAACGCGGTCCTTGCGTTCCTTCACTTCGATTTCCGTGGAGCCACCAACGCGGATCACGGCAACGCCGCCAGCCAGTTTGGCCAGACGTTCCTGCAGCTTTTCACGGTCGTAGTCAGAGGTGGTTTCCTCGATCTGCGCACGGATCTGCTTGCAACGGCCTTTGATTTCGTCGGTCTTGCCGGCGCCATCAACGATCGTCGTGTTTTCTTTGTCGATACGGACTTTTTTAGCCGTACCGAGCATGGGCAGCGTGACGGTTTCCAGCTTGATGCCGAGATCTTCGCTGATGACCTGACCACCGGTCAGGATTGCGATATCTTCCAGCATGGCTTTACGACGGTCACCAAAGCCCGGAGCTTTAACAGCAGCAATTTTCAGGCCACCGCGCAGCTTGTTGACAACCAGCGTTGCCAGAGCTTCACCGTCCACGTCTTCTGCAATGATCAGCAGCGGACGGCCGGACTGCACAACGGCTTCAAGCAGCGGCAGAATCGGCTGAAGAGAAGACAGCTTCTTTTCATGGATCAGGATGTAGGGGTTTTCCAGATCGGCCGTCATCTTCTCCGTGTTGGTCACGAAGTAGGGGGAGATGTAACCACGGTCGAACTGCATGCCTTCAACCACGTCCAGTTCCGTCTGGAAGTGCTTGGCTTCTTCAACGGTGATAACGCCTTCGGAGCCAACTTTCTGCATGGCTTCGGAGATCATCTCGCCGATTTCGGCTTCACCGTTAGCGGAGATCGTGCCGACCTGAGCGGTTTCCGCCGGGGTGGTGATCTTCTTGGTGTTCTTCTTCAGTTCCTCAACAACGGCATGAACGGCCTTGTCGATCCCGCGCTTGAGGTCCATCGGGTTCATGCCAGCGGCAACAGCCTTGTGGCCTTCACGCACGATGGCCTGAGCCAGAACGGTTGCTGTGGTCGTGCCGTCACCAGCGATATCGTTGGTTTTGGACGCCACTTCGCGCAGCATCTGTGCGCCCATGTTTTCGAACTTGTCAGCCAGTTCGATTTCTTTGGCAACAGACACACCGTCTTTGGTGATGCGCGGTGCGCCAAAGCTCTTGTCGAGCACAACATTGCGGCCTTTGGGGCCGAGCGTGACTTTTACGGCATCAGCGAGGATGTCAACGCCGCGCAGCATACGCTGACGAGCGTCACCACCAAACTTTACGTCTTTGGCAGCCATATCAAATTCTCCTGTGAGAGATCAGTTTATAAGGTCGAAAAGCGGATCAGCGCGGGACACTCAGGCGGAAATCACGCCCAGAATGTCGCTTTCTTTCATGATCAGCAGCTCTTCGCCGTCGATCTTCACTTCCGTACCGGACCATTTGCCGAACAGGACGCGGTCACCAGCCTTGACATCAAGCGCTACAACCTGACCCTGCTCATTGCGAGCGCCGGGACCAGCAGAAACCACTTCTCCTTCCATGGGCTTTTCTTTAGCCGTATCCGGAATGATGATGCCGCCGACGGTCTTTTCTTCGCCAGCAAGGCGACGAACGACTACCCGGTCGTGTAAAGGACGAAACTTCGTCATTATGGATCGCTCCACATTCTGTTTGCTGCGGTGGCGCCCTTGTCAGGAAGCAACACCACCGGCATCTGCCGCGCGTAATAAACGCCGCGTTGCGTTAGCACTCCCACCCGGGAGTGCCAGAACAGGAGATAGGTTTGTCCTCCCCCTGAGTCAAGAAATGTGGAAAACTTTCTTTGTGATGTCATTTTTCTTCAGGGGAGAGATCAGGATGGGACAGATTATCACGTTGAAAGCGGTCGATGGACATGAGTTTTCGGCTTACGAAGCAGGCCACGCGGAGATGCCGTATGCGCTGGTTGTGGTGCAGGAAATTTTTGGTGTGAACGGGCATATCCGGCATGTGTGCGACATCTTTGCCGAGCACGGTTTCCACGTGATTGCCCCGGCCGTGTTCGACCGGGCCGAGCGGGGTGTGGAACTGGGTTATGAAAAAGCGGATATCCAGACCGGCCTTGCTCTGCGCAGCCAGATTCCACTGGCGGAAACACTGCTGGATCTTGAAGCCTCAGCCGCAGCGCTGGGGAAGGCGGATGTTGGTCTTATCGGGTATTGCTGGGGTGGCCTGCTGGCGTGGGAAGCCTCTTGCCGGACGGATCGTTTTGCCGCTGCCGTAAGCTGGTATGGGGGCGGGATTGCATCGCGGTTGATGAGACTCCGCGTTGCCCGGTTCAGCTCCATTTTGGGGAGGCTGATACCAGTATTCCGCACACAGATGTGAGCATCATTCGTGCAGCACATCCTGAAATTGAAATTTACGTGTACGATGGTGCCGGGCATGGGTTCGGCTGTTCACAACGGGCATCGTTTGACCCGGAAGCCTACAAGCTGGCGCAGAAGCGCAGCCTTGCATTCCTTGAAGAACATCTGGGCGCACACGCCCGATAAGGACCGCAGAAGATGGGTATTTTGATTGACAAGACCGCATCTTCGTGACCCGATGAGTACATCCTGTAACCGGTCATATGGTTGTCCGGTAGGAGATATCTGGGAAAGTTACCCGCCTATGCCGACCGGTACAGTTAAATGGTTTAATGCCACTAAAGGCTTTGGTTTCATCGCACCTGACGATGGGGGCAAGGATGTGTTTGTTCATATCACCGCTGTGCAGGCTGCTGGTCTGCGTGGGCTGAATGAGAACGAAAAGGTCTCATACGAACTCGTGACCGAGCGTGGTAAAGTTGCCGCGACTGAACTTAAGCCGCTCTAACTCGGCTTAAGACGAAGGGCCTCAAAGCCCGGACGTGCGTTTTGGTCTGCCTGTTTGGTTCGCGTATCACGCTCCATCTGGCAGCCGGACTGCGCGATTTATAAAAACGCTCTGATTTCCCGGGCTGCGTCTGCCAGCCCCATACGCCGGACCTCTGCTCCGGGTGGGAATGCTGAAAGCAGCCGTGAGGGCGTGCGACGGTCCAGCAGCACAAAAACGCCTTTGTCAGACTGACTTCTGATCAGCCGCCCAAAAGCCTGACGCAACCGCAGGCGCGCAATCCTGTCGTCATATCCGGTGGTATCACCGCCCGAGAGGTGAATGCGGCGTTCTCTGTGCAGAATGTCCGGTCGCGGCCAGGGGACCCGTTCAAACACAACCAGACGCAGGGCATTGCCCGGAACGTCCACGCCGTCACGCATGGCGTCCGTTCCTAGAAGGCACGCATGTTCTTCCGTGCGGAAAATATCCACCAGCGTTGCGTTATCCATGGCGTCCACATGCTGGGCGTAAAGTGGCAGACCCTGATCTTCCAATGCCGGGGCAATACGGCTGTGCACCCCCCGCAGGCGGGAAATGGCGGTAAACAGGCCTAGTCCGCCGCCGCCTGAGGCTTCAAACAGTGTGCGGTATGCGGCGGCCAGATCGGCAATACTGGCGTGATCCACGTCCGTAATAATAAAGGTACGGGTCTGCCGGCCGTAATCAAACGGGCTGGTCAGACTGGCGCGAATGGCGGGGGAGGGGAAGTGGTTGGCTCCGGTGCGGGCTTCCGCAGCTTCCCACGCACGCTCGGTTTCCTCTGTTTCCGGTTCGTCCTGCCTGTGCTGAGTGTCTGACTGATCACGCAGGGTGGCCGATGTGATCAGCATGCCTTGCGAGGGCATGGCCATGACGGCGGCAAAAGGAATGGTAGGGTCCAGCCAGTGGCGATGCAGCCCAACATCATGTTCGCCGGGCCGCTGCTGTTGCCGCCGGTCCAGACGGATGAAGTGAATATGCGTGGGTGTTGTATCGGCCAGAGGCGGCTGATCCAGCGCATCCAGCATGGACGTCCACGCATCCAGCCGGGTGATGGCGCGGCGGCGTAACCCCCGGACCATGGCTTCAATGCGGCCACGGGTCACGCTGTCCAGAGAGTCTGCATCATCCTGCAAGCGGGCCTGAAGTCGTTCGGCAAGGGTGCGCAGGGGTTCTGCAATCCGGCTGAGCGCACGGGCCAGCGTTTGCCCCGCTTCTGTCAGATCCGGGATAAGCGGATGCAGGTCACATTCCAGCGCACCATACTGGTGCGTTTGTCGACGGTCTTCACTCCGTGCCAGCACCTGCTGGCGCAGGAGGTGCAGAAAGCTTTCGGTCGGATTTTCTAGCACGGGCTCTGGTGAAACAGGGGCCGCAGGCAGAAACCCGTCAGGATCGTCTATTGGAGGAGGTTCGGGCGGCCCGCTTTCTGAAGAATCTGTCTCCGCCAGTCTTGCAGACCAGCCCGGTGCGGGCAGGGCGTGCGCGGCCATAAGTGCTGCATCCAGCGGTGCCTCCAGTCGCGGGAAGCCGACCACCAGATCATCCAGCCGGCGTTTCAGGCCACGGGCACGGGAGCGGCGGCCTTCGGCCCCCAGTAGCCAGCGGCGAAGTTCGGCCGCTTCCAGTCCGGACAGTTCGGCGGAAAACGCGCCATCCGCAGCATCCGCCAGATGATGGCCTTCATCAAAAACATAGCGGGACGGGGTTGCGTCTTCTTCAGTCTCTTCGGCGTCGTCGCTCATTGCGGCCTGCGCATACGCTGCCTGCGCCATAACTAGAGCATGATTGGCGATCACCAGATCCGCCTCCCGTGCCCGGCGGATCGTATGCTCCACAAAACACCGCTGATAATGAGGGCAGGCTCCGTGAATACATTCACCCCGACGGTCGGCCACGCCGGAAACGTTTCCCTGACCGTACAGATCACCAAACCAGCCGGGCAGATCACCCCCCAGCAGATCTCCATCCGCTGTGGCGCGGGTCCAGAGGGCCAGCATGGAGAGTGCGATGGTGACACCTGCCGGGCGGGAGGCTGCACTATTGACGGCGTCTTCCATGTTCAGCAGGCAGAGATAGTTCTCTCGGCCTTTGCGCAGCACGACATGATGGCGGCGTGTCGCGTCGTCTGGAAAAAGCCGATGCGTTTCCTGTTCAATCTGCCGTTGCAGATGGCGCGTATAGGTGCTGATCCACACGCTGCCGCCATTGCGTTGTGCCCAGACGCTTGCGGGCGCAATATAGCCCAGTGTTTTGCCTGTGCCTGTTCCGGCCTCCGCCAGCACAACGGCAGGGTTGCCGCGATGGGTACGGGGCTCAAACGCTGCGGTGGAAACGCTGGCGAAATCGGCCTGACCAGCCCGGCTTTCTGAGCCTTCGCCCAGAAGAGTCCGCAATCGTGTGCGGGCTTCCGCTGGAGTAATGGGATGCGACGCTGGGGGAGGCCGGGGGGCGACGTCTTCCCATTTTGGCAGAACGCGCCACACCCGCAGGGCATCCCCCGGTTGCAGGGCGTCTTCTGGCAGATTGCCCTTGCCGTCCAGCTTGTTTGGCAGCCCAAGTGTTTCCGCAACAGTCCCTGCCCATGGCCAGCCTGCCTGCGCCAGCCGGACTGTCAGGGCCGCCAGCATGTCCGCCAAAGGCCCGTTTTTTTGACGAGCCAGTTCCGTCAGCATGATTTCGACTAGCGTGGGGAGCAGATCAGCTTCAGCGCGGCCAATCTGTTCTTCCTCCAGTCCAAGCGCCAGCGCCAGCCCGCGAGGCGTCGGGGCTGCAGTCCGGGCCGGGTAAACAAACGTGAAGAGTTCAAGCAGGTCCAGCCAGGGGGACGGCTGCCCCGGGGGTGGCAGATCCAGTTTGCGCGCAAATGATGGCGCATGGACCACCAGAGGGCAGGGCATGCTGTCCAGCCGCGAGCGGAGTTCTGGTGCGGAGAGTGTAAGATACTCGCCGTCTTCTGTCAGAAGGGAAAAGCCACGATGATGCGCGGTCAGAGCGGGCGCGTCATGCGCAGAAGGGAAGGGTGCCTGCATGGAGGGTCCACCTTACGCGCTCTGCGGTGTGTGACTAGAGGGGATATAAAAAGGCAGCCTGCTCAGGCGGCAGACTGCCTTTCCGGTATGGGAACTTAAGGTGTTTCTTTCAGGCTTTCGGCCACGATATCCAGCAGCTTGCTGTGCATGTTACCATTGCCTGCGACAATCATCACATCATCGGGCATATCATCAAGATCCAGCCCGGCGGGGTCCGTCACCTGACCACCCGCTTCACGGACAATGAGGATGCCCGCGGCGCAGTCCCACGGTTTGATACCGAATTCCCAGTAGCCTTCATACCGGCCCGCCGCGACCCATGCGAGGTCGAGTGCGGCGGCACCAAAACGACGGATACCGGCGACACGCGGCATGAGGTTGCCCATGACGCGGGCAAACGGCAGACGCTGGCGCGCAGGCACTTTTGCAAACGGGATACCCGTTGCAAAAACGGATTCCTGCATGTCCCGGCGGCAGAAACACGGATGCGGCGTTCGTTCAGAAACGCGCCTGTGCCTTTTTCCGCCCAGAACATTTCATTGGAAGCCGGATTGTACACCAGACCCGCGGCCAGTTCGATCTTGCCGTCCGGCAGTCTGCGCTGGAGGCCAATGGAAATGGCCCAGTGCGGAATGCCGTGCAGGAAGTTTGTGGTGCCGTCCAGCGGGTCCACAATCCAGCGCCATGTCCAGTTATCGCCACCTGATTTGCCGGATTCCTCCATCAGGAAGGCATAGCCGGGGCGGGCCCGTTCCAGCTCTTCACGCAGGGTCTGTTCTGCCCTCAGGTCAGCCTGAGAAACAAAGTCACCCGGCCCCTTGATGCTTACCTGAAGCTGCTCGACTTCATTGAAATCGCGCAGGAGACGCTTTGCCGCCTTCTGGGCAGCGGTTTGCATCACCATCATGACGGGGGAAAGACGCATGGCCACTATGTTTTGTCCTGTCTGGAGTAAGGCGAAAGATCAGTCTTTGGCGCGTTCGACGTAAGAGCCGTCTTCAGTCCGGACAACAATACGTTCACCGGCTTCAATGAAGGGGGGCACCATGGTCTTTGCACCATTGGAGAGTTTTGCAGGCTTGTAGGAGGAGCTGGCCGTCTGACCTTTTACCACCGGATCCGCCTCAACAACTTCCAGCGTGACCTGCGGCGGCAGATCAATCCCGACCGGGTCGCCTTCCACAAGGTGGACATTGATGGTCATGTTGTCCTGCAGGAACGGTGCCTGATCACCCAGCAGATCGACCGGAATCATGGTCTGCTCGAACGTTTCCGGGTCCATCAGCACGAGGGATTCACCGTCGGTATAGGAATACAGATATTCCCGGTCTTCGGTCATCAGGCGCTCGACACTGTCGGCTGTACGCCAACGTTCGTTGGTTTTGTTGCCCGTTTTGAGGTCGCGCATTTCCACCTGAATGAAAGCGCCGCCCTTGCCGGGGGTAATGATCTGCTGTTTCAGCACCGTCCAGCGACGGCCATCATGCTCGATGACCTGTCCGGCCCGGATCAGGTTCGCCTGCTGTTTCATAACTCGTCCCTGAATGGATGGATGTAAGGACCGGGCTTTTACAACTCCAAACGCCTGAGAGCAAGCCGACCGAAGACAAACAACCCAGACAAAAGCCATTTTCACCCGCTGGACAGGCAACGCGAGCATAGTTATAAGGCTCTCAATCTGATGCAGGAAGGGTGGCCGAGTGGTTGAAGGCTCCAGTCTTGAAAACTGGCGTGCGGGTAACCGTACCGTGGGTTCGAATCCCACCCCTTCCGCCATCAGATGATAAATTTCCCAATAACAACAATGCGCTAGGCGACAATAGGGAAATTTTTACCCCTCTTATTCCCCCTCTTAAAACGATCACTAGGCTTTCAGGGGGGGGCAGAGTGAGAAGGAGGGGGTTAGATAGCAATTATCTATATTGATATAGAAAAAACGAATAAATGTGGTCGCCTATCCAATAGCCTTTTTAGGTAGGGACACTCTTAATTCATAAACACATAAAAAAGGGGCCTTCCTTGTGAGAAGACCCCATACAATAGTTCGCTACGGTTTCTGTTCAGTCTCCCACGACCTTCCGGCCCGTCAGCCTGAACCAGTGCCGTATGCCCGCGTCCAGAACTGCCCCTGTCTTCTGCTCTATTTCTGTAGGGCTGCTCTTCTGGCTTGCCTATGCTTCTGTTCACCAGCAGCAAAGTGCGCAAGAGCATCGGCCACGGCAGTTGCGCGGCGGATGTATTTGGCCTGCCATTCAAGCGATACGGCGGCCTCAAGAAGCGTGGGGGCGCTCATCGCACGGCCTCCAGCGCCAAAGCAGCGTGACCGGCTGTGACCGGGTCAGGCGTGGCCACCCAGCAAGACAGTCAGGGACTGTGACGGTGTGGGGGTTAAAGGAATGACCTGCATGTTTTAACTCTTACTTGTTACGGGCGTAGGGTTCACCTGCCCGATATTGATGAGGGGCGCGCCGGATGGCTCTTTTGTGGTCAGGGCACTGGCTCCTGTGCGGGCAAGTGTTGCCCTGGCATCTCCTCGAACTTCTTCAGCGCCAATCATGAGCCGCAGCATTGAAGGTGATGGATGCGAGCGGAAGCCGCAGGAGATCCTGGTCCATGGCGGCAGCAGGCGCTTCTGGGACGCGGGCACTGGGATGCCGATGCCCTTCGTGATGTCGTCAGAGATTATGTGATTCAGCATCTGGGCACTGAAGAGGGCGTGCTGGTCATTGATGAGGCTGGTTTTCTGAAGAAGGGTCAGGCGTCCTGCGGTGTCGGGCGGCAGTATACTGGCTCTGCCGGCAAGATAACGAACTGCCAGATTGGTGTGTTTAGCGCTTAGCTGGACCATGGACACGTGGCCTGTTGATCCGCCGAAACATCGCTGACGGGGACCTTGCCTATTTTACGACCTGGAGCCCGAAAGGGACAACCACGCAGGAACTGGTGAACGTTGAAGGGACGCGCTGGAGGATCGAAGAAGGGTTCGAGACGGCCAAAAACGAATTTGGTCTTGATCATAACGAGACACGCTCCTGACATGGTTGGCATCGGCATGTCTCTCTGGTCATGCTGACCTATGCTGTCATGGCCAGTGTCCGTTACCAGGCAAACTCACTGAAACCGAAAAAAACACAACGTAAAACACGACAGTCCTTGTCCGCTGGTCCATTCAGGAAATCAGGCGCCTCGTCGTAAAACTTGCACAACGCAGACTACCCGTCTCTCACATCCTCAGATGGTCCGTCTTTCGACGAACGCATCAGGTCAATGCTATCCGCGCTCATTCACGACACAAAATGCAACTGTAGTG
>NZ_BAJW01000060.1 GCF_000613905.1 Acetobacter persici JCM 25330
GGCAGGGGATGGCTCTGGCAGCCCGGCTGCGGCAGGCGGGGTTTACAGTGGTGCGGCGCGTGGCGTACTCGGCGCGGCCGGTCCGGCGGATTGCCCCGGAGGTTCTGCAAGCCTTGCAGGGGGGGCGGATTAACGCCTGCCTGTTCTTTTCTTCCGAAAGTGCGGCTGGCTGGATTGCGGCCCTGCCTGCGTCTTGCCGCGCGCAGGCGACTCGCACAAGGGCGATCGCTATCTCACAGGCTGCCGCCGCTGTCCTGAAAGCTGCCGGATGGGCAGAGATTATCGTTGCAAAGACCCCGGATGCACGGGCCATGCTGGCGGCTCTGGGCAGGCCGGGGACCACGACGGACTAAGGCGACGGACTGGGGCGCAGAGTGCTTGACAGTAAAATCCGCGCATAAAAAACCGGCCTCCGGGAAATTCCGAACGCCGGTTTTCAGAAAACCGCTTTAAGCTGTGGCCAGTGCCTTTTCAGGGGCACGGGCCATCAGCATCAGGCATTGCCTGCGGTCTGCGGGAATTCCGCGCGCTTTGCCTGCCACAGAGCGACAAAGTCGATCGGCTGAAGTACGATCGGCGGGAAGCCACCGTCACGCGTGACATCGCTGATGATGTTGCGGGCATACGGGAAGATCAGACGCGGCACTTCAACCAGCAGCATCGGCTCAACAAGCTCCTGCGGCGGGTTGGTCAGGGTGACAACAGCGGCGTAGGCCAGTTCGGCAATAAACACCGTGCGGCCAGCGGCACCGCCTTCTGTTTCCGGGGCTTCCTTGGCTTCGGTTTTGATTGCCAGCGTTACTTCATAAACAGACTCATCGTCCTGAAGTTTGGAGGCCTGAACATCAATGTTCACGGCAATGCTGGGCTGAGAGCGCAGTGTTGCAAAAATTTCTGCGCCAGCGGGCACTTCAAAGGACAGATCCGCGTGTATTGCAGGTTAACAGCCAGAGGAAGGGCGGGCGGGGCAAGCTGGTCAGAGTCAGACATGGACAAATGCGCTTTCTTAATCAGGTCACACTGAGGCTTTTAGCGGTAGCATGCTGGTCTGGCTTCGCCAACCGCCAGAATGGGATGGACACCATTAAAGAGATTTTCAGAGTGCCCCGCAGAGTTTGGGGGCCTCTGCAATGTTTATGGGGAGGGGTTTTATGCAGCCCGATTTTTCGCATCCGGTAGAGACCCGCCAGCCTGTTACGGGTTCAGGTGCTGCCAGTCCCCGTTTTCCAGACTTTCACCGCACAGCCCGAGCAGGAACCACCAGTGGGAGACCACAAGCGTTGTGCCCGCATCCGGCTGCTGCGTCATAAAGCTACGGAAGCGTTGCACGCGGTTTTGCAGCATGGCGTCGCTTTCCGGTGCGACGGTCCACCAGACTTCATCCAGCGCATCAAAATCCAGATGTGGCCATGTGTCACACAGGGTGGAGGCGTGGGAGCCTTCATCACAGGAATACATGGCGCGTTCGCGCACCAGCGGGGTGATTTCCGGCGTAATGTTCAGAGCACGGGCCAGAGGGGTCGCGGTCTCCAGCGCCCGGGTAAAGGGCGAGACAAGGATGCGGGTAATGCCTTCCCCCATAAGCTCCTGCACCAGACGCTGCGCATGCACGCGGCCCTGAGCAGACAAAGGGGGATCTGACAGGCCGGGGTCACGCCCAGTGGCGGTGTACAGCCGGTTGAATTCGCTTTCGCAGTGCCGCAGAATAATCATGGTTCCAGCAGTTAGGGACAGCGGACCCACTTCCGCAAGGGGCAGAGAGACGACGCACACGCATTGTAACAGGCAGGGGGCTTGTCTATGTATAAGGGAACAGTCTCCTGAACGATAAGGCTGCGCCTGAAGCCCGGGCTGGTCGAACATGGATGTGTGACAGATGGATTTTTCTTTCGGCCATTTTCCGGTCGACCTGATTCTTTTTGCCCTTGTGGCGGCGTTTCTCGCACTGCGTCTGCGCAGCGTGCTGGGCAAGCGCGTTGGCATCCAGCCTGCCCCCATGCCTGTGCCCCCGCGCGCTGACCCCGCCGGAAAGGTGATCGACGGGAAAGCAGAGCCGGTTGAAGCTGTTGTCTGTGATATTCCGGGGCAGGGAACGCGCGTGGGCCAGTTGCTGGTGGATGTGCAGCGGCAGGATAGCGCGTTTACACCGCAGCAGTTTCTCTCTGGTGTGCAGACCTCTTTCCAGCAGGTGGTCAAAGCCTTTGCAGAAGGGGACCGCGCAACCCTGCAGACGCGCCTGACCCCCGCTGTTTATGCGTCTTTTGAGAGCGCAATTGCCGCACGCGAGGCGGCGGGTGAAAAACAGCGGAGTGAAATCAAGGCGATTCGCTCTCTGGCGATTGAAGATGTGCGTCTGGTCCCGCTGGATGTGGGCACCGGGGCGTCGATTGATGTCCGCATCGTTTCTGATCAGATCAGCCTGCTGACGGATGCGCAGGGGCAGCCCCTCACCGGGACGGATGCCGTAACGGAATTTTCTGACCTCTGGACGTTCGAGCGCCTTCTGGGTGTGAACGGCAGCAGTTGGCGTCTGGCTTCGGCGCGGAGTGCGTGAAAGCACGGGCCGGGGCTAAACTAGCACCGCCTGCACGCGCGCAGCGGTATAAGGTTGGCCAGCAACAGATTATCCGAGGGGACTGCCTGCGTGCGCTGCGGCGGATGGAGGCAGAGTCCGTCGATGTTATCATCACCTCTCCCCCGTACAATATCGGCCTGTCCTACCGGAGCTATCCGGACAGGAAGGAAGAGGACGAGTATCTGGACTGGATGCTTGAGGTCGCGCATGCCCTGAAGCGCGTGCTGCGGGCGGATGGCTCCTTTTTCCTGAATATTTCAGGCTCTTCTGCCCAGCCCTGGCTGCCGTTTGAACTGGCAGTGCGGTTGCGGGACCTGTTTGTGCTGCAAAACCATATCTCGTGGGTCAAATCCATCTCGGTGGGTGAGGACAGTTTTGGGCATTTCAAACCCATGAACAGCCAGCGCTTCCTGCATCGCGGGCATGAGCATCTGTTCCATTTCACCCTGAACGGGGATGTCATGCTGGACCGGCTGAGTGCCGGAGTGCCGTATAAGGATAAGTCCAATATCGCCCGCCGCGGCCATGTGCAGGACCGGCGCTGCCGGGGCGATGCGTGGTTTATCCCGTATGAGACGGTGCGTGACCGCAAACAGAAATTCGATCATCCCGGTACCTTCCCGGTGGCTTTGCCGGAGCAGTGCCTGTTGCTGCACGGGCAGGAGGACGCGCAGGTTCTGGACCCGTTTATGGGCACCGGCACAACGCTTTTAGCCGCCCAGCGTCTGGGGTGTTTTGGCGTGGGGATTGAGATTGACCCTGACTATGTCGCCATTGCGCGGCAACGTTTGCGGGAGGATCTGGACGCAGCGGAGGCGTGATCATCGACTGTTTGAATGATTTTTATGAAAATAATCGTTTTGACATTTTGACATGTATCAAACACAACCCTGATAACAGCGAATAAAAGCTATGCAGTGTTTCTAAAAACTCAGGAGTTGTGGTGTTGCGCAGATTTATAGCCTCATTAGTCGGGGTCGGTGTTCTGGCTTATGGCGGAACAATTGCTTTTCTTACCCATTTTGACCACGTCACAGCACCTCAATTACCTGCTGCGTCCCCTACTTTGAAGGACCCGGCAGCTCTTGCTGCTTTTAATGTTATTCGGGAAGCTCGGTGTGATTACTGTCATGCTGTTGGGCGTGACCTGCCGTTTTACTTCAAGCTGCCCATTGCCAAGCAGTTGATGGAAAGTGACCTGCATCAGGGTCTGCGCCATTTCCGGATTGAACCTGTTCTGGAAGCCTTCAAGAACGGCACAGCACCGACGGAAGAGCAACTGTCCCGCATTGAGGAAGTCATTACCCAGAACCGCATGCCGCCCACGGCGTATCTGCTCATGCACTGGCATGCGCATCTGTCCGACGGGGACCGTCAGGCCGTGCTGAAATGGGTGGAAGACACCCGCCGCAAATATTATGCGGATACCGGGGCCGCCAGCCAGTTTACCGGTGAGCCGGTGCGCCCGGTGCCTGCCAGTATTCCGGTGGATGCCGCCAAAGTTGAGCTGGGCCGCAAGCTGTTTTTTGATAAGACGTTGTCTGGTGACGGCACCCTTAACTGCGCAAGCTGCCATGATCTGAACCACGGCGGTGTGGATCATCTGGTGACGGCTACCGGCATTAGCGGGCAGAAAGGCCCGATCAATGTGCCGACGGTGTATGACGCGTATTTCAAAATCGCGCAGTTCTGGAACGGCCGTGCGAAGGATCTGGCGGCTCAGGCGGCTGGCCCTGTCATGAACCCGGTTGAAATGGGCTCACATGACTGGACAGGTGTTGCGCAGAAGCTGGAAGCAAACCCGGAGTACACGCCGCTGTTCCAGTCCGCCTTTGGCCCGGACGCCAAGATAGATCTGGCGACCATCACCACAGCCATTGCCGAGTTTGAAAAAACGCTGATCACACCGGACAGCCCGTTTGATGAATATCTGAAAGGCAACGCCAGCGCGCTGAGTGAGCAGGCAAAACGCGGCTATGAAAAGTTCAAGAGCATTGGCTGCTCTGGCTGCCATAGCGGTATTGCTCTGGGTGGCGGTGCGTATGAAGCCATGGGTCTGGAAGGCGATTACTTTAAAGACCGTGGTGGAAAGCTGACGGCTGCTGATGAAGGCCGCTTTGATGTGACGCACAACCCTGAAGATCATTCCCGCTTTGTGGTGCCCACCCTGCGGAATATTGATCAGACCGCGCCGTATTTCCACGATGGCAGCGTGAAGACGCTGGATGAAGCCGTGCGGAAAATGGCGAAATATCAGACGCCGGATGCGGCGATTTCTGATCAGGACGTGAGTGACATTGTTGCCTTCCTCAAGAGCCTGACCGGTAAATATGACGGCCATTCTCTGGCCGAGATGGGGCAGCCTGCCGCGGCCCAGTAAGGTGCCCCGGCAAGGTCCCGGCAAGGTCCCGGCAAGATATAAATACGCGGGTCCCTTGAAAAACGGCCCCCCGGCAGGTGATAAGCTTGCCGTGGGGCCGTTTTTATTGGGAGAAGAATGTCAGTGGTCAGGCGGCGTCATTTACGGGAAGAAGAAAAGACGCTGTGGTCCATGGTGGTGCGGGACGTTGCCCCGTTGCATGTGCCGCATCGTGCCCTGTCCGCTGCCCGTGCCGCTGAGGAAGAGGCGGTCGCTGCGGCGGATGATGCCAGAGGCAAACGGCTGCCTCCTGCGGCGCAGAAAAAACAGCCCCGGCATAAAAGACGCTTACTGACGGTGGAGATGCCGCTTTTTGTGCCTGCCGCGGTTCCGCCTGTACGGGTGCAGCGTGTGATGCCGCCCGTGGAGGAAATCGGGCGGCGTGCGCCCGGCGTGGATACCTATAGCTGGCGCACCTTTACCGATGGCCGGATGAAGGTTGAGCGACGGCTCGACCTGCACGGTATGGTTGCAGAGGATGCGTTCCGTCGGCTGATGGAATTTATGGATGTCGCCTATCGTAGCGGCCTGCGCTGCGTGGAAGTCGTCACCGGCCTTGGAACGGGGCAGGAGGGCGGCATCCTGCGGCGTGAACTGCCGCACTGGCTTGGCCGGGCCGATATGCGGCACCGGATTCTGGGCGTGGCTTACCCCCATGCGGGGAATAAGGGGTCAGTTCGGATTCTGCTGCGCCGCCGCCGGTAACGCGCGTCCGGCAGAGGGATCACGCCAGCGCAGACTGTTGACGGACAGCCAGCGCCGCAGGGCCAGAATACGGTCCAGATCGGGCATCATATCCGCATAAAGTGTTGCGCAGGGAAGACCGGCGATCAGGGTCTGATTCTGTTCTCTGGCGTGGGCCCGGAGCGCAGGGCCCGCCGCCGCAACCTGCGCGGCATGCCGGAACCGGGCCACAAGGTCTGGCTGAGAGAGGTTGGGCAGCATCAGCCCGGCTTTCAGGCTGGCAGCAGACGCCGCTGTTTTCCACACATCATAAAGCCGCCCGGCGGGCAGGCGTTTTCTTTCCTGCCGGAAAATGGTCGTGAAATCTGGAGGCAGACGCAAATGCGAGGCTGTCGAGGCGGGCAGAATGTTGGAGAAGAGCGGCTGGTTCTCTGGGGCCTCATCCTGAAGTGAGGCCATCCGCTCCTCATAATCTTCATCAAACGGAAGCTGAATGACGTCTACATTCCCGGCTTTCAGCGCGGCAATGGCGGCGTCAGGCGTGGCATACCCGGCGACGGGTAGCGGGTGCATGCCCAGAAGGTCCAGTGCGACAAGTGTGGGCAGTTCCGGACCGGAGAGGGTGGACACCGCAACCCGCAGCGGCCGCCCCTGCAGGAAGCTGGTAAAGCTGCGGTGCAGGCTGACCTTGCCTACAGCGACGGTCGGCTGACAGCTCATGAAAACCGGGATCCAGCGCTGGGCATCATAATGCACGCGGGAATCCCCCCGCAGGGCGGCAATCAGGCCGGAGCCCGGCACAATCAGACCAGCCGGGGGTGTGGCCTGTTCCTGCTGCGTATCAAACAGATTGCCACCGGTTACGCCATCCCAGCCGGTGGTCATACGCAGGGGGAAAGAGGAGGGGTAATGCAGGCTATCGGCCAGAACAGGGGCCAGCAGCGTTGCCCACTGGCCGCAGATGCTCTCGGCAGTGCCGCCGACAATCAGGGAGGAGGGCTGGGCTGCAACTGGCGATGCAGAGCGCGCGGCCCGCAGCGGGAGAAAACACGAGACAGCGCTGCCCGCCAGACCACCCAGCAGCAGGCGGCGTGAAATGGCACGGGCGGAAGAGGGGCGATCTGGCTGATCAGTGCGTGGCACGTGTGAAAAACCTCCCTGTGTTCTTGTCTTTGTCTGGGCGTTCTTAAGCGGGCGAAACCGGGAGGCTCAGGGAGTGGAGTCTTACCGGGTCCGCCAGACCGCACCAGTCCTCTGCGGCAAAATTACGGTCAGCCGCTCAGGGCCATTTTACTTCCGGCGGCATGCTCATCAGAATGGCTTCCGTATGGCCGCCGGTTTTCAGCCCAAACAGCGTGCCACGGTCATGCAGGAGGTTGAATTCCACATAGCGGCCACGGCGGATTAACTGCGCATCCCGCTGTTCCGGCGTCCAGGAGTCCATCATCCGGTTCCGGATGATCTCGGGGTAGGTTTCCAGAAAGGCGAGGCCGACATCTTTGGTAAAGGCGAAGTCCTGCGCTGTATCGCCGCTGTCCAGCCGGTCATAGAAAATGCCGCCCAGCCCACGCGGCTCATTGCGGTGCGGCAGATAGAAATATTTGTCACACCAGGCTTTAAAGCGCGGGTAATAGTCCGGGTTATGGCGGGCGCAGGCCTGCTCAAACCCTGCGTGGAAGCGGGCGGCATCATCAATCGCCTCCGCACTTTCCGGGAACATGGGGGTAATATCCCCGCCACCGCCAAACCAGCCCTGTGTGGTGATGATCATGCGGGTGTTAAAATGCGCGGCAGGTACCAGCGGGCTGCACATGTGTGCTACGAGGCTGATACCGGTTGCAAAAAACCTTGGGTCTTCCGAGGCTCCGGGAATGGTGGCGGCAAATTCCGGGGAGAACGTGCCTTCCACTGTGGAGACATTGACGCCGACTTTTTCAAACACCCGGCCACGCATGACGCTCATAATGCCGCCGCCGCCCGGGGTGCCGTCCTCATTCAGGCGGTTCCAGCTTTTCCGCTCGAACCGTCCCGCGGCCTCATGGCCGGGCAGGATGGGCGTGTTCTGCTGCACGGCGTCCTGTTCTATTTGCTCAAAAGCAGCGCAGATCCTGTCACGCAGGGTTTCAAACCACTCTTTGGCGTCTGTTTTCAGGGCGGTATGGGCGGGCAGAGAATACGCTTTGGTCGAGATCATAGCCGGGTCTTTTTTCCTCTCACGCACGGGTGGAGGCTCACCCGCGCCCTGCTCAAGGCCTTAGAGGTGCGCCTTCCTGACGATCATTGCAAGATCATGCCGTTCATCGTTAAACACGACAACACTGTTCTGTACGGCGTTCTGGACGCCGTTTCTGGCAGGGGTGAGGGGGAGTGGATGGCAGACACACCAGCATGTCAGCAGCACGCGCAATCGGTGCCGGAAACGGTGGCGGGTGCTGGACGGGGCAGTACTGTGCAGGGTCACACCGGACCGGCCCCGACAGCACGGGCTTTTGTGCGGGACTATATGGCGTTTCTGCTGCCGCGAGACCTGAATGTGCTCTGGACCATCGGCGCGATGCTGGTGGCGGTTCTGGCCCTTATGCTGCTGAGCGGCCTGACTCTCGCGCTGACCTATACGCCTGATGCGACACTGGCTTTTAGCTCGGTTGAGACACTGGACCGGCGTGTGCCCTTTGGCTGGCTTCTGCGCAGCCTGCACATGACAGGGGCCTCGTTTTTTATGGCTGCCCTGTATCTGCATGTGTTCCGGGGGCTGTGCTACGGCTCCTACCGCGCCCCGCGTCAGGGGTTGTGGAACGTCGGGACGGTTCTGCTGATTCTGGTGATGGTCACGGCGTTTACCGGTTACGTCCTGCCGTGGGGGCAGATGTCCTACTGGGGGGCGGATGTTGCCGGGAAAGCCGTAGGGGCCATCCCGCTGGTTGGCAATCTGCTGGAACGGGTGTTTCTGGGCGGGGATGCACCGGGCACGGCAACGCTGCACCGGATGTTTGTGCTGCATTTTACGCTCGCTTTTACCATTGTAGGCATGGTGATGCTGCATGTGGCTGTTCTGCATGCCCGGGGCAGCACCAGCCCGTCTGGCACCGCCGGGCAGGAACGGGCGCGGATGCTGCCGTTCCATCCTTATTTTACCGTCAAGGACGGTCTGGGCGTGGTGGTGCTGGCCATTCTGTTCACGCTGGTGATGTGTTTCTGGCCGGGGCTGGTGACAGAGGCCGCGAACTATCGCCCCGCCAACCCCCTGCACACGCCTGCGGATATTGAGCCGGAATGGTACTTCCTGCCGTTTTACGGGATGTTGCAGGCGGTGCCCTCCAAGTTTTTCGGGCTGCTGGTATCAGGTGGGGCGGTGGCGATCCTGCTGTTTGTGCCCTGGCTGGATCGGGGCACGTCCGCAATCTTTGCCGCAGGGCGCTGGGGTGGCCTTAAGTGGCTGCCCCGCCTCGCTCTGGCGGGGTTGGTCTGCGCGTTTGTGGTGGCCGGGCTTGCGGGGCGGCACCATGTGCAGGGCGGCTGGTTGCTGGCAGGGCGCGTGGCCACTCTGGGTTACTATCTGTACTTCCTTGGTTTTTTACCGTTTTACAGTCGGTTCGCGCGCAAGGAGGTTCGGTCTTGAAGATGCTGTCTGTTCCGGCCCGGTGGCCTGTGCGTGTCCGTCAACGGCTTCTGCTGGCGATGCTTCTGCTGCCTGCGCTGAGTGGTGCGGAGGTGGCCGGAGAGACCGCACAGGCAGCCCCACCCGCCGATGTGCCCGCACATGCCCCGGCGCAGCACTGGTCTTTCAAAGGGCCATTCGGGCATTTTGACCTGGCTGCCGTGCAGCGGGGCTATGCCGTGTTTGCCGGGGTCTGCGCCTCCTGCCACAGCCTGACACAGGTGCAGTTTTCCGATTTTGGGGGCATAGGGCTGACGCAGGAGCAGGTCGCGGCTCTTGCAGCTTCATGGCAGGTTGCGGCAGGGCAGGACGCAGAGGGGCATCTGCGGCACCGGAAAGCGACGCCGGATGATGCGCTGCCCCGACCTTATGCGGATACTGACGCTGCGCGTGCGGCAAACCGTGGCGCCGTGCCGCCCGACCTCTCCCGGATTACGCAGGTCTATCCGGGTGGAGCGGACCGTGTCTATGCCTTGCTGACAGGCTATACAGCCGCAAAAAATTCCCTCACAGCGGCTGGGGCTGAGACCCATGCGGCGCTGCCGGAAATGGGGTTTGCAACCCTTATGCCATCGGGCACCGCACCGCCATGCCGCCGCCGCTGCGGGACAATGCCGTGCTGTATGCGGATGGTACCCAGCCCACCGCGCAGCAGGAAGCGCGGGATGTCACAACCTTTCTGGCGTGGGTTTCCAGCCGCATGCGGATGACAAACGCAGGCTGGGGGTTGGGGTTGTGCTGTATCTGTGTTTTCTCGCCTGCTTGCTTGTTATCCTGAAACGGAGAATCTGGTCTCATGTCGCAAAATGAAGTTGTGGAACCCGTCATTGGTCTTATCGGCGGGTCCGGCCTGTATGATATTGACGGGCTGGAAGAGAAGGAATGGCGCACTGTTGAAACCCCGTGGGGTCTGCCGTCCGATCAGCTTCTGTTTGGCAGGCTGGAGGGTGTGCGCTGCGTGTTTCTGCCGCGGCATGGACGGGGGCACCCCATTCCGCCCAGCCGCCTGAATTACCGCGCCAATATTGCCGCGATGAAGATGTCCGGCGTGACGGATATTGTGTCTCTCTCCGCAGTCGGGTCTCTCAAGGAAGAGCTGCCGCCGGGGCATTTTGTGATTGTCGATCAGTTTATTGACCGCACGATCTGGCGGGAAAAAGCTTTTTTGACACAGGCTGCGTTGCCCATATCTCCATGGCCGACCCGCTGTGCGCCCGTATTGGCGATGTGCTGGAAGCACAGAGCAACGCTCTGGGGCTGGATGTCACACGCGGCGGCACCTATCTGGTGATGGAAGGCCCGCAGTTCTCTACCCGTGCGGAAAGCAACCTGTACCGCTCATGGGGTTGCTCCGTTATCGGGATGACCAACATGCCGGAAGCCACGCTCGCGCGGGAAGCCGAGATTTGCTACGCGACCGTCGCCATGGTGACGGATTATGACTGCTGGCATGAAGATCATGATAACGTGACGGTGGAAAGCGTCGTTAAAACCATGCAGGGCAATTCTGCTAAGGCCAAGGCTCTGGTGAAAGCTGTCATTCCGGCCCTTGGCCAGCCGCGCGGCCTGTGCTCCGCCGGGTGTGACAGGGCACTGGAATATGCGCTGATTACCGCCCCGGAAGCCCGGGACCCCGCGCTGATCAGCAAGCTGAAGGTCATAGCCGGTCGCGTGCTGTAAGGCTGATAACCAGACGGGCTCTCTTGCACGTCTGACCAAAACGGGCGAATGCTAACCCAATGACTGGAATGGCTTTGCTCTCGTGACGATTACAGAACATCTTCGCTCTTCAACCCGTCCGCTGGCCCTTGTAACAGGGGCCGCGGGTGGCATTGGTGTGCCGCTTGTCAGCCGTCTGGTGGCGGCAGGATACCATGTTCTGGCGCTCAGCCGGAGCGGGGGCGAGGGGGAGCAGCCTTTTGTCACGCCTCTGGCGTGTGATCTGACAAAGCCTGAACAGATTGAGCAGAGCGTTGCGCTGATTGCTTCTCTGGGGCGGCCGGTGCAGGTGCTTGTGCATAGTGCAGGCGTGATTGTGCCGCAGCGGATGGGCGGCGGGGATACCACGGCGGTTGCAACACAGCTTGGGGTTAATCTTGAAGCCCCCATCCTGCTGACCATGAAGCTGCTGCCGCATATTCCCTCAGGCGGGCATGTGGTGTTTATCAACTCCATGGCCGCCCTTGTGCCGCTGGAGGGCAGCAGCATTTACACCGCCAGCAAATTCGGGCTGCGTGGCTTTGCGCTCTCTCTGGCGCAGGATGTGCGCAAATGCGGCATCCATATCTCCTCCGTGTTTCCGGGTGCGGTGGATACCCCCATGCTGAAGCGCGAGATTGATAATGGCGGCTCACCGCTGAATTTTGTGACTGCCCCCGCCACCGCAGACGGGATTGCCGCAATTGTGATGCGCCTGCTGCGCTGCCCGCGCGCGGAGGTGTTCTGCCCCAGTTCGGACGGTATTCTGGCACAACTCATGCTGATGATGCCGCGCGTCTGGCGGATGATTCTGCCAATTCTGCTGAAAAAGGGGCGTAAAGGCCTGCGGAAGTATCTGGATGGACAGGGGAAGTCCTGAGATCTTCACAAGAGGCCTTGTGCGTAAACAGGATGGTTTAACGCAAAGTTTTTAACGATCCTGCTTTTCTCAAATGGAGTTTACGCCCTTATTCTCACCATCGCGGGCTTTAAGGGCGGGTGATTAGCGCTGTGGCGCGCGCAGGAACCGGGCATGGACAATCAGGAGAGGCCGGTTGTCCTGCCTGCCGTGTTTTTTAAGAAGAGTGAATTATAGAACGCAAGCGGCACGGTAATCAGCATTCATCCTTAAAAACACATCAAAGGATGAATTGCACGGCAGACCGCGCGGCACGATTTTACGCACGATGCATCTTTGCAAAGTGCTAAAGTCTATCTGAATTTTTAAGGAAAATGGTGGAGGGAGTTGGATTCGAACCAACGTAGGCGTACGCCAGCGGATTTACAGTCCGCCCCCTTTAGCCACTCGGGCATCCCTCCGGGTTGTTGAGGCAGGAATTAGAGGTCAGGCGGCCTGTTGTCAACACTCTGTTTTCATTCTCTTTCCGTATTCAGGAAAAAACTTTGTGCCCGATGGGTGGACAGCATCGCCCTCAGGCGTGAAAGGTGCCGTTCATCAGCTTTTTGAGCAGGAGAAACATCATGAGCAAACATGTGACGGCCAGACGTCATACTCCGCGTTCTCTGGCGGCGCTGGATGCCCCCATTGTCGCGCTGACGGCTTACACCACGCCCATGGCGCGCCTGATGGACCCGCATTGTGATCTTCTGCTGGTGGGAGATTCTCTGGGGATGGTGGTGTACGGGATGGACTCCACCCTTGCCGTAACGCCCGAGATGATGATTGCGCACGGGCAGGCCGTGGTGCGTGGCAGCAAGAATGCCTGCGTGGCGATTGATCTGCCGTTTGGCAGCTACCAGCAAAGCCCGCAGCAGGCTTTTGCCGTCTCTGCGGAGATCATGGCCAAAACGGGTGCCGGGTGTGTCAAACTGGAAGGTGGGGTGGAAATGGCTGAAACCGTCCATTTTCTGACCCAGCGTGGGATTCCGGTAATCGGGCATATCGGGCTGAAGCCGCAGGCTGTGCATACGCACGGGGGCTTCCGCACCGTAGGGCGGGGGAGTGAGGCCGAGCAGGTCATGCAGGATGCAAAAGCCATTGAATCTGCCGGGGCTTTTTCTGTTGTGATTGAAAGCACCATGGAACCGCTGGCGCGTGAAATTTCAGAAACGCTTTCCATCCCGACCATTGGCATCGGGGCCTCTCCGGCCTGTGGTGGCCAGGTTCTGGTGGGTGAGGACATGCTCGGGCTTTTCTCTGATTTTACACCACGTTTTGTGAAACGCTTTGCGGCCATTGGCGAGCAGGTGGATAAAGCCGTGGCAGAGTATGCCGCCGCCGTGCGGGACCGGAGTTTTCCGGGGCCGGAACAGTGCGTCGGGATGCAAAAAAAGAGTCCTGAAAAACACGTTTCAGGAACAGGATGTTTTTTTTGGTTCTTTTGAAGCGTCCAGATATTTGGGGGGAATGAACAGAAGATGCTCATTCTCCCAAAACTTCAAAACCATAAATCAGTAAAAGAATTTTCGCTCTGCGCGGCAAAATAACCGCGCAGAACGAATCATGTACGGGTTACTGATACCGGTTCAGCCACCAGCCATAAGGCGGGGGCAGGACTTCGGCAGGCTGTTTTTTGTGCACGGCGCGCGCTGCGACGTAGGGCCAGTGCGGGTCGGCCAGCAGCGGGCGGCCGAGGGAGACTGTATCCAGCGTGCCGGTGCGGATCAGGGCATCGGCCTGCCGTCCTTCACTGATGTACCATGAGGTTGAGACAGGGAGTGCTGTTTCCTGTTTAATCTGGTGTGCGTAAGGCGCCATAAAGGCAGGCCCCCACGGAATCTGAGCCTCTGGCGTGCAGAAGCCGATGCTGACATCCAGAAAATCCAGCCCTTTCTCTTTGAGTTTTTTAAGCAAAGAGACAGAGTCCCGCAAATTTTCATCATCATGACCGTTAAATTCAATCACGCCAAATCGAATGGTCAGTGGCAGATTGTCTGGCCAGACCTCCCGCACAGCCTCCAGTGTTTCCACCAGAAAACGGCCACGGTTTTCAGCAGACCCGCCATACTGGTCCGTGCGTTTGTTGGCGTCGGGGGAGAAAAAGCTCTGGGCCAGATAGCCATGCGCAAAATGCAGCATCAGCCACTGAAAGCCGACATCCCGCGCGCGTTCCGCGGCTTTGACAAAATCGGCTTTGACGCGGGCAATATCGTCCAGCGTCATTTCCGTTGGTGTGCGGGGCAGGTTGGCGCCAAACGGAATGGCGGAGGGGCCGATGGGCTGCCAGCCGCTCGGGTCCCCTTCGGGAATATGGTCATCCCCTTCCCACGGCCGGTGGGCGCTGGCTTTGCGGCCTGCATGCGCAAGCTGGATGCCCGGAACAGCGCCCGCTTTACGAATGGACTCTACAATCGGGGCAAAAGCGGCAGCCTGTTCATCATTCCACAGGCCGAGGCAGGCGGGGGTAATGCGGCCTTCGGGAGAAACACCGGTGGCTTCCACCACCACCAGCCCCGAGCCGCCGCGGGCGAGGCCAGCATAATGCACATGGTGCCAGTCATTCGGCACACCATCCTGCGCCATATACTGGCACATGGGGGCCACCGTAATACGGTTGCGCAGAGTGACGTCTTTTAAGCTATAGGGGTCAAACAATGTTGGCATGGGTGTAGCCCTTTTTTCGGGTGAAACACGTGATGGAATAGTTCGACAATAATCGAACTATAAGATCGCGCAAGAGGGCAGAGGCAGGAAAAGACGCATGAAGCAGTACGAGCATCCTCCGGCGGAAGCGTTTGAGCTGACCTGCATTCTGCACGCCTTGTCTGACCCGTATCGGCTTTCCATTGTGCAGAAGCTCTCGGTTTTGCAGCCGCAGCCCTGCGCACCGTTGCAGGGGGATAGGCCAAAATCCTCAGTCTCGCACCATTTCAGCGTGCTGCGGAAAGCCGGACTTGTGCGGACGGTGGTTGTAGGCGTCACACACATGAACAGCCTGCGCAATGCCGAGCTTGAGGCGCGCTTCCCCGGTTTGCTCGATACTATTCTGGATGCGGCTGCGCGTCAGGGCTGATCTGCAGATGTGCCGCCGGGGCTGTTGAGGAGCGGGACCGCCTGACCGCCTGCGTGGGCAGAACTGGCCAGAACCTGCACCCCCAGCACGTGCCAGCCTGAAGAATCCTTAGTGAGGAGGGGGGCGCCGCTGCTGCCATGCGTGCCCGCGCAGTCATGCGAGAACAGCAGATTGCCGCCTCCGTCATGTGTCAGGCCGGTCAGATGGCAATGCAGATCTGCGGTAATGACGTCGGGCATATTCTGTTCGTACCCCCCCAGCACGACGGGCATATCGGGGTGAATCTCTTCAGGTTTTGTGCTGACGGGAAAGACCTCATCGGGCCGGGCGACCGGGTGGTCCAGCACCAGTGTGGCATGGTCCAGCCCCGCACTCTGGCTTTCCTTGTCTGGCGTATAGCGGGGGGAACAATAAAGCGGACCACGCGGGCATGGGCCATGAATGTATTGCCGCTATAGGCCCGCAGAAAATGCACGCTACCGGCTGAACGAAGCGAGCCGGTTTTGCGAGCCAGAGGCAATGCGCCGCCGTCTCCACCAGAACGCGGCTGATCAGAAAGCCCGTGCAGCGTGCGCCTAGTTCTGTCTGCACACGGCCTATGGCGGACCATGGTGGATGTGTGGCGGAGACGCGCTGTCTGGGGTCTGCAAACGGTGTGACCCCCGCCAGATGGGTACGGTAATCTGGCCCGGCGGCGGAGGCGGGCAGGGCAGGCAGCAGCGCCGCAAGCGTTACGGCTAGTATTCCCAGAGCCGGTCCCAAGAGGAGCGTGGCCTTGTGGGGAGCCAGCAGCGTTTGCGAACAGTGAATGGGCTGCCCGCAAAAACGTTCTAAAAAAGGCCCGCTTAGTCCGCATAACCCTGCGGGTGATCTTTGCGCCAGGCAAAAGCGGTTTCCACAATCCGGTCGATATCCGTAAATTCCGGAGCCCAGCCCGTTGCGGCCATCAGGCGTTTGGGGCTGGCGACCAGACACGGCGGGTCACCGGGGCGACGGTCGCCTGCCTGCCAGGGTACGTCCAGACCGGTGACGCGGGCCACGCTCTCAATAATCTCACGGTTGGAATTACCGCGCCCGGTGCCGACATTGAAGGTGACGCTCTTCTCGTTCAGCAACGGCAGCACGGCCAGATGTGCCCGCGCCAGATCGGTGACATGCACATAATCGCGCACGCAGGTGCCGTCTGCCGTGGGGTAATCCTGCCCGAACAGGGTCAGCGCCGGGCGGCGGCCGAGGGCTGCATCAATCACCAGCGGGATCAGATGCGTCTCCGGGCGGTGGTCTTCCCCGGCGCGACCTGCCGGGTCAGCCCCGGCGGCGTTGAAGTAGCGCAGGCACGCACTTTTCAGGCCATGAATCCGGTCCGCCCAGTACAGGGCGCGCTCGACCATATATTTGCTCTCGCCATAGGGAGAGCCGGGGTCAACGGGGGTATCTTCACTGATCGGCTCATCTCCGGCGGAGCCGAAGAGGGCTGCTGTGGAAGAGAACACAAACCGTTTAATGCCGTGCCGCACACAGGCATCAATCAGCCCGAAGCCAATGCCCGCATTGGCGGACATATAGAGCATCGGGTCCTGCATGCTCTCACCCACCAGAGAGAGTGCAGCAAAATGCAGCACGCCATCCCACGGGCCATCGGCCAGAACGCGGTTCAGGCACTCAAGATCAGCCAGATCTCCATGGATAAATGTGGCGGCCTCCGGCACCGCGGAGCGATGGCCCGTGCGCAGGCTGTCAAACACCACAACGTCATGCCCATCATCCAGAAGAGCAAGAACCACGTGGCTGCCGACATATCCAGCGCCACCCGTAACAAGAAAACGAGCCATAAAGCCGATACTCATATCCAAGATAAACAATGCTGAGACTCTAGGGCGTTTGTCACCCTACAGGCAAGGCGGAGACACGCTTTTTCCGGCCTCAGAACGGCTTAAGCAGGCGGTCCAGATAATCCAGTTCCTGCTGTGGCCGTGTGCGGTCGGAATCGCGGCGGCGCAGTTCCTGCTCAATTTCACGGGCGCGCTGACGGGCGACGTTATCGGGCACGTGCGTGCCATCATCTGGGGCCTGATCCCCGCCTTCTCCCATGCGGCGGCCCAGAGGGTCGCGCTTGTTTTTCCCGTTATCCTGACCATCCGTTTCATCCGCGTCGTCAGAGGGAGAGGCTCCATCATCCCCTTCCTCCGCGCTGCCCTGACCCTGCTGGCCTTCTCCCTGACCGCCGGGCTGGCTCCCGGACTGGCCGCCGCTCCCTCCGCCAAACGCAGGCAGGAAGCTGGGCGTGGCGTTCTGGCCATTGCCCTTCATGGTGTCCTGCATCTGCTGACGGCTTTTGCGCAGAGCTTCCAGCACTTTCTCTTCCGCTGTTGCTGCCGCCGCATCATCCCCGTCGGCCAGCGCCTTGCGGGCGTCATGCATGCTTTTCTGGGCGTCTGAAAATGCCGGGGGCGTTTTGCCTGTCAGGGCCTTGAATTCATCTTTCAGTTCATCCAGCGCACGGTCCAGCGCGTGCTGGGTGGCGCG
>NZ_BAJW01000059.1 GCF_000613905.1 Acetobacter persici JCM 25330
GCGTGAACTCGGAATGATCGGCGCGGATAAGAGTATTGACGAAAGCTTTAGTGACTTAACGTCGCAGATTGAGCGAATTGCGCAGCGATGTCGTTTTCGAGACTGTCAGCATCAGGCAGAGCCTGACTGTGCTGTACGGGCCGCCCGTGCAGACGGCAGAATCGACAGTCGACGCTGGAATAACTGGATCAAATTAAAACGGGAGGGTGCTTATCAGGCCGAGAAAGAAGATCCGGAATCGAGGAGAGCCAAACGACGTGAGCAAATCAGGCTTAATCGACAGTCACGATCATTGAGACGAAATGATTAAGTCGACTGAGAAAATCGGCTTCCTTGTGCCTTCTGCCTGAGGAGTTATCCGATGATCACCGTCTTCCGGGTCGAGAAGACTCTTATCGTTACTTCATGAGCCGGAAGGCCTTCAGTCTCTCCAGATTTCCCGGCTATCAGCTTCTTATTCCTCATTTGGGTGAGGGGCGGGTACTTTTGAGGAAGTGGCACCCAGAACACAGGGGAAGCAACATTCTTTCCTGTAATTGCCTCTGTGTTCTGGAGCGGAGACTTGATGTGTTGGGTCTGCGGGGCGCGTTTAAGTTCTTGCGCCCCTGCCACGTCGACCGGGGAGGTTCTGCTTTTCATCAAACAGGCCGGAGAGGGCCTGTAGCATGGTTCCACCCAGTTCTTCCGCGTCGGTAATTGTCACGGCGCGCTGGTAATACCGGCCGACGTCATGGCCGATCCCGATGCTGTCAGTTCGACCGGGCTGCGGTCTTCAATCTGATGAATAACGGCCCGCAGATGGTCTTCCAGATAGGAGGCCGGATTGACGGACAACGTACTGTCATCCACCGGCGCGCCGTCTGAAATGACCATCAGGATTTTGCGCGCTTCCGGCCGCCCCCGGATGCGTTTCCATGCCCAGAGCAGGGCTTCCCCGTCGATATTTTCCTTCAGCAGCCCCTCACGCAGCATCAGGCCCAGATTAGGACGCGCCCGCCGCCAGGGCATGTCCGCGGCTTTATAGATAATGTGCCGCAGATCATTCAGGCGTCCCGGTTCTGCGGGTTTGCCGTCTTTTACCCACTGCTCCCGGCTCTGGCCGCCTTTCCATGCGCGCGTGGTAAAGCCCAGAATCTCCACTTTCACGCCGCAGCGTTCCAGTGTGCGGGCCAGAATATCCCCGCAGGAGGCGGCGACTGAAATGGGGCGGCCCCGCATGGAGCCGGAGTTATCAACCAGCAGCGTAACAACCGTATCGCGGAATTCTGTCTCGCGCTCCCGTTTGTAGGACAGGGAGAGCATGGGATTGACCACAATGCGGGAGAGGCGGCCTGCATCCAGCATGCCGTCATCAAGGTCAAACTCCCATGAGCGCGTCTGCTGCGCCATCAGGCGACGTTGCAGCTTGTTGGCAAGGCGGGAGACAACGCCATGCAGCGTGGCCAGTTGCAGATCAAGCTGGTGGCGCAGGCGGTTGAGTTCCTCCGGGTCACACAGATCTTCCGCTTTGATTTCTTCATCAAACGCGGTGGTGTAAGCGTGATAGCTGCCTGCGGTTTCTCCGGCTTCGCGTTCCGGGTTGCTGCCGGGGCCTGCGGCTTCCCCCGTGCCATCCGCGCCTGCGCCTTCCCGTTCTTCTTCCAACCCTTCTGGTGAGGTCTCACCGCCGCCGCCAATCAGCTCAGGCTGCGGGACCGGCTCGGAAGAAGAATCCGGCTCCGGTGGAGCGTTTTCTTCCTGTGCGTCGGGGGGCGGAGCAGTGCTGTCATCGTCATTCGCCGCAGAGTCGGACCCGTTTTCATCTGCTTCCATCTCGTCCGACGGAGCCTCGTCGTCCGTCAGGGAGCAGGCTGCGAGCAGCTTGCGTGTGGCTCTGGCATAGGCAGTCTGGTCATCCTGAGTCAGTGCAAGATTTTCCAGCGCCGTTTGCGCCTGAGGGGAGAGTGCTGCCTGCCATTTGCGCAGGATGGGCTGTGCGGACTCAGGAGCCGGTTCGCCCGTCAGCCGCTCACGGGCCAGCAGTTCGAGTGCTACTGCGGGGGAAAGTTCGTCAGGGTCAGTAATCCGGTCCAGCCCGGCTGCCTGACACTCTTTTTCCAGCCTGTAGCGCAGGTTGGCGGCAACACCACGCATATGGCGTGCGCCGACAGACTCAATCCGGGCCTGTTCCAGAGCATCATAGACGTCCCGCGCGACCGTATCCTCTGGCTGGCGGGCACGGTGCAGGTCAAAATCGTGGTGTTTTAGCCGCAGGGCCTGCGCATCGGCCGCCCCGCGAATACGTTCGATTTCTTCCGCATCCATATGGCGGGAGGGCTGGGGGAGGCGGATTTTTCCGGCAAGGCTGATCGGCCCCACAGGCATGTTGCCTGTGTGGAATGAAACATCCGTATCCCGCTGGCCACCAATCGCGCGCAATGTTGCTGCTGTGGCCTGCTTGAAGGCATCCACTCTGGTCTGCCCGGACTCGCTGGCTGGCCGGTTATGGCCAGACGGTGGAGCGTGCGCTCCCTTCCTACTGTCAGCCATTGATAAAGCCGCTCTCCGTTTGTGCTTCAGGCCCGCTTATCGGGGCAGTGGGCTTTTGTTGAAGCAGCGCTGATAATACTCGGCCACCATGCCGCGTTCCGCCTCGTCACACTTGTTGAGGAACGTCACGCGGAAGGCAAACGCCGTGTCCTTGAAGATTTTCTCGTTTTCCGCCCACGCAATGACGGAGCGTGGAGACATGACGGTGGAAAGGTCCCCGGCCATAAATCCGGCGCGGGTCAGTTCGGCCAGCGCCACCATGCTTTCAATCGTGCGGCGGGCTTCTCTGTCATCCGGGTTGATGCCCATGCGGGACATGACGATGCCGACTTCCTGCGCATGGGGCAGATAATTCAGGGATGTGACAATGTTCCAGCGGTCCATCTGGCCCTGATTGATCTGCTGCGTGCCATGATACAGGCCGGTCGTGTCCCCCAGACCAATGGTGTTGGCGGTTGCAAACAGGCGGAACCACGGATGCGGCTTGATCACGCGGTTCTGATCCAGCAGCGTAAGCTGGCCTTCAACTTCCAGCACGCGCTGAATGACGAACATCACATCCGGGCGGCCCGCGTCATATTCATCAAAAACCAGTGCGCAGGGATGCTGGAGGCACCAGGGGAGCAGGCCTTCCTGAAATTCGGTAATCTGCTGGCCATCCCGCACCACAATGGCGTCCTTGCCGATCAGATCAATACGCGAGACATGGCTGTCCAGATTGATGCGGACGCAGGGCCAGTTCAGGCGCGCGGAAATCTGTTCGATATGCGAGGATTTCCCGGTGCCGTGGAATCCCTGCACCATCACGCGGCGGTTGAAGGCAAATCCTGCCAGAATGGCCAGTGTGGTGTCATGGTCAAACAGGTAGGCGGAATCAATCTCCGGCACATGCTCTGTGCGGATGGAGAAGCCCGGAACCATCATGTCGGACTCGATGCCAAACACCTCGCGCACAGAAACCTGAAGGTCAGGCGCAGAAAGAGCTGAAATCGGGGGAAGAGCGCCTGTGGTGCTCAGGCTGGCAGAATCAGTCATTCTTTATCCGTCTGGTAGGTGGAGCATTCTGGTGAAGCAGGCAGACACAGCGATATATCCGGGCTGCCTTCCTGATAATGCAGGCAGCATGGCATGGTTACCCCGCTTTTTCGAGGCCCTGTGACGTAAGATGTGCCCTGACGACCGTGAACGCAACGTTGATGCTTTTCAGCCGCTCTTCCGAGCGCCGGTCTCCATTATTGGCGTCCGGGTGATGTTTGCGGGCCAGTGAGCGGTAACGCGCTTTTGCATCTTCCAGTGTCACAGGCCAGGGCAGGCCCAGCGTTGCCAGCGGTTCACGCAGGGCCTCTGGTGCTGCTGGCTGCGCGCGGCTTTTTGCGCGTTCCGCACGGGAGCGGCGGTTCTGGCCGAGGATATCCAGCGGATCCAGCACGTCGTCTTCGTCAAAGGTCTGTTTGCGGGGCTTGGCACTCTGGCCAAACGCCCACGATGGCCGATCCCATGCGATATCGGCGCGCAGATGCGCTTCGATCTGGCCGGGTGACATCCCTTTGTAGTAATCCCACCGTGCGTTATACTCCCGCACATGCTCGAGGCAGAACCAGTAATACTGGTTGAGAGTCTCGCGTGAGCGGGGGGCACGGTAGCCTGCCGGCTTTTCACAATCAGGCATGTCACAGCAGCGCTGGGGCGCATCCGGGTCCGGATCGAACGCCCGGTGACGGGTATTCCTTCGCTTCATCATCAGGGTTATGTGCGTGCTGATGTGTTCTGTGCAAGAGGGAACGTAGGATGACACAACGCAATTCAGCTTCCACGCCTGAGGCAGATGGCATCCGTGCCCGCCGGGTGCGGGACACTCTGACGACGGCTTTCCAGCCGGTCCGGCTGGAAATTCTGGATGAAAGCAGCCGCCACGCCCACCATGTGGCCATGACGCGCGGCCCGGAAGCGGGTGCAACGGAGACGCATTTTCGCGTTCATCTGGTCAGCCGTCTGTTTGAAGGGGTGAGTCGTGTCAACCGCTCCCGCATGGTGCATGATGCACTGGGGTATGAGTTTGGCAGCGGGCTGCATGCTCTGGCCCTGACGCTACGCACCCCTGAAGAAGAAAGTGCTCTGGCATGATCTGTAAGGCTCAGGCCTGACACGCCGGACGATAATGCTGCTGGCCCCGGCCTTTCTGGCAGCCTGTGCGACCGGGCAGGGCGGCCGGACGGCTCCGCAGGCCAGCGATACGGCGCGGGTTGAGGCGTGGCTGCGGGCCGCAAAGCTGGAGAATGTCCCGTTTACCCAGACATGGCCAAACGGGAGACTGGCGGCGGGGTGCTGACCTATCATCCGGGTTATCTGCACCTGAACTACAACGTACCGCATAAGATGGACCTTGAAGCATCCGGTGCGCATGCCGTGTTCAAAGACAGCCAGACGGGGTCTGAAACACGGATGGGGCTGGCGCATAATCCTCTTGGCGTGCTGATGGGGAACCCCATCACGCTTTCAGGGCCGGTGACGGTTACCGATATTCAAAAGCCTGCCGGAATTTTGCAGATTTCGCTCACCCGCACGGAAAACCCTTCACAGGGGCTGGTGACGCTGATTTTCCGGGATGCCGGGCAGGCGCTGGATCTGTACGAACTCCGTATTCTGGATGAGCGGCAGCGCACGCTGTTTATTCGTCTGGGAGCGATGTGAGGGCTGAGGGTGTGCTGCCAAAAACAGCACGCCAGCTTTCCGCCAGTGCGGCATCCAGTTGAGCCAGTGTGACAGCCAGCCCCAGCTTTTCAAAACTCGTGACGCCAAACTCACGAATGCCGCAGGGCACAATGCCTTCAAAGTCTGACATGCGGGGGTTCAGATTGATGGATACCCCATGCCAACTGACCCATCGGGATACACGCACTCCGATGGCGGCAATTTTTTCCTCCTGCCCGGTTGCAGGGTCAATCACCCAGACACCAACGCGCCCCTCCCGACACTCGCCTTTGAGCCCGAAGGCGGAGAGGGTGCGGATAACCCATTCTTCCAGCCCGTGTACGTAAGATCGTACGTCACGTGCGCGGACTTCACCGTGGGCGTTGTGCAGATCAAGCATCACGTAGGCGATTCGCTGCCCCGGTCCGTGATATGTCCACTGCCCGCCCCGGCCTGCGTCATAGGTGGGGTAGTGGTGCGGGTTGAACAAATCTTCCGCTCTGGCGGATGTGCCGGCTGTAAAAAGCGGAGGGTGTTCAAGCAGCCAGACCCGCTCCGCAGCCTCACCGGCCCGGATTTCTCTGGCCAAACTCTGCATGCGCGTCAGTGCGACAGGGTAGGGAACAGGCTTTTTGCTTATTTCCCATAAAAAACGTCCGTTGGTCATTGCCGCGTGTTCCCGCTTCGGTTATAGGCTTCTCACCAAACGGTATCGCCTTTCAGATGCTGGTTGTCACGTGCGGTCGTGGCGGAATGGTAGACGCGCAAGCTTGAGGTGCTTGTGGGGGAATACCCCGTGGAAGTTCGAGTCTTCTCGACCGCACCATTTTTCAGCTCTCACAAAAATCAGTTCAAAAATTTCTGGTTTCTGTGAGAGCTGTTTTTCTCAAAATATCAGAGTTTAAACAGCTTAGAGCTGTATTTTAACGCATTTGGCCATATTCAGGCCCTGCTTTCCCGGTTTAAAAAGAAAACGGAGCTTTGTTGCTGTATGGCGTCAGACACGCCCGCTTCTCTGCGCGCCGCATCCTGTTGCGGTGTGAGGGGCAGGTTTGATTTGACGAACGGGTCTTCCCGCGATTACGTGCCACAGTGTTCACGTTCTGTTGTAACTTATTTTTAAGGTGTCATATTCGTGTCCAAGCCCAAGCCTTTACGTAAAGCAGTCCTGCCGGTTGCAGGGCTAGGTACACGCTTCCTGCCGGCGACCAAGGCCATGCCGAAGGAAATGCTGACAGTTGTCGACAGACCGCTGATTCAGTACGCCATTGATGAAGCGCGTGAAGCCGGGATTGAAGAGTTCTGCCTGATTACAGGCCGCGGCAAAGACTCTCTGATTGATTATTTTGATATTGCCTACGAGCTTGAAGCGACGCTGCGTGAGCGCAACAAGCTGGATACCCTGAAAGCTCTGGAGCCAAGCTCTATTGAGGCCGGGTCTCTGGTTGCTGTGCGCCAGCAGGAACCGCTGGGCCTTGGTCATGCCATCTGGTGTGCCCGCAGCTTTATCGGTGATGACCCGTTTGCCATTCTGCTGCCTGACGATATCGTGAAGTCCGGCACGTCCTGCGTAAAGCAGCTTGTGGATGCCTATAACCAGACCGGCGGGAATGTTGTGGCGGTGACGGAAGTGCCGCGTGAGCAGACAAACCGCTATGGTATTCTGGATATCGGCAAGGATGATGGCCGTCTGGTGGAAGTGAAGGGCCTTGTTGAAAAGCCCAAACCGGAAGATGCGCCCTCCAACCTGTCCATTATTGGCCGTTACGTTCTGACGCCGGACGTCATGACGCATCTTGCCAAGCTGGAAAAAGGTGCGGGTGGTGAAGTGCAGCTGACCGACGCCATGGCCAAGACCATCGGGCATGTGCCTTTCCACGGCCTGCGCTACGAAGGTGAGCGTTTTGACTGCGGCAACAAGATCGGCTTTCTGGAAGCGCAGATTGCCTTCTCTCTTGAACGCCCCGATCTTGCTGATGACGTCAGGGCGTTCCTGAAGAAATATACCTCTCAGATCTGATGAGGTTTACGCACACGTTCAATCCGACCAGTCTCCGCGAATATGATATTCGCGGGATTGTCGGGAAGAGCCTTACGTCCGAGGATGCCTTCGCCATCGGGCGGACGTTCGGGACTGTTGTTGTCCGTCATGGCGGTAAAACTGTTGTGACTGGCTATGACGGGCGCCTGTCTTCCCCAGAGCTTGAGAAAGCACTTGTGGACGGGCTGGTAGCCTGCGGATTGAATGTTGTGCGGGTGGGATGTGGCCCGACGCCAATGCTGTATTTCGGTTCTGTCTCGCTTCAGGCCGATGGTGCGGTCATGGTGACGGGCAGCCACAATCCGGCAGATTATAACGGCTTCAAGATGATGCTGGCCGGAAAGCCTTTTTTTGGTCCGCAGATTCAGGAACTGGGTGATCTGGCCCGGACCGGGGATGTTGTGCCCTCTCAGGAGGGGACGATCCGCGGAATGGATTTGCGGGCGCGCTACGTTCAGAGACTTCTGGAAGACTGGGACGGAGGCAATAAACCTCTGAAAGTGGTCTGGGACAATGGCAACAGTGCCGCAGGGGATGTTCTGCAAAAGCTGGTGGCAGGATTACCGGGGGACCATACCGTTCTCAACGGCACTATTGACGGCCATTTTCCGGCACATCACCCAGACCCGACCGTTGCTAAAAATCTTGAACAATTGATAGCCGAAGTGCGCCGACAAAAGGCGGACGTCGGTCTGGCGTTTGACGGGGATGCCGACCGTGTTGGCGTGGTGGATGATCAGGGTGAAATTCTCTGGGGGGATCAGATTCTGATTCTTCTGGCGCGGGACGTGCTGAAAACTCATCCGGGTGCCACGATTATCGCCGATGTCAAAGCCAGTCAGGTTCTGTTTGAAGAGATCAAAAAGGCCGGTGGCGTGCCGCTGATGTGGCGGACCGGACATTCCTTGATCAAGACCAAAATGGCGGAAACAGCGTCTCCGCTGGCCGGGGAAATGTCAGGCCATATTTTCTTTGCAGACAAATGGTATGGTTTTGACGATGCCTTGTATGCCGCTGTGCGGTTACTCGGCATTCTGGCGCGGCAGGACAAGCCACTGTCCGCAATCAGAGAAGCCCTTCCCCGCACGGTCTCCACGCCGGAGGTGCGCTTTGATTGTGATGATACGCGCAAGTTCAGAGTGATTGAGGACGTTGCCGCGCGGTTAAGGCACGAGGCGCGGACGTTTCTGAAATTGATGGTGTCCGGGTCAATACACCGGATGGCTGGTGGCTCCTCCGTGCGTCTAACACACAGGCTGTGCTCGTTGTGCGTGCCGAAGGTCAGGACGAGGCGGCTCTTGAGCGCCTGAAACAGGCCGTGGTTGCGCAACTGGCGCGCTCAGGGCTCTCCGCTCCGGATTTTTCCGGCAATAATGCAGGGCACTGACAGGGCCATCCGCGGTTTTTGTCCTCTGTGCCTGTACTGTTCTCAGAGTCTGCGCACGATGGGTTGAGGCTGTTGGCGGAGGCTATCCCCGAACTGCGTAGCATGCGGCTTTTTAGGCAAACTTTGGAGGGTGAGGCTCTCGGCTTGAAGTTTCCGGGCGGGGTCGCCATTTGGGTTTCGACAAAATGTTTCTTTCTGACTATATAGAGGACCTATGTTGTCCGGTTTAGTGGACCCTGTGGGGCGCCGCATCTCCTATCTTCGTGTTTCGGTCACAGACCGGTGTGATATGCGGTGCACGTACTGCATGTCCGAACGCATGACTTTTCTGCCGCGTGCCGATGTTCTTGATTTTGAAGAATTGCTCCGTCTCTGTCAGGTATTTGTAAAACAGGGTGTCAGAAAGCTGCGTATTACCGGGGGGGAGCCTCTGGTGCGGCGGGATATCGGTCCGTTTTTTGAAACGCTAGGGCAGTGGCTGCATCACCCGGAACAGGCAGGCACTCTGGATGAACTGACCCTGACGACAAACGGCAGCAGGCTGGCCCTGTATGCGGAAACCTTGTTCCGGGCTGGCGTCAGGCGCGTCAATGTCAGTCTGGATACGCTGGATGAAGAGCGTTTTGCGCATATCACCCGTCGGGGAAAGCTGACGGCCACGCTGGATGGTATCCGGGCCGCGCGTGAGGCCGGTCTGGCCGTGCGCGTCAACGCCGTGGCCATGGCAGGCGTGAACGATGATGAGTTTGACGCCATGCTGGCATGGTGCGGAAAAATTGGCGCTGATCTGTGCCTGATTGAAACCATGCCAATGGGAGATACGGGGGAAGACCGGACAGCCCGTTATTTGCCTTTGTCTGATGTTCGCGCGGATCTGGCCCAGCGCTGGACTCTGGAACCGCTGATGGACCGTTCAGCCGGACCCGCGCAGTATATGCGGGTCGCGGAAACCGGGCAGCGTATCGGGTTTATTACGCCCATGAGTCATAATTTCTGCTCGACCTGCAATCGTGTTCGGCTGTCCTGCACAGGGCAGTTGTATACCTGCCTTGGGCATGAAGACGGTGTTGATTTACGCGCAATTCTGCGGTCTGGCGGCGATGATGCGGCCCTGCTGGCGGGAATACAGTCAGCGATTGACCGGAAGCCGCTGCGGCATGATTTCATGCTTGGGGCTCATCCTGGTGAAGTGTCCGGGCCTGTGCGCCATATGAGTGTTACGGGCGGTTAAAAGCCTGCCTTAATCCGCACTGCCGGATGGTAATGGTTTGGGTGAAGCAAGAACCGTATCCAGCGTGTGGGTAAAGGCGCCCGGCTTGAGTGGCTGGGGTTGCGTGGGTGCGGGCGCCCATGCTGTCAGAATGGCCATATGGAGCGGCATGGCGAATGACCCGCCCGCATCAGGCGCTAATTCCGCCGAAGCCGCCGGAAAAAGAAAGCGCGGCGCTGTGGTGCGACTGCGCAGAGCGAGGGCATTTGTTTCTCCTGCCGCGCGCAAATCCTGCAAGAGTGCTGTGAGCGAGCGGTATCGCAAATCCAGTTTTTCTGTATCCACAACCGGCAACGCAAAGCCTGCGCGCTGGAGAAGATGGGCGCAGCTTTGCTGGGTAGGGAGGGGGGATACGCGAGGAGAGACGCCATCGCATAACGCCAGTTCGGCATCCTCCAGCGCCTGTCTGAGCGGGCGGAGAGTCGGCAGGATCGGCACACTGGCGAGAAACAGCCCATCCGGTTTTAAAATGCGGCAAATCTGGCGGAATGTGCCGGGGAGGTCATTAATCCAGTGCAAAGAGAGGCTGGCGGTGACCAGATCGAAGCTGTGAGGGGCAAAGGGCAGGGCTTCCTCATCCACGCAGACGGCCGGGCCGGGCGCATTGGCGGCCATGGCGTGAGAAAGGTCGCAGGATATGGTCGGGATGCCGCGGGCTATCAGCCGTTGCGCCACAATACCCCGCCCCCCCACATCAAGAGCCGCCGTAAAATGGCGGGTGACATCATCCAGCCTGTCGATCAGAATATCGGCGGCGGCATCCAGAACAGGCATGACGGAATGTTGCAGGCGGGCAGAGCGGGTTCTGTGCGCTTTGACAGCCTTGCGGTCAAAAATGGTGGGGGTATCCATGGCACCGGAATCTGCGCGTTTCAGCCGTGTTTGCCAAGAGGATGCACTCTGTAAAGGCGTGCGGCACGAGGTTTTGTGATGGGATGGAAACATGTCCGGCAGATAGGAGGGGCCGCGCTGGACGTGCTGTTCCCGCCATCCTGCCTGTTATGTGCTGCGGATGTGGTGCAGGCCGGACTGGTCTGTACGGAGTGTTTCGGGCGGCTGCATCCGGTCGTCGCCCCGTGCTGTGATGCCTGTGCGACCCCGCAGACGGCAGCGGCCTATCTGGGTGCGGACGGCTTATGTCCGGCCTGCGAGCGTCAGCATCCTGTGTGGGCGCACGCCCGGGCGGCTTTTTTGTATGATCAGGCAAGCCGGGATCTGATCCTGCAATTGAAATATGCGGACAGGCTGGAAAATGCCCGTTTTCTGGCGCAGCGGATGAGACTGGCCGGGCAGGATATTTTAACGCCGGACGCCGTGCTGGTGCCTGTGCCCGTGCATCGCTGGCGGCTCATGGGGCGGCGGTATAATCAGGCTGCGGTTCTGGCTCTGGCCGTAGCGCGCAGAAGCGGGTTGCGCTGTGTGCCGGATGCGCTGGTCCGCAGCAAGGCCACAACACGTCTGGCCAGTTTTTCACCGCAGGAGCGCAAGGCCGAGATGCGTAACGCCATTACGCTGCACCCCGCGCGCGCTGCCGGGCTTGCCGGCCGGTCCATCGTGCTGGTGGATGATGTGTTGACGACGGGCGCTACGGCGAGTGTCTGCACGCAAGTTTTGCTGGAGGCCGGGGCGGCGTCCGTCAGCCTGCTGGTGGCAGGGCGTGTGCCTGCGCAAAAAGAGGTTGATCTTGATTTTCCCATCATGGAAACACCTATGTAAAGACGGGTGCGGAAATGCACGCAGAGACATGAGGAAAAAGCTAAGATGCCAGTCATAGAAATTTATACGCAGCCCGGTTGCCCCTACTGCGTTCGCGCCGTCCGGCTTCTTGAAAGCAAGAACGTCGCGTTTAAGGAGATCAATGCGCCCCGTGGCACGCCGGAACGTGAGCAGGCCAGTGAGCGTTCGGGCGGGAGTTCCACAGTGCCGCAGACGTTCGTGGATGGCCGGCCTCTGGGTGGATGTGATGATCTGATGCGTCTGGAGCGGCAGGGGCAACTGGATGCCGCATTAGGGCTGGCGAGGTAACGGAAAAGGGCGCGGATGATCTGCTATCGTTTGCGCTGTGCCGCCGGGCATGAGTTTGAAGGCTGGTACCGTGACAGTGCGGCTTTTGCGCAGTTGCAGGATGGTGGCTTTCTGTCCTGCCCCGACTGTGGGCAAGCGGACGTGCAGCAGGCGCTGATGGCACCCGCCATCGCTAAAAAGCGCGGCACTGCTCCGGCAGGCAGCGTTGCAGACGCATCCGCCAGTCAGTCGGCCAGTGCCGTGGTGCCGGATAAGATGATTGCGGCCCTGCAAAAAATCCGGCAGGCGGTTGAAGCCGGGTGTGAAAATGTCGGCGGCCGCTTTGCGGAAGAAGCGTTGCGGATGCACCATAAGGAAGCCCCGGAACGCGGGATTTACGGGCATGCCTCAGAAGAAGAGCGCGTCGTACTGGCGGAAGAGGGTGTGCAGGTTCTGAACATTCCATGGGTGCGCCGGGCCGATGGGTGAGTGTTGAAGGGCTGGCTGTAACGTGGCATGACCACCTGCTGGGTTCTCGCCCGGAATGCCGTGATGCTGGCTGTGTCTGAAAAGGGAGAAGAGCAGCGTGACTCTCAAAAACGCATGGATGACGGCGTTTCTCAGCGCGTTTCTGCTCTGTGCCGCAGGTGTGATGCCGGATCGGGCGCATGCTGAAGCACCGGAAAGTGCCTTTATGGGCTACTGGCTCAGTCAGGGGCATGATGGTGTGTTCAGGATCGGCATGTGTGGTGATACCGTGTGTGGCCAGCTTGTCGGGCTGAGCTATAAGGGGGACGATGTGCCGAAAGACCATAAAGGTCAGTCGGAATGTGGCCTCCAGATGCTGACAGGATTCCGTCAGTCCTCAGACGATAAAAAACGCTGGAATGGCAAGATCCTTGATCCAGACAGCGGAAATGTCTATCAGGCGCAGATCTGGTCTCCTCAGAAAGATGTTCTCAAGTTGAGGGGCTATATAGGGCTGCCGCTTTTTGGTGAAACACAGACATGGACGCGGTATGAAGGGACATTAGGGCCAGTCTGCAAGATGCCCTGAAATAAAAAGACCAATAAAAAGAACAAGGCGATACCGGAATGACTCACTCCTTTTCCCGACGTGTTTTTGGTCTGGGCAGTTTTGCGGGAGCTTTGACTGTCGCACTCCCTGTAAAGGCCGCGGATGATACGGCTAAAGCCCCTGTTCAGGATGGCAAGTCTGCCCAGCGAACCATCTGCTACATTGGCGGCTATACCAAACACGGGCCGCCGGGCGGGAATGGAGAAGGCATCAGCGTTTTCGAGATGAATCAGAAAACGGGAACGCTGACCAGCCTGACGACTTTTACGGATATTGCCAGCCCGTCTTATATTACGCTCTCTCCGGACAAACGTTTTTTGTACGCCGTTAGTGAAATCAATGATTTTGATACGGCCCATAGTGGCTCCGTGACGGCGTTTCTGGTGGATCAGGCGACAGGCGGCCTGAAAAAACTGAATACCGTGGCGTCAGGCGGGGCAGACCCTGCGCATCTGAGTGTTCATCCTTCGGGCCGGTTTGTCATGGTCGCCAATTATACCGGCGGCACGATTGGCATTATTCATGTGCTTGCGGATGGCTCTCTGGGCCGTATGACGGACCTGATTCATAATTCTGGCCCCCGGATGCCGGATCGCGCTGCGGACAATCCGCCGGGGAATTTCGCGGTGAGCACCATTCCTCCGCGCATCCGCATATGATCAAGACCGACCCGAGCGGCCGGTTTGTGCTGGTGATGGATGCCGGGCTGGACAGGGTGTACGTCTGGACCATCAATCTGCAGACCGGCAAGCTCTCACCCGCGGCGGTGCCGTTTACCACCATGACGCCCGGTTCTGCTCCGCGCCATTATGTTTTCGGGTCTGGTGGTAAAAAGCTCTACCTGCTGTGTGAGCAGGATTCCAAGGTGGTTGTGGCGGACTTCGACCCGCAAACCGGCAAAATCTCGCCTCAGCAGACGGTTAGTTCCGTAACGGCGCATTTCCGTGGCAGCACGCTGGCGGCGGGTATTCTGCTCTCCCCGGATGAACGCTTTTTGTATGTGTCGAACCGTCTGGGGGATTCGCTGGCAGTCTTTCAGGTTGCCAAAGATGGAAGCCTGACGCTGGTTGATGAAATCTGGACACATGCCGACTATGGCCGGTCTCTGATGTTCGATCCGTCTGGCAGCTATCTGTATGTCGCAAACCAGAGGAGTGATTCCATCACGTCCTTCCGTGTGGATAAGACAACCGGAAAGATCAGTTTTACGTGGGACTTCACGCCGGTTGGAAGCCCCACCTGTTTTGAATTTATGACCCTTCAGGCAGACCCGACAGCGTCAGACGTCAGTCCTTCCTGAACGCGGCGATGTAGTTCACGCTCAGGTCCCGGCTCTCTTTCCATCCGGAGAGAGACGGGGTCATGCCCGCAATATCCTGAATGCTCAGGCGGGACTCACGGCCAAAGCGCCCGAGTTCCGCCGGGGTAAGAAACTTGCGCCACTCATGCGTGCCAATAGGCAGCAGGCGCAGCACATATTCCGCCCCGATTTTACCAACCGCCAGAGACCGCAAGGTGCGGTTCATGGTGGAGACAATCACAATGCCGCCCGGCTCCACCAGATTAGAAAGCATTTCCATAAATGCTTCAGGATCAGTGACATGCTCGATAATTTCTAATGCCACAACGGCATCAAATCTGGCCTGCTCCGCGACCAGTTCTTCCGCGCTGCCAACCCGGTAATCCAGAGTGCCGGAACCCGCTGGCAGCGGGTGCGCCTCCAGATGCGCGCGGGCTGCGGCAATGCCATCGGCCGAGGCATCCAGCCCCAGCACATCATGCCCGGCTTTTGCCAGAGCCTCACTGGCAAGGCCTGCGCCACAGCCAATATCCAGCACGCGTACATGGCGTGTGGTGCGGCCCCGCATGGGGAAGTGGCGGCAGGCCCAACTGATGCGCAGGGCGTTCATGGCGTGCAGCGGGCGCATGGGGCCTGTTGGGTCCCACCACTGGCTGGCCAGCGCGCTGAAGCGAGCAATTTCCTCAGGAGAAACGGAAGAAGCAGCGTCTCGGCTGGAGGGATGCATGGAACAAAATTCCTTTCCTGCTGATCTCCCCCGCTGGACGAGAGGGGGCCGGGAAGGGTATGTGACGCGCCTTGTGAAGCTGTGCAACCATTTGCAGCCCGTCTGGTGGAGAAAAAATTATGCCCGGTTCCGTCCCTCGGATCGTCATGAAGTTCGGTGGAACATCCGTGGGGGATCTTGAGCGCATTAAGGCTGTGGCCGAGCGTGTTAAAAAACAGAAGGACGCTGGCTGTGATGTGCTGGTGGTTGTCTCCGCCATGGCCGGAGAAACCAACAAGCTTGTCGGCTATTGCGATAACCTGTCTGACCTGCATGACGCACGGGAATATGATTCCATTGTTGCGACGGGGGAGCAGGTGACAAGTGGACTGCTGGCCATTGCCTTGCAGAAGCTGGGTGTGCCCTCACGCTCCTTTGCGGGCTGGCAGGTGCCGATCCGGACCGACTCGGTGCATGGCAAGGCCAGTCTGGATACGATTGACGGTGAACGGCTGCTGGGGTGCATGGCTGAAGGTATGGTGCCGGTTGTGGCAGGCTTTCAGGGCGTGGGGCCGGATGGCCGCGTGACGACACTGGGGCGCGGCGGGTCTGACACGTCCGCTGTGGCGCTTGCTGCGGCGATCAAGGCCGACCGATGTGATATTTATACCGATGTGGACGGGATTTACACGACAGACCCGCGCATTGTGGCCAAAGCCCGCAAGCTTGAAAAAATCACTTACGAGGAAATGCTGGAACTGGCCTCTGTAGGGGCCAAGGTGTTGCAGACGCGCAGCGTGGGCCTTGCCATGCGCGAGCAGGTGCGCGTTCAGGTGCTTTCAAGCTTTGTGGATGGTCCGGCGCTGGTTGAAGGTGAATTGCCCGGCTCTCTTGTGGTGGATGAGGACGAAATCGTGGAAAAGAAACTGGTAACCGGCATTGCGTATTCCCGTGATGAAGCAAAGCTGTCGGTCAGGCGCATTCCTGATCGTCCCGGCATTGCCGCGGCAATTTTTGGCCCGCTGAGCGAAGCCAACGTGAACGTGGACATGATTGTGCAGAGCACGGGTGCTGACGGCACGACGAACATGACGTTTACCACCAGCAAGACCGACCTGCCGCGCGCGATCAGCACGCTGGAATCCGTGCGGGAAGCCGTGCAGTATGAAGAACTGGCCACAGACGCCGATGTTGTAAAAATCAGTGTGGTTGGCACCGGCATGCGGTCTCACGCCGGGGTGGCGGCGACCATGTTCCGCACGCTGTCTGAGCGCTCCATCAATATTCAGGTGATTTCCACCAGCGAGATCAAAGTGTCCGTCCTGCTGTCTGCCGAATATGCAGAACTGGCCGTGCGCGCCCTGCACACAGCATACGGGCTGGATAATGTCTGACGTGTCCGCCCCTGACCTGAACGCTCCGCCGACCGAGGCGGAAAGAATTCGCGCCAGAAAACGGTTTGACGGTCTTTGCCAGCGTGGCACCGCGTTCCTTGGGACGGACTATGCCATTCTTGGCGGTGCGATGTCCTGGGTGAGTGAGCGGCATCTTGTTTCGGCCATTTCCAATGCGGGCGGGTTTGGCGTCATTGCCTGCGGGGCCATGCAGCCCGAACGGCTGGCGGAAGAAATTGCGGCAACCCGTGCGCTGACGGATCGTCCGTTTGGCGTAAACCTGATCACCATGCATCCGCAGCTTAACGAGCTGGTTGAGGTCTGCCTTCAGGCCGGTGTCGGCCATATTGTTCTCGCCGGTGGAATCCCGCCCGGGGCCGCGATCAAGGCTGCCAAGGATGGTGGCGCGAAGGTGGTTGCCTTTGCGCCGGCTCTGGTGCTGGCAAAACGTCTGATCAAGATGGGTGTTGATGCGCTGGTCATTGAAGGGGCTGAGGCTGGTGGCCACGTCGGCCCTGTGTCCCTGACGGTGCTTGCGCAGGAAATCCTGCCGCATATTGATCAGGTGCCTGTGTTTGTCGCCGGTGGTCTGGGGCGTGGAGATGCGCTCCTGTCCTATCTGGAGCAGGGCGCTTCCGGTGGTCAGCTCGGAACGCGGTTTGCGGCCGCCGCCGAGAGCATCGCGCATGAGAAGTTCAAGACAGCTTCGTGCGGTCCAATGCGCGGGATGCCATTACGTCGGTGCAGCTTGATGAGCGTTTTCCGGTTATTCCCGTACGTGGGCTGGTGAACGAGGGCAGCCGCCGCTTTATTGCGCATCAGGCTGAAGTCATTAAACGCTTTCAGAGCGGTGAACTGACGCGTGAGGATGCCCAGCTTGATATCGAACATTTCTGGGCTGGCGCTTTGCGCCGGGCTGTGATTGATGGAGATGTGGAAAACGGATCTGTCATGGCCGGGCAGTCCGTAGGTATGGTAAAGGCCGTTCAGCCGGTGGCTGAAATTATCTCTGACCTTGTTGAGCAGGCTGTTACGGCGCTTGTCCGCCAGCAGCGGCGCATGGATTGTCATGGCTGAATCCGGTTCTGTTCCAGAGCAGGAACCTCCTGCTTTCTCGCCTCCTTTGCCTGATGTTGAAAGCCTCGGGGTGGGGGCGGCGTTGCGTGCGCGGCGGGAACAGCTTGGCTGGTCTTTGGCGGATGTTGCAGCATGGCTGCGTATCCGGGACTCCTATCTGGAAGCACTGGAAAGCGGGCGTGCCGGTGTTTTTCCGGCAGAAGCCTATGCGCTGGGGTTTTTGCGCACCTATGGCACCGCACTGGGGTTTGATGCCTCAACTCTGGTGCAGCGCTATAAGCGGGAGGGAAAAAGCGGCGGTCAAAAGCCTGACCTGACGTTCCCCGCGCCGCAGCCCGACCGGCGTATTCCTCCGGGTGTCAGCGTGTCTCTTGGGCTCGCTGTGATCCTTGCCAGCTATGTCGGGTGGTATCATTTTATCGGGCATGCCCCGCCAGCCCCTGAGCATGTGCCGCCAGTGGCGGCTATTATTCCGGGCGCTCAGACCAACAATACCCCATCTCCGCAAGTGGCGTCCATTCTGCCCGGCCCCGGAGCCGTGCCTTCCCGCAGGCCAGATACTCCGGCAGCATCCGCGGGCGCGTCGGTAGCTCCTCAGCCAGTTCTGTTCAGACGCCGCCCGCAGGGTCTGCCGCCGCACCGCAGCAGACCGGGCAAAATCCTGATTTCACCAGGCCAGCTTTTCCTGCGGCGCAAGACGGGAGCGTAGGGGCAGATGGCGCGGCTGCAAGTCCGGCAGGAGATGCCGCGCTGGCTGCTAATGCGCAGGCAG
>NZ_BAJW01000058.1 GCF_000613905.1 Acetobacter persici JCM 25330
CGGCAGACGAGGGCACGCTACCTCAATTTCATACGCACACTTCGTATGCATATGAAATTGCTGGTTTTTTTCTCTTCGTTCTGTCGTATATTAAAAATATTCTCTTCTTCTTCAAGAGGGCTTTGTTGCACAAACGGGGAGGACTCACCGAGCAAACCCAGTCTGGTAACGGATGGGCATGAGCAAACCATCTCCCATTCGATACCGGACGACGAACTGGCGTTCCTATAACGCGGCGTTGAAGAAGCGCGGGTCTTTGACAGTCTGGTTCGATCCGATGGGGGAGTGGGAAGGTCTGTTGACCGGGCATCTGGGACGACAACAGATTTACAGTGCTGCCGCGATCCAGACATGCCTAACCTTAAAAGTTCTGTTTGGTTTTGCTCTGTGACAGACGACGGGTTTTGTGGAAAGCCTTCTGTGCCTGGCTGGACTGAACTGGTCTGTTCCAGATTTCAGCAGGCTGAGCCGTCGGCAGAAATCCCTGACAGTCTTATATTCCGTATCGGGGCTCGGACGGCCCTTTGCATCTCCTGATCGACTGCACCGGGATCAAGATCGAAGGAGAGGGTGAATGGCGCAGGCGCAAACATGGCGGTTTGAAACGTCGTATCTGGCGTAAACTCCATATCGGGATCGGCGAAGGATCACTGGAAGTCCGGGGTGTCGAGATCACGAGCAACGAGGTCGGTGATGCCCCGGTTCTGCCGAGACTTCTGGCTCAGATCCCTGAAGACGACACCATTGGGAGTGTCATCGCCGATGGTGCTTACGATACCAGACGATGCCATGAAACCATCGTCGCCCATGGCGCCAAGACTATCATTCCACCACGAAAAAACTCAAAGCAATGCAACCCCACCTCACCGGGAGCCATAGCTCGCAATGACGCCCCGCGGAGTTGTGAGTATCTCGGACGTCCCATCTGGAGACGATGGAGAGGTTATCATCGGCGAAGTCGTGTCGAGACGAAAATGCATTGTATTAAACTGCTCGGCCAGTTTCTTATGGCACGAGACTTTGACCGCCAGGTCACCGAAGTTCACGTCTGTGTCGCCATTTTCAATCGGTTCACGGTCCTCGGAACCCCGCTCACACACGCTGTCAGGTAAAAAATAGACGATCAAAGCACTTATCACGCCCAATCAAGGAATTGTGCAACAGAGCCGGTCCTGAGGGCCAAAATGCTCAATTCAACAAACTGCTAAAGCGTTAAAAATCCAAATTTCTTTCCCAGCGGCTCAGAAGAGGTTGCAAAGCCACGAACAAACAGCAGCCAAGAATGGCGATGCCGGTAAGCCAAGCGAATAGAATAGTGAATATGGATTGCATTTCCGCAGTAGACAACTTTGTTGTCAAGCGATGCAGTGCTAGTGCGTTAGACAATCGGCCTCCATAATACATCGTTACGCCTGTGCAGATATAGTACATTGCAGTGCTTATGCTATTGAACCGCCGAGGAATATATTCGGCTATCACGGCCAATCCCAGACTACTCATTAGTAATCCAGCAATCGAGATAAAAGCGTAGCTGGTCGCCAAGCTCCACGGAGAAAGCCGGGAGGATGTCTGGAAAGCAAGCTGCAACCATAGGATGCCAACAGAGAGAACAATAAAAATGGATCCCATCAGATACTTTGTATGCAGAGGCACACGATATCCGGCTCGATCCAAACAGTGATAAAAGTGTGCGATTAAAGGCGCGAAAGCATAGTAAGGCCCGCATTCACGGCGACGAACTGAGAATCTGATAGTCGTAAGATCACAAATTTCCCAAGATGGAAGTCTGATCCTACATCGTGGAGTGCCAGCAGTACAAAACTTGAAGTCGTCTGTTCATCGAAGATCATATAGAACATAGCTTGTGCGATCAGAACCAGTGCAATGGCAAACCGTCGTCTTTCGAGGGGCGAACACCGCAACCACAGCCTTATGCCAAGCAGTGGTACCAACAAGTTTGCCGCCAAGAATGCTAGCTGACCGTAAAGCGGCTTTTGTAACAGAACGTAAACTCCCAAGGTCGCTATCCCTGTAATGGTTGCGCTCAGCAGCACAGAAACCATGCCAGAGGAATGATGAGTTTTTTGTGCTGTGATACCTGATTTCGCCACCAGAGGTCGGTACAGGATAGAAAGCAACCCAATCCCTGCGGATAGCGCACATAGTCCAAAGCCTGCAGTCCATTGGCCCTTAGCCACATAGGGAACAATAAAAAAAGCGATACCTGCTCCTAAATTAACTGCGAAGGCGTACCAAGTGAATAGCTCATCACTGCGTTTTCCTGGCATAATTAGACCACTGACCAGCGTGGCGGTGTTGGGACGCGTAAGACCGTTCGCTATCGCGACGAATGCTAAACCAATTAGAAAAGTGATTATACCAGAGTTTGACCATGCCAAATAAGACAGGGCAAAGCACTGCATTGCCGCTCCCAGAGCGACGGTGCTTCGGACACTGATCAGTCGTCCAGCGATCGCCCCGCCAAATAGTGTTGCTACCGATGATAGTCCGTTAAAGCTCGCCATGGTCAGATTGGCGCTTGCTTCCGGAAAATTTAGACCTTGGATCAGATAGATTAGCAGAATGCCCTGCAGACCGTAAAATCCAAAACGGTCTGTAGCCTCAAAAACAAGAAGTTGTGCCAAGGAGCGAGGATATCTACCTGTTTTGATATTTCTGTCATCCAATGGACGGGATACATATGTCATGTTTAGAATTCTGCCGAAACCGATCCATAGAACTCACGTGGGGATCCCACATATAAATTTGCATTATTATCCCCGGAAACCGAGGCTGCCCCAAAAACCCCTCCAATGTAATTGGCGTTAAACAGATTGGTGATGGCAAATGTTGCTCGCAGGTTTTTAGCCACTAAAACTGGTCCGAAATCGTAGGACAAATTCATATTTGCAAGCCAGTATGGTGGAATTTTTTCATCATTCAAATAAGTCATGGGCCGAGACCCAAGGTAATTTACGTTAAAATTGAACGTGGCATTCTGGTATTGATAGTTCAAATTCGCCTTGTACATGAATTCCGGATAATAAGTTTGATGTTTTCCATGTAAGCTATATGTATTGCCACCATAATTTATAGATCTTGTGAGGTATTCTGCATCGTTCCAGCTAAAGCTGTTGGTTATTTCAAGATTTTCTAGAGGACGAATAACTGCCTGGAAATCTGCGCCATTCATCGTTTCACGTCCGACATTTAGGAATGCTCCATGGGCAGTATTTGAGCTCCCTTCTGTGATTGCCGCCAATCGATTATAATAATCTGTATGATAAAAATCCACACTGGCAGAGATATATTTTTGCTCATACCGGTAACCGACAACGTAATTCCAAGTCCGTTCCGGTTTTAGTCTGGATTTATTGGCATCGAATACGTTTTGTGCCGTCTGTCCGGGTGTTGCGTTGCCTAAACCACCCCATGCTTGTCCACCGAAGCTCTGATAAGCATAATCATAGGCGCGCATATTTTCAGCAATATCCCAGTATATTTCGTGGTTCTTGGAGAAATGCCAATCGAATGCCAAATGCGGCAAAAATGCATTAGATGCTGTCAAACTTCCATTTGCCGCATGACGGTAATAGGCGTTCCAGCCGTCGGCAATTAGACGCTGAGTGTAGTCGTTTTTGGTCCCGCCATGAGTCGCCTGTATCATGGATTTAAAACCGCCTAGCAATGTCATGCCAGGTATAATAGTCCAGTGATCCTGAAGAAAAAATTGAAAAGTATTGGTATTGAAAGCATCATTAAACCATGTATGTGCTTGGTATGATTTGAAATCCGAAAGCCAGTTATGGCTTCGTTTACGCCATCTTCATAAAGACGCGCGTCGTAGATATATCGGTTGTTTTCGTACCAAGTCCCGAAAGTGATATGATTACCGTAAGGAGCTTCAATACCAAATTTTTGCGTGAATCCGATCCTTCTTCCGTTCGAAGACGCCATCGACAAGGCCATAGGCACTCCCAAGACTGTCCCGTCTGGATTTAATGAAACAGGACCCCCGCTTGGTGATGTCACATAATTATTGGTGCCGCCATAACGAGCGCTCATAACGTTACTAAATGCAACGGTATCAGATGTAATATGATTGGATAGATCGAAATGTCCATTAACTGAAGAGATATAGGTACGCTGAATTTGGGAACCATCCCAAGCATAGTCTCCGATTTCGTCATTTGAAAGGACACCTTCATAGCCGGGAGGAACTATGTTGGTATATTGCGAGTAATAGGACCATAGTTTAGCTTTTTCATAGTCTGGCTTCAGGTAGGTCGTGTTTCTACCCATTTTTTTCCACATATTTTTGGTTAGTGAAAGATAGTTCCCCTGAGCGAAGTTTCCATAGGAAAAGAAAGCTGTGATTTTACCTCGGTCGCCTATCGGTTGTACTAGCTTAGTATCAGCCTGAAGTTCGTTTTGATAACCTTGACCTTTCCACAGATTAGAATCCGTCCGTGCAAACGAGGCGTAAAATTTTGTTCCTGTTGAATTCAAAATGCCGCTATCAACACGGGCATAGGTTCGAAATGCGGCATAACTTCCAAAAGCCTGACTGACCTTGCCACCGGCTTGATCCTTCGGATTGGAAGTTACATAAGATATTGCCCCCCCAAGAGCTTGGGTGGAAAATGCATCAAGCGCGCCAGCCCCTTGCGAAACAGTCATTCCTGCGACATCATCTTGGACAACAGCCTGCGTGATAGCGATGCCTAAAATGTTCATGACGCTCTGCTCGCCTAGCGGCATGCCGTCTAAAGTCGCTCCGATTTGAGTCTGATTAAATCCGCGCAAAAACAGAGTATTGGACGGTGTATCTAGGCCGAAAGCGTCGCTGGATGCAAAATATGCTCCCGGCGTTGTCGCGGCCAGAATCTGCATCGGATTTGTGCCCTGAATGAATCGGTCCATGACCTGGCGCGTCACTGCGTTGTTCGCTCCGTGGGCGACAATGCGTCCGCCTTCGACGGTCACGGCTTCCTCCCGCTTTGTCGTGAATGATTTTTGAGTCTTAGAAGAAGAGAGGGTTTTAGTTCGACTACTTTCTTTTTTTTTGATTAGGTAAAGCTTTCGATTCAATCGATGGAGATGTGGTTTGAGCAAATGCTCCGCAGGAAGGAATAAAAGTGCTTCCGAGTAAGATAATTTGAAACAGTTGATAACGAGCTGAGCAAACGGATCTGAACATATTCCACCATGATTCGCAGTGTGTTATATATATAGTCATTAATAAATATATTTTATACAAGACACCATTTCTATCGTGTATATCAAACGAGAGAGTGTGTGATCTTTTTGTCGCGTCAATTTTTTACGCCAATGAGGTGGAGGGTTCGAAAAGCCCTCTGGTTTTGGCCCTCTCTCTGATTCCATCTCTTGTGTGATAACTGTAGGAGTGGCTCATGATCCAGTCTGGTTTCTTTGATGTTGAAGAGGAGCTTGCTCGGTTGAGCGGCTCGGTGACCAACTTGAAGCGTTTTCTCGGGCTGTGGATTTTGAGGTATTCTTTCCGCAACTGAACAAGGCAGTCGCCGATGCAGACGGAGGTAAATGCGGCCGTTCCCGTTTGACCCAGTGCTGATGTTCAAAATTCTGGTCATCCAGACGCTGAACAATTTGTCTGACGAGCGGAGGGAATACCTGATCAACGACCGCCTGTCCTTCATACGTGTTCTTGGTGTGGGGCTGTCGGACCACGAGCAGTATGCCAAAACAGTCTGGCTGTTTAACGAACGCCTGACCCAGGCGGGTGCCATTGAAACGCTGTTTGATTACTTTAATGCCACACTGGTGGCGGCTCGTAGGCAGCGCAATACCAATGTGTAGAAGGCCGATCTGTGTGAAGGACGGATCCCACAGGACTGGCAGGACAAGCTCTCACAGCTGTCCTGTAAAGATCGTTATGCACGATGGACGCTGAAGTTCACGAAGGCAAAGCGTCAGGATGACGGGACGATCCCGTCTACGGATATCGCCATCCCCTTCTTTGGCTATAAATCGCATGTTTCCACCGAACAAAGTTTCGGTTAATCCGCAAATGGAAGACGACGGATGCCGCTGTCAGTGATGGTGCCAGGCCGTGTGAGGTGCTTCTTGATTGCAGCAATACGGCGCCTAACGTCTGGGCTGACATAGCCGATAGCTCAGTCTCCACAATCTGATGTGCTGTGCCGATTGCGCGCAAGGCATGGGGGGACCGTCTACCCGCTCCAATATGTCTGAAAAAATTTAACATATTGCAGCGGGTAGACGCCTTTTTGTGCAGTCGCGCAGTTAAAGGATGCGCGGCTCCCCTATGGGGAGATTATTCAAAATGGTTTGTACGGCAAGAACTTGCCCGAAATCCGGACATTGACCCTGTCACCCGCCGGGTCCGGCTCACGCTCGATATGCATACGAAAATCGATGGCGCTCATAATACCGTCCCCCGAACTCCTCATGGATGAGTTCCTTTATGGCCGGACCATAAACGCTGACAATTTCGTACCACCGATAGATGAGTGGATCGGATGGTGCGCCGCCCTCCAAAGTGCCTTTGGAGGGGATGCTACACAGCCATGGCTGTGCACCGGCCTGTAGCCCGAGCAGGGCAATAAGGGCCTGTGCCTCGTGCGGTTCAAAAGCCATCTGGCCCAGACAGGCGGCTGTGGTCCATTCCTTGCTGCGACCGACAACGGCGGCAATTTTTGCCCAGCTCACATCTTTTTCCACCCGGGCTGTCACGAGTGCGCGTGTAACATCTGCGCGTGATGCGTACATGGATCTATTCCCTTGTTTTAATGGCTGGCTTGCCGGGTGCCTGCCGAACGGTGCACCAGAAAATCCACCAGATGGTTGCGAAGGTCATAAAAGCCCGACAGGTGGTGGATGGATGTCCGGACCCGGTTGCGGGGGAGGGGGTTCTCCACAATTTCCGCAATACGGGCCTGTGGGCCGTTGCTCATGAGGATCAGCCGGTCTGCAAGCAGAATGGCCTCGTCCACGTCATGTGTGATCATGAACACGGTCTGGCCCGTTTTTGCACAGATCCGGAGCAGCTCATCCTGAATGACGCCGCGGGTCAGGGCATCCAGCGCGCCAAAAGGCTCGTCCATCAGGAGCATATCCGGTGTGGTGGAAAAGGCGCGGGCTATGCCCACACGTTGCCGCATTCCGCCAGAAAGCTCGGACGGGCGCTTGTGCTGTGCGTCATGCAGGTTGACCATGTTGAGGTAGTGCAGCACCTGCTGATGCACATCCGTCTTACTCATACCCGGAGAACGCGCCCGCACCGCCAGTGCGACATTCTGCGCAACGGTGAGCCAGGGCATGAGTGCGTGGCCCTGAAAAACAACGCCCCGTTCCAGCCCGGGCCGTGTGACGTGATGCCCGTTCATGCTGACATGGCCGGTTGTCGGGCGCTCAAGCCCTGCCAGAATATTCAGGATGGTGCTTTTGCCGCATCCTGAATGGCCGATCATGCAGACAAATTCCCCCCGGTTGATGGAGAAGGAAATATCGGAAAAAATGGCAGGGGCGCTGGCGCCATAGCGTTTTTCCAGATGCTGCACATCCATGAGCGGCGCTATGTTATTCTGCATAGCCAACACTCCGCTGGAGGGCGTTGAACGCGGTATCCAGAATCATACCCGTGATCCCGATCAGCAGCACAGCCAGAATAACATTGGAAATGGACAGATTGTTCCACTGGTTCCAGACAAAATAGCCAATGCCGGAACTGCCCACCAGCATTTCGGCGGCAACAATGGCCAGCCAGGCGATGCCCAGCCCGACCCGCATCCCTGTGACAATGGTCGGCGCCGCTGCGGGCAGGATAACCCGCCACATCCGCTGCATCCAGCCCAGTTCCAGCGTGCTGGCAACGTCCAGCCATTCCCGGCGCACTCTGGCCACTCCGAAGGAGGTGTTGAGCAGAACAGGCCAGAGCGCGCAGATAAAGATGACAAAAATACCGCACCCTTCGGCATTCTGTATGGTGTAAAGGGCTATGGGCATCCATGCCAGTGGCGAAATCGGGCGCAGAACCTGAATAAACGGGTTAAGCCGCGCGCCAGCAGGGGCATCTGTCCCATAAACAGGCCCAGCGGCACAGCCACGGCCACGGCCAGCCCGTACCCAATAAAGACCCGCAGCAGCGATGCGCCCAGTTGCCAGCCAATCCCCCGGTCATTGGGTCCGCTGTTATGGAACGGTGCGCGGAGTTGCTGCCACGCATCGTGCCCAAACTGGCTGGGGGAGGGAAAACCGTGGCTGACAGGGGCGGCGGATACCGTGCCCATGAGCTGCGCGTATTCCGCATTATCGGCGTGTATGACTTCTGCCGGGAGTGTGGCAGGCAGGGTGAGGACCTGCCATGCCAGCAGCACGCCTCCAGCCAGTGCGAAACTGAGTAGATAGGCTTTGAGTTTTTCCTGTCTGCCACCCATTACCTTGTCCTGTTTTCTGCAAAGGTTGTGGCCGGGTCAAACGCTGTGCCCAGAACCTGAATGGGTGGGTAATCGCTGGCGTAAGGTGGGGTCAGGTCCGGCAGGGCCAGTGCTGCGGCCTGCCTGCGCACATCCTTGAGCATGAACACCTCCTCTGCCACCCTGCGCGCATCCACAGGGGTGTTGAGGTAGCCCCAGCGTTTCATCTGCGCGATCATCCATAGGGCGGGCGAATAATAGGGGAAGGGGTTGAACCCCAGACGAGACGGGACATTGCGCACGGCTCCCAGCCCATCGGCATAATGGCCGGTCAGGCCCTGACGGATGACAAGCTCGGGTTGGTTAAGGTATTCGGCTCTGGCCAGAATGGTCGCGGCTTCCTGGCGGTTTTCGGTCTGCTGCATATAGGCCGCAGCCCGGATCATGGCGCGTTGCACAGCACTATAGGTGTTGGGGTGAGTGTGGATAAAGTTTTCCGTCATGCCCAGAGCGCAGCATGGGTGCCCGTCCCAGATCTGGGAGCTAAGGATGTGCAGGAACCCCGCCTGTTCGGTAACCGCCCGCTGGTTGAAGGGGTCGGGGCCTATAAAGCCGTCAATATTACCGGCCTTCAGGTTGGCGACCATTTCTGGTGGTGCGGTTACGCGCAGGGTTACGTCCTGGTCAGGGTTCAGGCTATAATGCGCCAGATAGGACCGGAGCAGAAAATTATGCATGGAAAATTCAAAAGGAATGGCAAATGTCATACCTTTCCATTTCCGTGGGTCCCGTCGGTTCTGGTGCTTGAGAGCAAGTACGATGGCCTGCCCGTTGGTGTTCTGCATGGTCACGGCCCGCACTGGCGTGGGTGCATGTCCCGCCCCCAGAGAGAGTGCTAGCGGCATGGGGGAGAGCAGGTGGGAGGCGTCAAAATTACCGTTGAGCAGATTGTCCCGGATAAGCCCATCCGGCGGTTTTTTGCAGCTCTACCGTAAGCCCCTCATCATGGAAAAACCCTTTGGCGTGCGCCATAACCAGTGGGGATGCACAACTGATTGGAACAAAGCCGATTTTGAGAGCTGTTTTTTCGGGCGTGCCTGTGGCTACGCCAGAAGGCGCGTCAGAGGGAGTGGCGGCAAAAGCAGGGCCTACGGCGCCAGTCAGCGCTGCGGCAAGGGAGCCGCCCAGCAGCCCCCTGCGTGACAGGGACAGGCCATGCGTGCCGCCGCACGGGCAGAATGTGGCCGGGGTCGCCGTATGGCATGTCAGTGTGGAGGTGCGGGGCATGTGTAAGCCCGAAAGAAAATGTCTTATCATATCATCAGACCTCCAGAGTTGCCGTAACGGTGGTGCCGCGGCGTTGCTGCATGACCAGCTGTTCCGGTGTGTTGTGTATGGTGTGCCAGATCGCCGCAGGGTCGGGCTGGCCGCGTAGTTCCAGCGGCAGGCTGCGGTTTTTCAGGCGTATGGCGAGTGGGCTGTGCTGGTAGCTCCGTGGGGCAGGCCCAGAACAGCATGGGCAATGGCCTCGGCCTGTGCGGCAATGGGGCCAATATAGCGGCAGGGTTGTCCGTCCAAACTGATGCAGTCGCCAAGGGCGTAAATGGCGGGATTGCTGGTTTGCAGCGTGTGCGGGTCCACGGTAATGCTGCAATCCGTCTGTAACCCGGCCATATGCGCCAGTCTGAGGTCGGTTTGCAGGCCAATGGCGGCAATCACGCAGTCGGCGGTCAACGTCTGTCCTACGTCAAGCTGGACGGCAACACCCTGCTCCGCCCGTGTAACGGCGGATACTGTGGCATTGGGCACAAGAGTTACGCCGCAGGTGCGCAACTGCTGTTGCAGCCTTGCCCCGGCCTGGGCAGGCAGCAGGGAGCCAAGCGGGTATGGACCTGATGCACCAAGGTTACATGGTGGCCTGCCCGTGCGGCATCTTCGGCCAGTTCACACCCGACAAGCCCGGCCCCTGCAAGAATAATCCTGCGTGTGTCCTGTCCGATCCGCGTCCGCAGGGCTGCCCATGCGGCCAGCGTGTTGATCCGCCAGACCAGAGAAGCGGGGAAGGCGGGCAGTTCAACAGGTCGTGCGCCCTGCGCCAGAATCAGTGTGTCGTAGGGCAGGGTGCCGCGTGTGGTGCGCAGCCGTTGCGCCTGCGGGTCTATGCCCACGGCAACGGTTTGTGGCAGCAGATGGATATGCAGGCGTTGCGCTGCGTCCTGCCCGCTCTCCTGTCGCAGATCTGTGGCTTCCAGCCTGCGGGAGAGTGCAAGGGATAACTCGGGTTTGGCGTAAACATCCGCCATGCAGGCCGCAACCAGCGTAATGGGCACCTGCGGGTCCAGCGCGCGCAGCCTGCGGACCACACTCCAGCCGGCCGTGCCTCCGCCGACAATAACAATACCAGAGCGTGCCCCACCAGCATGGTTTATGCTGGCGGGCCTGAGGGTCTGTCTCGGCGGGATTACGGTAGAGGTGGGGGAGGGCAGGGGTTCAAAATCCGCCTTACCCACCCCGCACAGGGGGCAGTACCAGTCATCAGGAATATCTTCAAAGCGTGTGCCTGGCGGTAAACCGCTATCGGGGTCACCTTTGCTTTCATCATAGATCCAGCCGCAAACCTTGCAGATATAGAGTGTTACGGAGGTGTAGGGAGCAGATGCGTTCATACGGGCACCTCCTCCTGGGCAAGCCGGGCCATTTCATAGCGCAGGTGTTTGATGGCGGGCGTGACAATGGCCACAAACTGGGCTTCGCGCACCCGCCTTTGCGGTGCGGCGCTGCTCAGGTAGCCGCGCGCGCCTGATGTAGCAGTGCGGACTGGGTTGCACGCAGGGCCAGTTCCGCCCCGTGGGCGCGTATGTCCAGAAGGTCCAGCAGGTAGTCCCGCTCCTGCGGGGCCGGGGTGCGGGCCAGAAGTATAACGCGCTCTTCAAGGGTTTTCAGCTCAGCGGCCAGTGTGTCGGGGCGGTCGTGCAGGTACTGGTTGACGTGGCCCAGCACGCCTTCGACCTCGTGCATACTGTCAATGGCGCCCTGAATGATGCCAGCCGCCATGCCGCATTGCAAAAGCAGGAACGGGGCTTTGATTTTTTGCAACAGTGGTGCTGCGGGGGCGGCAATAACATCCTGCTCGGGTACAAAATGGGCCTGTAGGCGTATGCCCCAGGTGCTGGTGCCTCCATGCCTGAAAAATGCGGGCATTTGAACAGGAGTTCCGGCCTGTCCAGCCGGAGCAGGAACAGCACCTGCTCCGTCCGGGCATCCCCCAGACTGGCAACTGCGCCGCAATACTGGCCCGGTGCAATATGGCTGACCCATGGCAAGGTGCCATCGACCAGATACCCCCCAGCAACACGGGTTGCGTGCAGGGCCATTTTTTCTATTCCGGCCTGCGCCTTGATGGGGTTGGACAGTGCAGTGCCACCAAAACGAGCGCCCTTGAGGTGTTGGGCCAGCAGGTCCGTATTCAGGCTGGCATCAGGGGCGGCAGCCAGATAAAGGGCGCACGCCATGTGGCACCAGACCAGAAAACCGGTAGAGCCGCACCAGCGCGAAACCGCAGTAACCCCCCGCACGGCCTGCACCAGATCGGGGGTGTCCCTGTTGGCAAGGGGGGCAAACAGCCCCGCCTGCGCCAGTTCCTCCAGCACGTCGAGCGGGTAGTAGCCGTCCTGATCTATAGTGCTGGCAAGGCTGCCCAGACGGGTTTGGGCAATCTGTTCGATCCTGCTGGACACATCATCACAACCGTTGTTCCCGGTCATGGACGCGGCTTCTGGCGGGAGGTCGGACATCGGGTGTGAGATGTGTGGCAGCATGATGCAATCAGTCCGCGAGAGTGACAGTCAGGGGCACGGGGTTGCGCAGGGTGTTAGCAACTGGCGAGAAGTAATTGGCGTGTTCAACAATCTGGTTCAGAACCTCGCGCGGGGCGTCACCTTCTACGTTGACGCGGACCCGCACCTGCCTGAACCCCATCTCCTCCGGGCGGCGTTCGGCTCCCCCGGCCCCCCAGGCCGCTGTATTGCCGATATCCCCTTCCAACCAGAGTTCCAGTTTGCTCAGCCTGACCTGCCGGTAGGTGGCCACGGCGGTAATGCCCACGGCAAGGCACCCCCCAAGAGCGGACAGCACAATTTCGCCCGGTGCGGGGGCTGTGTTCTGCCCGAACAGGTGGAGGGGTTCATCCACAACAACGGGCTCATGCCCTTCCACATAGCTCAGGGTCCGGTACTGGCCATCGGTGATGGTATGCACTTTGTTGGTGCCATGGCCATGAGGGTTTGCCTTGCCCTTTTCAGCAAATTTGAGAAGACCATCCCGGTCGATCGGGCGGAGGTAAGTGGTAACGGTAGCGGCATCGGACATAAAGGGAACTCCATAAACAACTATCTTGTATGGTAATATCATTCCGAATCGTTATTTATGGGTATACCGGTCTGTCTACCTCGTCAACAAAATAACTTTATGGTAAAAGACCGCCATGAGCGAACCTGTCCACATACTCCACCCGACCTACGCACCGGATGCCAACCCAGACGAAGTGGCCAGGGACGCAGGGGAGGCGCTGATTACAGCCGCCATCTGGCTGTTCTGCCGCAATGGCATCAGAAATACCGGGATAGAGAAAATTATCTCACGGGCCGGGGTTTCAAAAATGACATTGTACAACCGCTTCGCCACCAAGGAGGGACTGGTCTCCGCCGCGTTGGAAAAGGAAGCCGAGCAGTGGCGGGAGTGGTTTTTTGCCTCGGTCAACGCGCATGAGCCAGACCCATGTTATGGGCGGCTTCTGTGCATTTTTGATGCGCTGTTCGTCTGGTTCGAGCGTAAGGACTATTTTGGCTGCCTGGTCATGAAGGCCGCCATAGAGTTTGATGATCAGTCTTTGGAAATCACACGTATTTTTAAAACCCACAAACAGGAAATGGATGCCTACCTGACCCAACTATGTGTGGAGGCGGGGTTTGCGGCACCCGGCCGCATTGCGTCCATGCTGACCACTATTATTGACGGTTGTATTGTCAAGGCGCTGGTCAGCCGCAATGCTCATGTTGCCCTTGAGGCAAAAGATATCTGCAAATCCATTTTGGATATCGAATAAGATTTTACAAATTACGAAGTCGGTATGGGCAGTTGATGAGACGTCCCAGCCCACAATCATGCGGGCGAATACATCAATGAGGACAGCGACATACACAAAACCCTGCCATGTGGAAACGTAAGTGAAATCCGAAACCCACAAGCCTGTTGGGAACCGAGGCATGGAACTGGCGCTGCACCAGATCCTGTGGGCAGGGGCGTTGCGGATCTGGCCGTGTGGTTCTGACCCCCTTGCCACGAATGATACCTTTCAGTCCCATCTGGCGCATCAGCCCTCTACCGTGCAACGGGCGACATTCCTGCCTTCGCGTCTGAGCCGATGCCAGACCTTACGCGCTCCATAAACACAAAAATTATCGTTCCATACTCTACGGATTTCATCACACAGTCCTTTGTCTTTCTGGCTGCGCATACAAGGATTTTCTGTCTGGCCACGGAAGCATAATAGACAGATGGCGCAATCGGCAGAACCCTGCCGATTGACCCGACACAATATGTGTGCAGCTGCTCATCAATAAAGCGCGTCATGGCATGAACCGGCGGTCGAGTTCTCCTACCGCAAAATATGCCGATGCCTTACGCAGGATTTCATTGGCCCGCCGCAGTTCGCTGTTTTCTCGCTCTAGCACTACATTTGCATTTTGTGTTGAGTTCTGACTCTATGAATAACCATGATCCAGGATATGATGACGGGTGGTGCGTCTGTTGAAGAGACGCTGGAATTATGGGTGCGTTCGCTTCGATCAGCCAAGCAGCGGATTGCTCCACTGTTTACGCAAAAGCGTGTCGCGGATTCAGCGTGTTCTTTCCTTGATGTTTTAATTGGCAATGATCCACGCAAGACAGGTTGGATGCGGGCAGAAGCCGCAGGAGATCCTGGTCCCTGGCGGCAGCAGGCGCTTTTGGGGCGCGGGCGCTGGGATGCCGATGCCCTTCGTGATGTCGTGATGGATTATGTGATCGAGCATCTGGGCACTGAAGATGGCGGACTGGTCGTTGATGAGACCGGTTTTCTGAAGAAAGGTCAGGCGTCATGCAGTGTCCGGCGGCAGTATACGGGATCTGCCTGCAAGATCACGTACTGCCAGATTGGGGTATTTGCCACCTATGTCTCGACGCGGGGGCATGCCTTTATTGACCGCGCCCTGTATCTCCCGAAAGACTGGACATCGAACCGTGATCGCCTGCAGCAGACCCACGTTTCCGATGACGTGGTGTTTGCAACCAAACCGGCGTTGGCTCGATGATGATCGAGCGGAGTATCGAGGCCGGCGTGCCCTGCCGCTGGGTCGCAGCAGACAGCGTGTATGGCGTCGGCGATGTGGAACGCACATTTCGTCGGGCAGGAATAGGATATGTCCTTGGCGTCAAAGGCAATCACTGGTTCGGGTCATGGGCAACAGACCCGTTGATTGCAGGGAAGCAAAAGATATTGCTGCAACTCTGTCAGAGAATGACTGGCGCCGCCTGTCTGCGGGGCACGGCACAAAGGGTGAGCGACTGTATGACTGGGCATATCTTGTGCTTGCCGATCTGGATGCAGAAGAATTTGACTGCCCTCTAGCCGGACCATGGACACGTGGCCTGTTGATCCGTCGGACCATCGTCGATGGAGACCTCGCCTATTTTACGACTTGGTGTCCGAAAGGGACGACCATGCAGGAACTCATGAACGTTGAAGCAACGCGCTGGAGGGTCGAAGAATGTTTCGGAACAGCCAAAAACGAATTCGGTCTCGATCATAACGAAACCCGTTCCTGGCATGGTTGGCATCGGCATGTCTCTCTGGTCATGCTTGCCTATGCCGTCATGGCAAGTGTGCGGTATCAGGCAAACTCACTGAAACCGAAAAAAACACAACGCAGAACACGATCATCCTTGTCCGATGGTCATACAGGAAATCAGGCGCCTCGTTGTAAAGCTTGTACAACGCCGCCTACCCGCCGCCCATATCCTCAGATGGTCCGTCTTTCGACGAACACGTCAGGCCAATGCTATGCGCTCTCACTCACGACACAAAATGCAACTGTAGTGCTAGTCCGAGCACCGCATAGGCGTTCTGCCATCCTACGGCGTTATATAAACCGCGGACAACCTGAGGTGTTATCATCATCGAGAGGAAAATGCCGCTTCCAAAGCTACCAAGGGCAAGCCCTCTTCGGTTGGAAAACCATCCTGAAAGCAATTTGCTGTAGGGCGCTATTCCCGGCCCAATAATGCCTAAAAGCGCATAGAACAGCCAGAATTGCCAGATGTCTGAGCCGGTTGTTTTGATAAGAGTTAAAATAATTCCAGACAAGAGTGCCAGAGGAAGTACCGTGCGTCTGATCCCGAACCGGTCGATCAAAAAGCCGATCAGGATTCCGCCTGCTGCTCCGCTCCAGTGTTCAAATGTGATGGCAAAAGAGGCTTTTGCCTGCCCCCAATGATGCGTCTGGGTAATAGCAGGCAACAAAACGCTGAAAGCACTTGCGGACAGCGTTCCTGCACCCATAGACGCACCAATGAGTGAAACAGCAATAATTTTTGGAGTGTGATGCCTCTCCTGATGCGGCAGAAATGTTCCGGTCTGAGCCTGCTGAGAGTTGGCACTCATTTTGCCAGACCAGGTGGAAAGCTATTGGGACTAATTTCTTCAGGCTTTTCTCCGAGCGCTTTCAGGGACCTTGGCAAGCGTTCAGTACTGATCGGTTGACGGTCACCAATCCAGAGACCTGCAACGATGTGATCTGCCAGAGGGTTATCCGTATTCGGATGAATGAGAATTCTCAGGCCATTATGGTTGAGGCTAAGCCATGAAACAATTTCTGAAAACTGCTCTTTGGTGAAGCCGAAATACCAGGATGGAGATGTGTGCGGACCAAAAGCCTGATCGTGCCATGGGCCAATTTCGACAACAAAATTTTGCGTAACCCAGTCGCGGATGATGCGGGACTGAGCCGCAGTACTTTCGTCAAAATAGATATGAGCATGCCAGCTTGCAATGTCATGGATTGAGCGAGGCTCCAGGGAGAGCGCATCTTTCGTCATAATTGTATTCTCCAGACTACGGCGTGTCGTCAGTTAAACCCTGAGTGTGGCAGGTGAGGGTTGTACTTTGTGTCTGCGTGTGCTGACTGTTTTCCCGTTTTTTGGGGGAGACAGACAGATGCGACGCTATAGTTTACGCGATGACCAGTGGGAGCGGATACAAGATCTTCTTCCCGGTCGAGAAGGCTATGTCGGCGGCACTGCGGTGGACAACCGTTTGTTCGTGGAGGCGGTGCTGTATCGCTATCGCGCGGGTATTCCATGGCGTGACCTTCCTGCCCGTTTCGGGGACTGGAAAAACGTGCACCGGCGTCTGCGCCGCTGGTGTGAAAGCGGCGTCATCGAACGGATATTTCGTTATCTGGCCGCTGATCACGACAACGAATACATGATGATCGACAGCACAATTGTCCGGGCGCATCAGCATAGTGCCGGAGCTCTCAAAAAAGGGGCACGGATCAGGCCATCGGACGATCACGAGGCGGGCTGACTACAAAGATCCATGCCATCTGCGACGCTCTGGGCAATCCGGTGGAACTCGGTATCACACCCGGGCAGGATGCCGATAGCACCCAGGCAGAACCACTTCTGGAAAACATCGCCCCTGATGCTTTCCTTGCTGACAAGGCGTATGACGCGGACAGGTTGATCGATCGGCTGATACAACGCGGGATTACCCCGGTCATCCCGCCAAAACGCAACAGAACGACACGACGGAAAACCGATTTTTCTCTCTACCGCGAACGGAACCTGATTGAGAGGTTCTTCAATAAACTAAAGCAGTTTCGCGCTATCGCAACCCGATACGATAAACTGAAATCGACCTTCCTCGCAGCCGTGCAGTTCGCCTCAATCATCATCCTGCTTAACTGACGACACGCCGTAGTTCTCGCACATGAAATACATTTTTTCATAGTGTTGTCAAAAAACAACAATTAAAAAATATGAAATAAAAAAACAAATAAAAACAATAAGTTATATTAAAACTCCAAATTGGATTTTTGCTATTTTTTGCAAAATCCCAACCTAAAATCAAAAAAATATCGCGATCTATGAAAAAATCACTATTGAATAGAGTCATAAAAAAGAAATACGAACACAAAAGTGAAACAGGAAACCAAAAGAGCCGGACCCTGGGATGGCACAGTGACGATGTTAGGGGCGTAAAGCCCCATAAATGTGGAGCGTTGGCGAGTGGAAAAAAGACATAGTCCTGTACTGATTGGTATTTCTATAACGTTCTGCTCTGTCATGCCCGTAGCTCAGGCTTTTGCTGAAGACGGGAATGTTTCTTCAGTTGCTATTTTTAATAACAAAGATTTAAAAGACGGTAAAACCAAAAAAAATAATGTAAATAAAGAGAAAAATACAAATAAAGACAGGAATGATGCTCAGTCCGCAGAGTCTGTTGTTGTGACCGGCACCAGAGCCAATGGACGCACGGTGCATAACAGTGCAGCTCCGATTGATTTAATCAGTCAGAAAGATCTCGCGCAAACTGGTGCAACCAATATTTTGGAAGCAATGGGGCGGTTGCTGCCGTCATTTAACGTGCCGGCGCTTGTGCAGCCAGATTTGGGGAGCATGGTGCGTGGCGCGCAACTTCGTAACATGGACCCGGCTTATACTCTGGTTCTTGTAAACGGTAAGCGCCGCCATACGACGGCGGTTGTGAATGAGGATGGCTTTCCCGGTTCCGTTGCCACGGATTTGTCTCTGATTCCGACCGCAGCAATTGATCACATTGAAGTCTTGCGTGATGGAGCATCAGCAATTTACGGCTCAGATGCTCTGGCCGGGGTTATCAATATTGTCTTGAAGAAAGATACCAAAGGGACATTCAGCGGGCAGGGTGGCTCAACGTATGATGGAGGAGGCACCAATGGTTATGTGAGAGCAGATAAAGGCTTTTCATTTGACCATGGAAAAGGCTTTGTTCATCTTTCTGCGGAATTTAACCGGCAGGATATGGCGTCCAGAAATTTTCCACTTAAATCTGGTTATCTGTCCTACCCTGCTGTTAGTAATACAACCGGCGCTCTGGTTGCGCTGGGGGCAGGTAATACGCTGCCTGCCGGAACGCACCTTAATCCTAAGGAGGCGGGAAGAAATGA
>NZ_BAJW01000057.1 GCF_000613905.1 Acetobacter persici JCM 25330
GACTGGCAAGGGTGGCAGGGTGGCAGGGTGGCAGGGTGGCAGGGTGGCAGGGTGGCAGGTTAGGTAAGCGGGCGGACGAAGAGACACAAGAAAAGAAGAGACACAAGAAAAACTGTTCGTCCGCTTCGTCTCTCCTGAGCAGAGGACAGATTTCTGCCCCGGCCCAGTGAGCCCCGCGCCGCCTGCTATTTTGCCCTGCTATTGTGCCTTGCCTGAGAGCGGACCGGCTTATGGCTGGACTTACCCCGCACTAATCCGGCAGCGTCAGCGTTTTATCCCACACAAGCAAAACATGCCCGTCCACTAGCTCCACACGTTGCGCTGCGCCAAAACGCGCCTGCACCTGTGCGGCCTGAGCCGGGGTATCACACAGGAAAAAAGTGCCGCCTTGAGTGTACCAGTCCCGTTTTGACAGGAAATGAAACGGCCTGATCTCCGCACTAAAGTCCACAGGCGCAATCCGCACCGGGTTGGGCAAAGCATTGACCGCAGCACTCCAGTACGGTGCAAACCCCTGCCTCAACCCGAGGCGGGCCAGTTCCATATTCACCGGGAAATTCCGGTTGGTCTGCCAGAAATGCACCACAGGAGCAGGCACGCTGAACAGCGCATAAGCCGCCGCCCCGACCAGTCCGAGCATCCGCCCACCCGCGGGCAAAACCGTATGCCGGGCCAGCAGAAGCGCCATCATGACATAGGGCAACACCAGATACCGCGTTGAGGCATCATCAATCGGCAACTGGCTAAACGTAAACGCACCGACCATAAGGCCGATGCAGAACAAGGCCGCGTAATCAAACACATCCGGCAGAATGGTTTTGCTGCGGGCAATCCGCACAACGCCCCACAGCGCCAGCAGCAGCACAGCCAGATGGAAGAGTTCTGACCCGGCCCCGTGGAGGGAAAACTCTTTTTCAAAAAAATACGCGCCGAAAAAATGCAGCACACCAGAGACCAGCACAGACAGATTATACCCAATCCGCCCCTGCCCCGCGAACGCCATGGTCCATAACCCCGGCACATGAAAGGCGCCGTTATGGGTCAGCACGGTTTTAAGCGCATGTGCCAGCATCACAGACACCAGCAAGCACAGCAGCAACCGGCCCTGTTCCAGCCGGCGCTTTTGCACACTCAGCGCCGCAAGCGCGCCCAAGACGGGCAGAATGAAGCCGTATTTTATAATATCATCACTGGCGAGGCACAGAACCAGCAGGCCAACAAATACCCCCCATACGGCCAGTCTTTCCTGTTTTTTCTGGGCAAAAATCAACAGCCAGCACGCCAGCACACCAATATACGCGCCGATATGGATGCAGGGGATAAGCAGCACCTGCACCCCAAACGCGGTCGGGGCCGCCACCAGTACCAGCCAAAACCACGCACCTGCCGGAGCCAGCACCCCACACAACCGGAACGCCAGCAGCACCAAGGCGCCAGCAGCATGGCCGGCACAAGATAGTAGAAAGACAGATGCCAGCCAGCGAGACCGGCAGCCACCACATAAGGGAGAATTTCCGTCACATAATATGGCTCTGTGGACAAATCCCAGCCCCGGAGCAGAATGTTGCCGTGCAGAATATCCTGCGCTTCCAGCACAGCAGACACACTGTCCGAATTAAGCGGCAGAGTTGCGGCCAAAGACATATAAAAGGCCGAAAGCACCACAAAAGCGACAAGATAGCCAAGAAGCGTCTTACTGGTTTTCCTGATACGGACAGGCACACCGGACCTTTCAAAACAATAAGGAAGGACACCGCCCGGCGCGGGAAGGCTGGCAACCTCCACGTGACAGGTTTTTACCGTAGTTCCTTCTGGCGGCGCTGCAATTTTTCGTAACGGTCCATCACGCGCCTGCGCCGCAGGCCAGATAACCGCTGAAGCCAGAACAGGCCATTAAGCTGGTCAATTTCATGCTGATGGCAGGCAGCGCGCAGGCCCTCCGCCTCTTCCACACGGGTCACCCCGTCCAGATCCTGATACTGCACGCGGACTTTCGCGGCCCGCTCAATATCCTCCGTCACCCCCGGCATGGACACACTTCCTTCCTCCTGCCGGATCACGTGGTCCGACATCCAGAGGATTTCCGGATTGACGTAGATCTGTGGCCGCGCGGCGTCCGGCAGTTCCAGCACCACAACACGCTGCCCCACGCCAATATGGGGGCCCGTCATGCCAATGCCCGGAGCGGCCCGCATACTTTCCAGAATATCCTGTGCCAGAGCCACCAGACCGGCATCAAAAACCGTGACAGGTGCGGCCACCTGCCGCAAACGCTGGTCCGGGAAGTGGACAATCGGGCAAATCGTCATGGCAGGCAGCAGACCTTTTTGTGACAACGCGCAACACAGGCCGCTCTCAGGCCTGTCGCAGCAGATCCAGCAGGGCCGGAAACTGCTCATATCCCTCGCGCCCCAGAAAATGCCCGCCTCCGGGCACTTCCAGCGTCGTGGTCTCCAGCGCGGCCGCCAGAGCGCGGGAAAGCTGCGGTGCTACAATCTGATCATTATCGGAAAAAACAGAGGCCCGGAATGCGGCCCGGCGTTGCAGGTCCGCATAATCCAGCGGGCTTGCCGTAAACGCATCCAGTTGTGGCAGGGTCTGAAGAGGCTGATCAAACCCGGAGACCAGTACATAGCCTCCTAATGTCTCTTTTTCCGGCCGGGACAGCACATGCCGCAGCAGAGTGACACAGCCAAGACTATGGCCAATCAGCACGGTCCGCTCATTCAGATGCGGCAGAACTGTCTCAAGCGTTTCAGCCCAGAGCTGAGGGTCCGGGTTCTGGGAGAATGGCAAAGCAGGCACATGCACCACAGCCCCGGCCTGTTCCAGTTGCGCCTTGAGCCAGGGGAACCAGTGCGCCTCGGGGCTGGCCATATATCCATGAACAATAACGAACTGTTTTGAAGAGAAATCAGGCATCATCCGCTCCCGCTCACACCCTCTGGCCCGTCTCCCCCGTCAGCCGGTTTTTCATAGACTCTTCCACGGCTTTACGGGCTTCAGTCGCCAGTTCATCCACCCGTTCATTTTCCGGCACGCCGGAATGACCTTTAACCCAGTGCCAAGACACATCATGCTGTTTGGCGGCATCCAGCAGGCGGCGCCATAAATCCATATTCGCAACCGGATCACCCGACGCATTGCGCCAGTTGCGGCGCACCCAGCCGGTGTGCCAGCGGGTAATGCCGTTGCGCACATACTCGCTATCCGTGTGCAGGCGCACCGTGCAGGGGCGTTTGAGGGCTTCCAGAGCCTCCGCTGCTGCGGTCAGTTCCATACGGTTGTTGGTGGTTGCTTCCTCCCCGCCAGAGAGTTCCCGCTCAACCCCCTTAAAGCGGAGCAGAACGCCCCAGCACCGGGGCCGGGGTTGGGGCGGCAGCCACCGTCGGTCCAGATTTCCACAACCTGTGCCTCAGGCTGCGGCTCCCCCTGTTGTTCCGTGGCGGGAGAGGTTTCAGAATCCGTAGCCATCAACCGTCTCCGTTGCCAGATGGAAGCGCAGGCGCTTGAGGTAATCCAGCGGATCTTTGGGGGTTACCAGCGCATCGGCCGGTGTATTGATCCAGTCATACAGGCGCGTCAGCAAAAAGCGCATGGAGGCACCGCGGGCCAGAACGGGCAGAGCCTGCCGTTCCTCAGCACTCAGCGGGCGCACAGATTCATAGCCCTGCAAGAGTTGCCGCCCGAATGTGACGTTAAATGACCCATCCCCTTCAAAGCACCAGGCATTGAGGCAGATAGCGATGTCGTACGCCAGAAAATCCGTGCAGGCGAAATAAAAATCAATCAGGCCGGAAACGCTCTTCTGCAAAAAGAAAACATTATCCGGGAACAGATCCGCGTGGATCTGGCCGTGCGGCAGCGCAGCATTTGCGCTCTGCCCCGGCCAGTGCGGCAGAATATGCGTAAATGCCTCATCCAGTTCCGCCAGCAGGCCGGGATGCACGGCATCCGCTCCTGCCCGGCAGGAATCCAGCAAAGGCTGCCATGCGTCCGGCCCCAGCGCGTTGGGGCGGACGGGTGTATAGCTGCGTCCGGCCTCATGCAGACGGGCCAGTGCCTGCCCGAGCGGGCGGCAATGCTCCTGCCGGATTTTGCGCGGCCAGACACCAGGCAGAAAGGTTGTAATGGCTGCGGGCCGCCCGGCGAGGGTGCCAAGCGTCTGCCCGGCCTTACTGGCAACAGGCTGAGGGCAGGAAACGCCCTGCCCGGCCAGATGCTGCATCAGCCCCAGAAACCACGGAAGTTCCTCCGCATTCACCCGCTTTTCATACAGCGTGAGGATAAAATCCCCCTGTGTGGTCCGCAGCTGGAAATTGCTGTTTTCCACCCCTTCGGCAATCCCGCGAAACGCCACCAGATTCCCGATGGCGTAATCGCTCAGAAAAGCCTCTAGGGCTTCATCACTCACATCTGTATAAACAGCCATCCTGCCTGACTGCCCTCAGCCCAGAGGAGCAGGCAGACGGAAGATCACGTTTTCTTCCTTCACCGTGCGTTCATCAATGCACAGCGTGTAACGCTTGGCCATTTCGGCCACCATTTCCTGCACCAGAGCTTCCGGCGCGGAGGCCCCGGCGGTAATGCCCAGCGTGTTCACACCGTCCAGCACAGACCAGTCCAGCGCATCCAGACGCTGCACCAGCAGGGCCCGCGCGGCACCGGAACGCTCAGCCACTTCCCGCAGGCGCTGGGAGTTGGAGGAGTTGGGTGAGCCAATCACAATCACCAGATCACATTCCGGCGCGATGGCCTTCACGGCTTCCTGACGGTTGGTTGTGGCGTAGCAGATATCCTCGCGCTTCGGCCCTTCAATCAGCGGGAAGCGCTCACGCAGGATGTCCACAATTTCCGCCGTATCATCAACGGAGAGCGTGGTCTGCGTGATAAACGCCAGACGGGCCGGATCAGCAGGCTGCACGGTGCGGGCTTCTTCCGCATCGTTGATCAGCGTGACCGCACCGGGAGGCAACTGCCCCATGGTCCCCACCACTTCCGGATGCCCGGCATGGCCGATCATCAGGATATGGCGGCTTTCCGGGCCACCCCCGGCAAAATGACGCTCAGCCTCACGGTGCACCTTGGACACCAGCGGGCAGGTTGCATCCAGATACAGCAGGTTGCGGCGTTCTGCCTCCGCGGGCACCGTCTTGGGCACGCCGTGGGCGGAAAACACAACATGGCCATCGGCCGGAACTTCATCCAGTTCCTCGACAAAAATGGCGCCCTGCGCTTCCAGAGCTTCCACCACCGTCCGGTTGTGGACAATTTCATGACGCACATAAACAGGTGCGCCGTAGCGGCGGATGGCTTCTTCCACCACGCGGATTGCGCGGTCTACCCCGGCGCAGAACCCACGCGGACCAGCGAGAAGAACCTTGAGAGACCTGCCATGAGAAGCCTGTGCAGGCTCCTGTGTGGCAACAGACGGTGTTTGATCGGGCATGGTGTTCCCCAAACTTGCGGCGGACGGTATAGAAAAAACAGCTACTAAGAAGCATTAAGTAAGGTAGGCTATGCCCGAAACCTTGAGCAGGTCTCGGTCACCGTGGCCATGGCCTACGCAAACCGAGGTGGTGATGCAACCCGTTTTCCGGCATGGTGGCCAGCACACCCCTGCTTGATGTTCTATTTTGCTTGTTTTTTATCTGTTCAACCCCCTCTAACCGATAATTCCGGATTTGCACATGTCCCAAGACCTTTCTCGTCCATGCCGTCTGCTGCCCCGCTTTGCGGTGTCAGGTCTTGCGGCTCTTGGCCTGCTGACCACCCTTGGTGGCTGCGGGGATGAGGAAAGTGCCTCCATATCCTTCGCGCCGTCCTGCCCATTGACGCATATTCCGCCAGAAGCCGCGGATTATTATCTGTATGACGGCAAGACCGCGACCTTCCCGCACCTGATTACAAAGGCCAGTATTCTGAAGTTGCAGGGGGACTGTCTGGCTGCCGGTCCGAAGGACCTGAAAACCCGAATCGCGCTGCGCTTTGTGGTCAGTCACGGCCCCGCAGCGGCAGGCAGCACCGTTACGCTGCCTTGGTTTATCGCCGTGCTGCATGGCGATAAGATTGTGAACAAGCATGTGTTCAAACACACATTCCAGTTCCCGGCCAACCTCTCCAGCATCACGAGTGACAGCAAGGTCGTCACGGTTGATCTGCCCATTCCGCCCAAAAACACGGATTCGGATTACCGGTTTGAAGTGGGCTTCCAGCTCACGCAGGACCAGCTTGATTATAACGAAAAGCACCTGAAAAAAGTGGACTATCAGGCGTACTAATAAACCCCGGAAAGACCTGCCGCCCGCCTCCCACCAGAGGCCGGGGCACCCCTGCCTTCACACATTCCCTACGGGGGTAAGGCGTGAGGCAGAATTACGGGAACCCCTGACGCTCTGCTCGCTTGTTAGCTGGCAGGCGTTGCCGGGAAGCGGGCTGCGTCCACTGCCGCTTTCTGGCGGGCTGCCAGAGCAGCCTCGTCAAACTCCTGCACGATCTCATGGAAGAGTTCGTACCAGTTCATTTTCACTTTCAGCCGCATAAAGACAGACCCAAGCCCCACAGCGGAGCGGTCCACCAGCACAAATTCACGCGGCAGACGGACCCCGCCGGTGCGTTGCAGGCCCTCATGCACGCGGGTCAGGATTTCCCGGCCCTGATTGGGGTTGTTACCTTCCTGAATATACCGCACGCGGTTGTCCATCAGCGGTTCATACAGGAACCCGGCCCACTCATTCAGCACATCGACCTTGTCCGGCGTCAGATCTTTAAAGCCCCACGCCGCGTAAGCCTGCGTGGCGAGCTCCTTATCTTTGGTCTGTAAGGCGCGATAAAGATCAAGATTGCCCTTGATAAAGGCCGGGCTGAAAATACGGATTGCCCCAAAGTCCAGCAGGTTCAGGCCGTAATCGTCCCGCACGGTGAAGTTGCCCATATGTGGGTCCCCGTGCACCACACCATACTGATAGAGTGGCACATACCACGCACGGAACAGCGTGCGGGCAATTCTCTGCTTCTGCTCTTCCGTCAGGCCTGCCTGAATGACCGCGTTCAGGCCACGCCCATTGACCCATTCCATGGTCAGCAGGCGGCGTGTGCAAAGTTCATCCACCGGGGCAGGAACCGTCACCTCCGGGCAGTCTGCCAGAACGCTGCGATACAGGCGCATATTGGCGGCCTCACGCAGGTAATCCAGTTCCTCACGCAGGCGCTCGGTCAGTTCCTCCACCACATCATCCTGCCGGATGGCGTTATCCAGCCGGTGATAAACACCAATCGCCATCCGGAACTGGCGCAGGTCTGCTTCCACCGCCGCATTCATGTCCGGGTATTGCAGCTTGCACGCAACCTGCCGCCCATCGGTCAGCACCGCTTTGTGCACCTGCCCGAGGCTTGCGGCGGCTGAGGCCTCCCGTCCGAAGGAGCGGAAATTCTTCTCCCAGCCGGCCCCCAGCTCCGCCGTCATGCGGCGGCGCACAAAGTTCCAGCCCATTGGCGGCGCATTAGCCTGCAACTGGGCGAGTTCTTCCGCATATTCATCCGGCAGTGCGCCAGGAATGGTGGAAAGAAGCTGTGCGGCCTTCATCAGCGGCCCTTTCAGCCCGCCGAGAATGGACTTCAGATCTTCCGCGTGAGAGGCCCCGCCAGAGCGGATACCATCTTGTGCCCGGCAAGGCGGGCCGCAATGCCGCCCACGGTGCCGGTTGTCTGGACCATCCGGCGCAGTTCCCCAAAAACGCCGGTATTATCCAGATCCCGCTCCGCCATGTTATGCCTGCTCCAGTTGGTCAATAAAGCCGGAAATCACATCCAGCCCCTTGCGCCAGAAGCCGGGGTCAGACGCATCCAGCCCGAAGGGGGCCAGCAGTTCCCTGTGCCGTTTGGTGCCACCTGCCTCCAGCATGGCGATATATTTGTCCTGAAAGTCCGGAGCGCCCTCACTGAACACGCCATACAGGGCATTCACCAGACAATCCCCAAACGCATAGGCATAGACATAGAACGGCGAGTGAATAAAGTGCGGGATATACGCCCAGAACACGTCATATTCCGGCGTGAAGTTGAAGGCCGGACCAAGGCTTTCTGTCTGCACCTGCCGCCAGATTTCCCCAATCCGCTCGGGCAGAAGCTCACCGGATTTCCGCTCATCATGCACGCGGGTTTCAAACTCGTAGAACGCAATCTGGCGCACCACGGTGTTGAGCATATCCTCCACCTTGCCCGCCAGCAGCGTGCGTTTGCGCGCCGGGTCTGTCTCGGCATCCAGCAGGGACTGGAAGGTCAGCATTTCCCCAAACACACTCGCGGTTTCAGCCAGTGTCAGCGGAGTGTTTGACTGAAAATACCCCTGCTTTGCCGCCAGAACCTGATGCACACCATGCCCCAGCTCATGCGCCAGCGTCATCACATCCCGCGTGCGGCCATGATAGTTGAGCAGGATAAACGGATGCGCGGACGGCACCGTGGGGTGCGCAAAGGCCCCCGGAGACTTGCCCGGTGCGGGCGGCACATCAATCCACGGATGCGTCAGAAAGGTGTTGATCACCTTGCCCATGCGCGGGTCAAAGCCATCATAGGCTTTCTGCACAATCTGCTTTGCTTCGTCCCACGGGATTTTACGGTCTTCACAACCGGACAGCGGGGCGTTGCGGTCCCAATGTTCCAGCTTATCCAGCCCCATCCACTGCGCCTTCAGGGCGTAATAGCGGTGCGCCAGACGCGGATAATCTTCCCGCACGGCGGAGACCAGCGCATCCACCACCTCATCTTCCACCATGTTGGACAGATTGCGGGAGGATGTGGGGCGGGCGTAATGGCGCAGACCGTCGGAAATGGCCTTGTCCTTGGCCAGTGTGTTGGTAATGAGGGCAAACAGCCGCACATTCTCACCAAACACCTTGCCAACGGCCTTCCCGGCTTTTTCCCGCACGGAACGATCCGAATCGGACAGGCGATTCAGCGCATCGCCAACCGGCATTTCCGTGCCATCCAGCGTGACGCGCAGGGCGGCAATCGTCTCATCAAACAGGCGGCACCAGGACTGCGCACCCGTGACGGATTTTTCCAGCAGAACTTTCTCGACCTCATCAGAGAGCTGATGCGGGCGGAACAGACGGGTATCATCCAGAAACGGCTTCCAGTGCGCCAGAGCCGGGTCCTGCATTTTCTGCGCCAGATCGGCCTCATCCAGCCGGTTGAGTTCCAGCGTGAAGAACAGAAGATGCGTGGAAATTTCCGTCAGCTTTTCACTGATGGACTGGCTGAACCGGCTGATAGCCGGATCGGATGAATTCGCGGCAAACAGCAGGGAGGCGTAGGACCCCGCTTTGCCCAGCACTTCCTCAATTGCCTCACAGGCCCGGATCGCTTCAGCAGCCTCCGCCCCGCTCAGCCCGGCCAGCTTGCCCTGATACCGGGCGGCAAAGTCCTGTGCCTGCTGCGCAGCCTGATCCAGATCCTGCGTGATGGCGGGATCTTCCATACTGTTATAGAGAGCCGAGAGGTCCCATCGCGGAAGGGCGGAAGCCCCCTGCCCCGGCGCGGCACTGGTTGCGGCCACAGTCCCCGCTTCCGCAGCAAAAGCCGGAAGCCGGGACGAACGGTGAGAATGCGCTGTCTGTTTCATAAGCCGCATCCTACCGTGCAATTTATCATGAGGCGAGTACATGTGAACGCAATCGGGGTTCACATAAGGCGCAGGTCAAAAGTTCTTAACTTTATGCCCCGCGCGCGCACCGGGCCGCCGCCGGAATGGCGCTCTGCGTGATACCAGCACAGCAGAGACCAGGCTCCCCGGACGCCGTTTCTGAGCAGAGACTGTCTGCTCAGAAACAGACCTGATCAGGCAGACTGAGCCAGTGCTTCCTCTGGCACAGTAAAGCCGATGATGCGGGCATAGTCTTTCGGTACAATCTGCCAGAAGCGCGGCAGAACATCGTCCCATTTATGCAGCAGGTTTGTCGCGTAAGGCGAGCCTGTTTCTTCCACATGCCGCTCGACCAGACGCCGCAGGTCCTGCGCCCAGCGGCCCTCCGTCACGCGGGTCCAGAGGAGTGCCTCCGGATTAACGCGTTTTTCAAAGGTGTTGGCATCATCAAGCACAAACGCCATGCCGCCGGTAAAGCCCGCGCCGAAATTGTCCCCAATTTCACCCAGCACCACCACGGTGCCGCCCGTCATATATTCACAGGCGTTGGACCCACAGCCTTCCACCACAGCAACCGCACCGGAGTTGCGCACGGCAAAGCGTTCACCCGCCTGCCCTGCGGCATAGAGTTCCCCGGCTGTCGCGCCATACAGCACCGTGTTGCCGATAATGGCGTTCTGGTTGCTGACAAGGCGGGAAGACGGAGAAGGCCGCACGGTGATAGTCGCGCCGGAGAGACCCTTCCCGACGTAATCGTTGGCATCCCCCAGCACTTCCAGCTTCAGCCCCTGCACGGCGAATGCCCCGAGGGACTGCCCGGCTGAGCCACGCAGACGCACCGTGAGGTGCCCCGGCGCCAGCGTCGTCATGCCAAACTTGCGCACAATGAGCGAGGACATACGGGTGCCAATGGCACGCTGCGTGTTCTGCACATTGTAATGCAACTGCATTTTCTCGCCGTGATCAAACAGCGGCTTTGCATCGCTGATCATCTGCGCATCCAGCGTGTCCGGCACCTCGTTCCGGCCTTCCAGCGTGCAGTAACGTGCATACGGCCCCGGATCTGCCTGTGAGAGCAGAGAGTTGAGGTCCAGATCATCCAGATAATCCGCACCACGAGAGACCTGACGCAGCAGATCAGTCCGGCCGATCACTTCATTCAGGCTCCGGAAACCCAGAGACGCCAGAATATTGCGCACATCTTCCGCTATGAAGGAGAACAGGTTGATCACCTTTTCCGGCGTGCCTTCAAACTTCTTGCGCATCGCCTCATCCTGTGAGCACACGCCCACCGGACAGGTGTTTGAGTGGCACTGGCGCACCATGATGCAGCCCATGGCCACAAGGCTGGCAGTGCCAATCCCGAACTCTTCCGCACCCAACATGGCGGCAATCACCACATCCCGCCCGGTTTTGATGCCGCCGTCCGTGCGCAGCTTAACGCGGTGCCGCAGGCGGTTGAGCATCAGCACCTGATGGGCTTCCGCCAGCCCCAGCTCCCACGGCAGACCCGCATATTTGACGGATGTCAGCGGACTGGCCCCGGTGCCACCGGAATGGCCGGAAATCAGAATGGCATCAGCTTTCGCCTTCGCCACACCCGCCGCAATGGTGCCAATGCCGGAGCGTGCGACCAGTTTGACGGTCACAGTCGCCTCGGGGTTGATCTGTTTCAGATCATAAATGAGCTGCGCCAGATCCTCGATTGAATAAATATCGTGATGCGGCGGCGGAGAAATGAGAGTGACACCCGGTGTGGCATGACGCAGCTTTGCAATCAGTTCCGTGACTTTAAAGCCCGGCAACTGGCCGCCCTCACCCGGTTTGGCACCCTGTGCCACCTTGATTTCCAGCTCACGGCAATCATTCAGATATTGCGCCGTCACGCCAAAGCGGCCGGACGCCACCTGCTTGATGGCGGAAGACGCATTATCGCCATTCGGGCGCGGTTTCGCGCGTTCCGGATCTTCCCCGCCCTCACCGGAATCAGATTTGGCCCCAATCCGGTTCATGGCGATGGACAGTGTCTCATGCGCTTCCGGGCTGAGTGCGCCCAGAGAAATTGCTGGTGAGATCAGGCGTTTACGCAACTGCGTAATGCTTTCCACTGCCTCCACCGGAATGGGCGTGCGGCCTTCCTTAAAGTCCAGCAGGTCCCGCAGCGCCACCGGCGGCTGGGCGCGTACGGCATCGGCATAGCGTTTGTAAATAGTAAAGCTGTCACTCGCCACGGCGGTCTGGAGCATATGGATCAGCGTGCCATCAAACGCATGCTGTTCCCCCTTGCGGCGCAGTTTGTAAAAACCACCGACAGGCAGAGCAAGAGACGCGGAATCCCATGCTTCCTGATGGAAGGTCAGCACATTGCGGGCAATGCCGGGCAGACCAATGCCGGAAATGCGGGACGGCATACCGGGGAAGAATTCTGCTGTCAGTGCGCGGGAAAGCCCCACCGCCTCAAAGTTACAGCCGCCACGGTAAGACGCCACGATTGATATGCCCATTTTGGACATGATCTTGAGCAGCCCTTTATCCACCGCCTTGCGGTAACGCTCCATACATTCACGCAGGCTGAGGCTGCCAAACAGGCCGCGACGATGCCGGTCCGCAATACATTCCTGCGCCAGATACGGATTTACCGTCGTCGCACCCACCCCGATGGTCACGGCGATGGAATGTACATCCAGCGTGGTGGACGCCCGCACGTTAAGAGACGTGAAGGTGCGCAGAGAATTGCGGACAAGATGCGTATGGACTGCCGCCGTCGCCAGAATCATCGGGATATAGGCCCGGTCCGGAGACTGGTTTTCATCCGTCAGGAAGACATGCGTGCAGCCACCTCGCACACTTTCTTCCGCCTCACGCCGGATGCGGGCAATGGCTTCACGCAGGCCAGCCTCGCCTTCCTTCGCCGGGAAAGAACAGTCAATCAGACACCCGGATGTGCCGCAGAAGGCGCGCAGAGCCTCATATTCACCCGATGTCAGAACCGGGCTGGGCAGTTGCAGCATTTCACACTGTTCTGCGGACTGATCCAGAATATTCCCAAGATTTCCCAGACGGGTCACAAGACTCATCACGCGGGATTCGCGCAGGGAATCAATCGGCGGATTGGTGACCTGACTAAAGCCCTGCCGGAAGTAGTGTGACAGCCCACGGAAACGCGGAGACAGCACCGCCAGCGGTGTATCATCCCCCATGGAGCCAATCGCTTCGCTCCCGGTTTCCACCATCGGGTGCAGAATGGCTTCCAGCTCTTCCAGCGTCGTGCCGACGGCAAGCTGGCGGCGGCGCAGTTCATCCCCCTGATAGAAAACGGGCTCTTTCACATCGGAACGCACGATGCAGCCAATTTTCTGAATACCGCCAACCCATGAGGAAAAATCCTGACGGGAGGCCAGAAGATCCAGCAGTTCCTCATTGCCATACAGGCGCGCTTCCTGAAGATCGACGCCGATCACGTCGCCCGGCCCAAGCCGCCCGCGTTTGGCAACATTGCTTTCAGGCACACGCACCATGCCGGTTTCAGAGCCGACAATCAGCAGATTATCATCTGTCACCGTATAGCGCAGCGGACGCAGGCCGGAGCGGTCCAGACCAGCGACCACCCAGCGGCCATCCGTTGCGCACAGGGCGGCCGGGCCGTCCCACGGTTCCATCACGGCGTTGCAATAAGCAAACATGTCGCGGTGGGACTGCTTCATCAAAGAATTCCCGCCCACGCTGGCGGGGATCATCAGGGCTTTGGCGGCAGGCGCATCCCGCCCGGCAAAGGTCAGCAGTTCAAAGACGTTATCCAGCGTCGCGGTATCGGACCCACCCGCCTGCACCAGCGGCTTGATGTCCTTCATCCACGGGTCCAGATCCGGGTGAGACAGCCGCGTTTCGTGGCTTTTCATCCAGTTGATGTTGCCGGAAATGGTGTTGATTTCACCATTATGCGCCAGACGCCGGAAGGCTGCGCCAGCTTCCATGTCGGGAAGGTATTGGTGGAATAGCGCTGATGATAAATGGCAAAACGGCTGACAAAACGCTCATCCAGAAGATCCGGATAAAACTCCGTCAGATGCTCGGCCAGAAACATGCCTTTATAGATGATGGAGCGGCAGGACAGAGAGCAGATATACAGGTCAACCTGCGCTGCAATCGCCGCTTTTTCAATCCGCCGACGGATGACGTACAGATCACGCTCAAACGCATCCTCTGCCGTGGCCGGCAGGTTGCGGATCATGATCTGTTCAATTTCGGGCCGCGTAGCATTGGCTTTTTCACCAATACAGGCCGTATCAATCGGCACCTGACGCCAGCCGTAAATACCGTAGCCAAAAGCCAGAATTTCCGTCTCGATAATCTGGCGGCACTGTTCCTGCGCAACAAGGTCTGTCTTGGGCAGGAAGACCTGACCAACCGCAATCAGGGCCCCTTCTACCGGCTGATCCCCGGTGCTGGTAATTGCATCGGCAAAGAACTTCTGCGGAATTTCAACATGGATCCCGGCGCCATCACCCGTCTTACCATCGGCATCCACAGCGCCGCGGTGCCAGATGGCTTTCAGGGCCGCAATACCGGCTTCCACCACGTCACGCCGGCGCTTGCCATCCAGTGCGGCAACCAGACCAACGCCGCAGGAATCCCGCTCATCCGCCGGGTCATACAGCCCGTCCAGAGCGGCAACATTGTTGTCCCACGCTTCAAAAAACTCTTTGGCGCTTTCACCATGCGTGGTGTCAGGATGCTTCTGCATACCCATTATCCCTGCTCCGCCACGGTCTGCGCCGTTGCGTGTGTTTCAATCCATTGATGAATGCGTTCCGCCGCATCCCGACCATCGCGAATAGCCCACACCACCAGACTGGCCCCGCGCACAATATCCCCGGCGGCAAACACGCCGGGCAGGCTGGTCATAAAGCTGTCATGCCCCACTTTGAGCGTGCCCCAGCGGGAGACGGCCAGATCAGGCTCACCCCACAACTGAGGCAGCGGTTCCGGGTCAAACCCCAGAGCCTTGATCACCAGATCAGCCTCCAGTGTGAAGGAACTGCCCTCCAGCGGCTCGACAGACTGGCGGCCTGTCGCATCGGGCAGGCCCAGCTTCATGCGGGTGGCGCGTACACCTGTGACATGGTCATCGCCCAGAAAAGCTTCCGGGGCAGACAGCCAGACAAAGTCCACACCTTCCTCTTCCGCGTTTTTCACTTCCCGCGCGGACCCCGGCATGTTGGCTTTATCGCGCCGATACAGGCACTTCACGGATTTTGCGCCCTGACGGATGGCGGTACGGACGCAATCCATGGCGGTATCCCCACCACCCAGCACCACAACATTTTTGCCTTTGGCATCCAGTGCCAGTGCATCATCCGGCAGCGTATCACCCAGAGAGCGACGGTTGGAGGCGGTCAGGTAGTCCAGTGCGCGCTCAATTCCGGCCAGACCGGCACCCGGCCCACCAATCTCGCGGGATTTGTAGACACCTGTTGCAATCAGGACAGCCTGATGGCGGCTGCGCAGCTCCGCGAAGGAAAGCTCCCCCTCACCGCTGCCGACCCCCTGCCCCAGATGGAACACCACGCCACTGTCTTCCAGCAGCGCATGGCGGCGGGCCACAATATCCTTCTCCAGCTTAAAGCCGGGGATGCCGTAAACCAGCAGGCCGCCCACACGGTCATACCGGTCATACACATGGACCTGATAACCTGATGCCCGCAGGCGTTCCGCTGCAGCCAGACCGCCCGGACCAGCGCCGATAATCCCGACGCTCTCAGCCCGTTCCCGCACCGGGCGCGTGGGCTTGACCCAGTTATTCTCAAAAGCGGTGTCGGTAATATAACGCTCGACGGCCCCGATGGTGACGCTCTCAAACCCCGGCTCAATGACGCAGTTGCCTTCACACAGGCGGTCCTGCGGGCAGATGCGGCCACAGATTTCGGGGAAGGTATTGGTTGCGGAAGAAATTTCATAAGCTTCTTCCAGCCGCCCTTCCGCCGTCAGCATCAGCCAGTCGGGGATGTTATTCCCCAGCGGGCAATGGACGGAGCAGAACGGCACACCGCACTGAGAACACCGGCTGGCCTGCACGCCCGCAGCCGCTGGTGCGAAGTCCTCATAAATCTCATCAAAATCAGCCCGGCGCGCCTGAGCCGTGCGCTTATCGGGCTGTTTCTGAGCGACAGAGACAAATTTCAGCATGGGTGTGGTCATAAGGCGATCCCCGGAGACAGGGCGCGCGTCAGACAGACCTCGCCCCAAACAAGCAGAAATGAGGTAGCGTCTTACACATCATCCTGAAAAGACAGCATTGCTGCCCTTTCTGCATTTTTCCAATTTTTGAAAGAGAAGGCGGCGAAAAATCCTCGATAAATATGATCTATTACGGACCTTTTTGTTATTAAGTCCTTATTTTTCCACACGAATCCCCGAACGCCCTCCTCCGGCCCGATACCGGGTCAGGTAGAACGGCACCACGGCATCAATACTCTGCGGAGTCACTCCCAATTCCGCAAAGCCCGGCTGACCGGCCGGCACAATATTATCCTGAGACAACATCAGGAGCTGGTCGCGCGTCAGAATATGGCCGGGCAGACGTTCAAAAATGGCGGCCTGAATCCGCGCCAGCACTGGAGGAACCTCAAAAAGCGGGCGCGAACGCTGCGTGGTGTGCAGGACCCACTGGTAAATCTGCTTCATGGTCAGAATATCCGGCCCGCCAAGCACCCATTCCCGATCCGCCAGAGAAGGGTCTTCCACCAGCCGCGCCACGACCTGCGCAACATCCCCCACATACACGGGCTGCAGGCGAGTGCGGGCCCCATAGACAGGCAGAACCGGCAGATAACGCGCCAGCATGGCGAACATATTGAAAAACTGATCTTCCGGCCCGAAAATAACGGAAGGACGGATAATGGAGGCCTGCGGGATGGCCGCTCTTACCGCGTCCTCCCCGGCAGCACGACTCCGCCCATAAGCTGAGGGAGCAGTATGAGAGGCCCCCAGCGCAGACATCTGCACGAATGTGGAAACACCCGCCTGAGCGGACAACCGCGCGACGCGACCCGCGCCCTGAACATTAACGGCTTCAAGCCCCTGCCCGGACGCATCCCCCAGCACAGCCGCCAGATTAACCACCACTGACGCGCCTTCCACCACACAGGCGACCGACGCATCATCCAACACTGAGGCATAAAACGGGGCAATCTGCCCGACATTCCCCAAACCCGCAGCACAGCCGCCTTGTCCGGTCGGCGGCAGGCAATGCGAACCCGATACCCCGCCTCGGCCAGTTGCTGGACAACATAGCGCCCGACAAAACCCCCACCGCCGAACACTGTCGCGATCTTCTGCTCACTCATGGGTTCTTTTCACTCCTGTCTGCTCTCCGCCCCGCCGTCTGCGGGTAACCTGCACGCAGTCTACGCCCCTTTTCCGGATGCTGGGTGCGCACAAATAGGTCAGCAGCCGGATCTGGCGGCGTGATCTGCATGAAAAATACCGCTCAACACCACAAAAACGGCGGTTTTCCGCGGCGTTAGGGGGCACAACCCTGCGCCCGTCATGAAAAAGAAACAAAACCGCAGAAAAATGTATTTTCCCCGTTGACGGGGGTCATGGGCCAAGCTAAATACCCCTTCATCAGCCGGGGCGACCCGGTTGCCTTCTGAGCCCAGATGGCGGAATTGGTAGACGCGCAGGTTTCAGGTATCTGTGGCCGCAAGGTCGTGGAAGTTCGAGTCTTCTTCTGGGCACCAAAAAAACCGCAGCTTGCTGCGGTTTTTTGTATCTACTGCTCTTCATCCCCTCCATGCTTCCGGCATGAGGGGTGATGAGAGTAGCCTCTCCACTCTTTCCATTTTGCAGCCACAGCAGAACAACACGTGCGAAAAACAGCACGATTAAATCCTGCACGTTTCTGGCTACCTTAAATCTGCCTCCCCTAAAAAAGACCTGCGCGCGCAGCTTCGCCCGATGCCCTGGCTCTTAGCTGACTCAGCGCCATCTCCGATCTCCGTGTTCAGCCTCGCGCATCGTGCCGCACTCTGGCTGCACTTATCCCCAGAATCTGAGGATGCCTGCGGGGGTAAGCCTGTGGATAACGGGTACAGGTAACGGGAAACAAAAAAGTTCTGGTGTCAAGTCCTTCGTGCAAATCACGCAGGGCTTGAAACCGTATATGGGACAGTAGGTTAGCTCTTTTCGAGGCCGCTTCACAAAACTGCGGCGTCGTGGGCTAGGAGCCACATAGGAGCGTCGGGAGGGAAAGCCGGATCGCACTGGATCGGGCTGGATTGCCAGAGAACGGCAGAAGGATGCTTTCATCATAGCCCAATCGGCTTCACCGCATCCAATGAAGAACGCGCAGCTTGGGGCTGCGCGTTCGATGGATGCCATTGGTACGCCACGCCATCATGTCGGCTTCGATGGCGCGCTCCGGGTCACCGTGCCCTTCCTGAATCCCCGATCGCCTGCCATGAACGCCTCCAGCATGTGCGGGATCAACGTGCCCGCATCGACGCTTCCCCATACGCCTGTGCGTGCAGCGCGGCGTAGCGGTCGAGGTCGGCTTTCAGGCTGGCCGGGCAGGCAAAGGTCAGCTTGACGTTCTCGGTCTTGGGCAGCGGCCCGAGCCGCAGCTTCTTCGTCGTGTTCATTGCATCGCCCCCCGCTGGAAGAACATCGGCTGGTACGGTCGCAACACCAAGTCCCTATTGACGATGATCCGCACCGGCAGGCCCGGCCGCGTGGTCAGCGTCGGCTGGATGTTCATGTTGCGCCGAGTGATCTCTTGACCGGGCGCGGCTGAGCGCGCAGCGCCACCGCCTCGGGCGCCACCTTGCCCGATGAAGGCATGGCATGGTCGAGAGTTTCGTCCTGGCTCATCATCAGTTCCTCCGCGCAACGCCGTCCGTGCGCTCGATCCGCACCACGTCACCCTTGTCGCCGCCCAGGCGCAGCTCTGCCGCGCCAAAGAGGCGATCCACGATGTAGTACGGCGCGCGGAAGCGGTAGTTCACCAATTGCCCGTCGCCCTGCGCGCCGATCACGAACAGCGGCGGCAGCTCGCCTTGGGCGATGCCCGCCGGGAACTGGATATAGACCTTCTCGCCATCGTCGAAGGCGCGCAGCGGCTTCCACGGCGGATTGCTGCCGCTGATGGCATAGCGGAAACGGATCTTCTCCAGCGACAGGCCGCTATCGACCGGGGCGGCGGCGCTGGCCCCCTGCGCCTGGCGCTGCAAGGCCAGCATCTTGTCCTTCGGGTACTCCCAGGACACCGAAGCCATCCATGTCTTCTCGGTCGAAGTCAGCTCGATCAGATAGGTGCGCCGGCTGGTGGTGACCACCAGATTCGTCTTCAACCCCGAGCGGATGGGCTTGACCATCACGTTCACGCGCAGCGCGTCGCTGCTGCCACTGGACGTGTCGCCCACGATCCAGCGTACCGTGTCGCCGGCGGCCACCGTCACTAGCTCCTCGCCGGGCTGGAGCGCGATCACGGTCACGCGGCCCACGGCCGCATAGACCTGATACAG
>NZ_BAJW01000056.1 GCF_000613905.1 Acetobacter persici JCM 25330
CTGCCGCACCGGATGCCGCAGCCAGCGCCCCGACCCCCAGCCCGCCAGAAGCAGCGGAAGCTGTGGAGCCAGATAAACCCGTTGTGGATATGGGGCTGGTCCATTCCGTCATTGCCACGGCGCTGGAGTTTCTGGCCCCGCGCACACTGGATGCCCACACCAGCCGGGACTTTACCCTGTGGGGTCTGGGCTGCCTGACAGCGCTCGACCCGATGCTCACGCTAGATACGCGGGGGGCTGATATCCGCCTGCTGGCCGGGCAGACCAGCCTGCTTACCCAGCCTGCCCCGGCTGCGGACAGCGTGGAAAAATGGGCCAAACTGGCCGTGGACTTTATCTCCGCCGCCCGGGCCCATTCCACGGCTGTCGGCACTGCCAGCCGGGAAGATCTGGTGCAGGCGTTTTTTGATGAACTGTTCAACCATCTCGACCCCTATTCCCGCTATATTGGCCCCTCCTCCGCCACAACAGACCGGCATGCCCGCGTGGGGGGAGAAGCCGATGCTGGCGTCAGCCTGACCCGCAAGGGCCGGGATATCGTGATCTCCGCCGTCAACGCCAACGGACCGGCATGGACCGCGACGGTTGACCCCGGTGACAAACTTCTGGCCGTCAACAACCGGCTGACCGCCGGGCAATCGGTTGAAACCGTGACAGGCTGGCTACAGGGCGAGGAAGATTCCCGCGTCAGCCTGCGCCTGCTCTCCCCCGGCCAGCGGCGCGGCCATACTGTGGTCGTCCGGCGGGCAAAAGTGCCGCCGGAAACCGTTTTCGCCTTTGCCAGCGGGTCTCTCGTGGTGCTGCGCGTCACTTCTTTTTCTTCCGATACGGCAGAAGAAATGAGCCAGTATCTGGATCAGGCCACGCAGGACCCCAGCCTGAAAGGCCTGATTATTGACCTGCGGGGCAACCGTGGCGGTGTGCTGCAACAGGCCGTAACCGCTGCCGCCCTGCTGCTGGACCGTGGCGTTGCTGCCGTAACCGACGGGCGGGACCAGCAGGCCAACCATATCTGGGCTGTGCAGGGTGGTGACATGACAAACGGCCTGCCCATTGCCATTCTGGTAGACGGACGCACGGCGAGTGCCGCGGAAATTCTCGCCGCGGCTCTGGCTGACCATCGTCGCGCCGTGGTGATCGGCAGTTCCACCCTCGGCAAAGGGCTTGTACAGACTGTGGCGCAGTTGCCGGATGAAGGGGAACTGTTCGTCACGTGGAGCCGGGTCATTGCTCCGCTCCACTGGCCGTTGCAGGGTCTGGGCGTTATGCCGCAGATCTGCACCAGCCTTGGGGAAGCAGAAACCACACGCCAGATGCATGACCTGGCCGCAGGCAAGCTGGATAATCAGTCTGCGGTTGAAGCATCCCGCCTTGCGCGCTTCCCGCTGCCGGTCCCGCGTATTCTGGCCATCCGCAAGGCCTGCCCGGCCGCACTGGGGAGCGACAAGGATCTGGACGTAGCCCGCGCCCTGCTGGAAAATCCGAAATGGTATAAAACCGCCATTGCTGCCATGCCGGAGGACTCCGATTCAGCCCCGGCGGTCACGCATTGATGGCCACCCCGCGCCTGCGTTCTGACATTGTGGCCCGTGCCCTGCTCCGCCAGTGCGGGCAGGATGGCAGGTCTGCCATGATGCTCAGGCGGGGAGACCCCGATGCCGGGGGGCTTCTGGTGGTGCTGCTGGGGCGGGAGGCTCCGCCGTCGTCCTGAGCCAGACCCGCACGGCGGAAGGCGAGGCCGCATGGATAAGATGCTCAGGCGAAAACCCTCTTTCACCCCAAGAAACACAGACCTGCCTTGACCGGCAACTGCGGTACGACCCGGACCTGTGGGTTCTGGAAGTGGAAGCACCGGACTTCAGACCTCCGTTTGAAGCAACGCTGCTCTGACAAGACTTAACACTGTGTGACTTATGTCACACGCCTGACACACTGATTATCCTCAAAACCGAGGTGTTTTTGAAAACTGTTTCCACAAGCTGTTGCACACAACGCCAGTTTACAGCAAAGAAGGCAGGCATATGTGCCACGTGCACCAGGACCACAATGCCCGGCCACTGCGGAAACAGTGCCACAGCAGGGAGAAGAACATGACGCTGCGCCAAGGCCTCCTCGCGCAATCACTGCTTTCTGCACCGTTGGTGGCAGGTTTCCTGCTGTGTGCCGCGCCCGCCATGGCTCAGCCCGTTCAGGTCTGTATATTGCGGGGGAAGGCGGTGCCACCTTCAATCAGGACCAGCGCGTCCGCACATCCAACATGTTCCCGGACGGGCGTGACCGCTGGCGTACAGGTGCAACCGGAATCGGCTCCATTGGCTATGGTCTGGGCAATGGCTTCCGCGTGGAAGTGGAAGGCGACTACCGGAACCAGACCTATCAGCGGTTTGTGACCAATTCCCTGAGCAGCCGCGCCGATGGCCGCCGCCAGACCTATGGCGTGATGGCTAACGCCCTGTTTGACATGGATGTGGGTAACCCGTTCATCTTCCCGTATTTTGGCGCGGGTGTCGGCTATGGCTGGACGGCGCTGAACACGTCCATCACGGCACCGGGGAACCAGCTTTCCCAGCATGTTGGCGGCACGTTTGGCAATTTTGCCTATCAGGGCATTTTTGGTGTCGCCTTCCCGACGCCGTGGGTGGTGGGGCTGTCCTTTACGGCGGAATACCGCTTCTGGACCATGCTTGGGCCACAGTCTCACGGCTCTTCCGCATGGGGCACCATTGGCGGAGCCAATCAGTCCAAGCCCTACAGCTTTGCCACGGGCAACCGGGACACCAAGACAGACTTCAACCATTCGCTGATGCTCGGCCTGCGGTATGAGTTCAACCCGGCTCCTCCGCCGCCGCCTCCGGCAGCAGAGCCCACGGCCGCTCCGGCCCCGCAGCCTGCCCGCAGCTATCTGGTGTTTTTTGACTGGGATAAGTCCGAGCTGACGGATCGTGCCCGCTCCATCGTGGCGGTGGCGGCTCAGGCAACCACCCATACCAGCCTCACCCGCATTCTGGTCTCCGGCTATACAGATAACTCTTCCGCGTTCCCCGGCCAGAAACGCGGGGAGGCTTACAACATGAAGCTGTCTCTCCGCCGCGCCGAGATCGTGAAAGCGGAACTGGTGCGGGATGGCGTTCCGGGCGCCACGATTGATATCCACGGCTATGGTGAACAGAATCCGCTGGTAAAAACCGGCCCCAATACCAAGGAAGCCCAGAACCGCCGCGTGGAAATCATCTTCCGCTAAGGTCGTAAAACCTTCCGAGCCTCAGGCCCCTCACGGCCTGAAAGGTCGAAACAAAAAACGCTGCCCGGTCTTAGACCAGCGCAGCGTTTTTTATTGGGTCAAAGCCTGCATCCTCCGGGCGAAAACTGAGCCTGCCTTCGGCAAGCCCAGCTTCCCCGCCCGTCAGCCCTGACTGTTACAGCCCGGAAAAGAGGGATGTGGACAGATACCGCTCCGCGAAGGACGGCGCGATCGCGACAATGGTTTTGCCTTTAGACTCCGGCTTTTTTGCCACCTGAAGCGCTGCATGCAGAGCCGCACCGGAGGAAATACCAACAGGAATCCCGTCCAGACGCGCACAGCGGCGCGCGGCGGCAATGGCTTCACGCTCAGAAACCGTAATCACCCCATCCAGCAGCTTTGTATTCAGGGTGGCGGGGCAGAAGCCGGGGCCAATTCCCTGAATTCCGTGCGGGCCGGGCTCATCCCCGTTCAGAATGGCGCTTTCGGTCGGTTCCACACCAAAGACCTGCAGGCCTTTGCGGCGCGCCTTGAGCGTTTCGGCAATCCCTGTCGCGGTGCCACCGGTGCCTACACCAGCAATCACAGCATCGACCTTGCCGCTGGTATCCACCCAGATTTCTTCTGCTGTGGTTGCGGCATGGACTGCGGGGTTGGCCGGGTTATCAAACTGGTCCGGCATCCACGCATCCGGCGTCTCCCGCAGGATTTCCCCGGCGCGAGCAATAGCACCGGCCATGCCCAGACGTGCGGGGGTCAGTTCCACCTGCGCATCCATCAGGCGCAGCATACGCCGCCGCTCGATAGACGCCCCTTCCGGCATGGTCACAATCAGCCGGTAGCCACGTGCAGCCGCCACAAAGGCCAGAGAAATCCCGGTATTGCCGGAGGTGGGCTCCACCAGCACCGTGCGTCCGGGCGTAATGCGCCCTGCCCGCTCTGCTTCCAGCACCATCGCCGCACCGATCCGGTCCTTGACGGAACCCAGCGGGTTAAAAAATTCCAGCTTGAGCAGAAGGCGGCATTTCAGCTCTTCCTCCCGCATCAGATGCGGCAGCGCGACCAGAGGCGTCCCGCCTACTACCCCAACAACCGAGTCGTACACCTTGCCGCGCGGCGCGGCAAAACCGTAATCCCCTCCGGATTTATCAGAACCTGTCATGAATCTGCCTTTTCTGCGGATCTTTTTTCATAGCGTGTTTATAATACGAATGATCAACGTAGATAAACAGGGGAACGCCTGCTATATCTCTATGTCATTCATGTTTAACGACAGATTTGCCTTTTTCTGAGGTGAAAGGAAACCAGACCCATGATCCTGCGCCGGGACAGAGCCATGACCGCCGTTCTCATCATGCTGGATGTTGCATTTCACGCAGGGCGCTCCGGCACGGTCAGTGCTGCGGATATTGCCGAACGCTCCGCTCTGGCCCGCCGCGGAATCGAGCCGCTGCTTCAGGCGCTCTCCCGCACCGGCCTGCTGGAAAGTATTCGCGGGCCACGCGGGGGCTACCGGCTTGGCCGCCCGCGCCGGGATATTTCTCTGGTGGATATCATCAACGCCGTCACGCAGGATGACAGCAACGGAGATGATGGCCCGCAGGGTCCGCTGTTCAGCAAGGTGATCGAACCGTGCTGGAAGCAGTTTGACAAAGACCTGACCGCCCAGATGAAAAAGACTACACTGGATGATCTGGTGAAAAAAACCGAAAGCTGCGGCCTCAAACGCCCGCTGAGCGAACCGATTTCCTTCTCCATCTGAAACTCCGGCCACACAACAGACCAACAAAAAACGCGCTGCACCGAAAAGCCGGTCGCAGCGCGTTTTTTATGAAAACCGTCCTTTAGCGGAGCAGCGTCCCCACCCATGAGGGAACGCTGACCGGACAGAAAACTTATTTCTTGTGAGTCACCACACGACGACGGGTCGTGACAGCTTTTTTACCTTTGGACGCCGTCGTTTTGGCTTCCTCAGCTTTGGCGGTGACCGGAGCGGCTGCGCTGGGCAGCACCACACCTGTTGCATCAACCTGTGCCGTCACTGTCAGGCGGGTGCGTTTTTCACCCGGCCCCGGCACCAGAATAGCCGTGAACGTGTCCTGACCAGCGTACCCCATGGTGGGGGTGTAGGTCACATGCGTATCGTTATCCAGGCTGTACAGGAACGCCTTACCGTGTTCCGGAGCCGGAGAAACGCCGAAGGACGCATAGGCCTTACCGCTCTCCTGAGAGACCTTCAGGTCACACAGGCCATCGTCAGACCGCACCGTCATTGTGGTGCTCAGGCTGCCATCCGCAGCTTTTTTCAGCGGCGTCGTCTGGCAGACGGCGGATTTCTTCATATACCGAACGGGTTGGGGGACCCGGACGTAACTGGACCACCTGTAGTTGCACAGCCGGCAAGCATACCACCAGTTAGCGCCAGAACGGCAATTCCTCGCAAGCGCACTCGACAGCTCCGCTTCACTATTTATTAAGTACACATGAACCTTCTGCGCACTCTATGGCGGGCAAATCGGGCAAACTTATGCCCGCATCCCGCTGTGCCACATGATTCGTCTTTGCCTTTAGAACATACTGAAGAAGGAAGAAAGGGGGGGGATGGAGCATCTCCCCGCACGGCTGCCTCACTTTTGAAAACACGACATCATTTTGCCTGAAATTAAGCGTCTGAAAGTGCGGAACTGTGTCATTCCTGTGTTTTGGCCTGCCGGACGCAACAGAGCATCCTGCCTGCGGAAATGTTGAGACGCGGTATGAAAAAATACTTCTATCTTTCTCTGCTGAATACGCTATTTCGTTACTCAAACCTTGTACAAACCGTTTCATACGCTGAGCCTGCGGGGAGACCTTGCTATGAAGAGGCACGCCCGCTCCAGCCTGTATCGGAGGACCTGCATGTCTTTTTCCCGTTTTGTTGCCGCTGGCGCCGTTGCTTTTGGTCTGCTGCACAGCACCGTTACCTTTGCCGCCACCCCGTGCGGCCACTCCTCCGCGCATGAAGCGTTCAATATTCAGGCTCTTAAAAGCGAGCTGATGGTTACGGCTCTCTCCTGCAACGCGCAGGACCGCTACAATGCGTTTGTCGGCAAGTTCCGCACGACGCTGCTGAATGAAGAGCAGAAGCTCAATACCTATTTCCGCACCACCTACGGCCGCAGCGCCCAGCGTGAGCATGATGATTACATCACGCAGCTTGCCAATATTCAGTCTGAAAAAGGCCTCCAGTCCGGCACCATCTTCTGCATGCAGCGCCTCGCCATGTTTGATGAAGTCAACGCGCTGGAAAATTCTGAAGATCTGGCCAACTACACGGATGCCAAGGACGTAACACAGCCGGCCTCTTTTGAAACCTGCGCAGCGCCGGCCGTGTCTTCCCACCCGTCACGCCCCGCACGCCGCACGACGAAGGCAAAAACCACCCGTCGCGCTTAACAGTCTTTTGAGAAAGGCGGATGGCATTGCATTCCAGGCCTGACCATCCGCCCGCTTCTGATCAGGCCTGCTTGACGAATCAGCGACAAAGCGGGACAGACCATATCCATGAGCGATCTGTTTTCTCCGCCCCCGTCTTCCCGCAAGCCTGCTGGCAAAGCCGCGACCAAAGCTGAGACCAGCCCTCAGGCCTATGACGCCAGCGCCATTGAGGTTCTGGAAGGGCTTGAGCCTGTCCGCCGCCGCCCCGGCATGTATATTGGCGGCACGGATGAGACAGCGCTGCACCACCTCGCCGCCGAGGTGCTTGATAACGCCATGGATGAAGCCGTGGCAGGCCACGCCTCGGCCATTGATGTGCGGCTTGACCCTGATAACCGTCTGACCATCCGCGATAACGGGCGCGGGATTCCGGTTGATGCGCATCCACGCTTCCCGGATCGCTCGGCGCTGGAAGTTATTCTCACGACCCTGCACGCAGGCGGCAAATTCTCCGGCAAGGCCTATGCCACGTCTGGCGGTCTGCATGGTGTCGGCTCCTCCGTGGTAAACGCCCTGTCCTCCCGCATGGATGTGGAAATTGCACGGGACCGCGCCATCTGGCGGCAGGCCTATGAGCGCGGCAAACCCGTCACCGCGCTGGAAAAAGTAGGCCCGACGCAAAACCGCCGAGGCACACAGATTACCTTCCAGCCGGATACACTCATTTTTGGCACGCATGTTTTTGTGCCATCGCGGCTTTACAAACTGTGCCGCTCCAAGGCGTTCCTGTTCCGGGGCGTGACCATCCGCTGGTCCTGTGACCCCTCTCTGATCAAAGCCGGGGATGAAACACCTGCGGACGCCACGCTGCATTTCCCCGGTGGTCTGGCTGACAGCCTGACGGATGAACTCGGGGCCTCCGCACCGCTGCTCACGCCGCTCTGGGCGGGGGATGCCAGCCTGCCTCCGGCGGCGGACGGTTCGGATAATGGCCGCGTGGAATGGGCCGTGGCGTTTCTGGAAAGTGGGACATCCGCCCTTGCCTCCTACTGTAACACCATCCCGACCCCGCAGGGCGGCACGCATGAGACGGGCTTCCGCAATGCGCTGGTCAAGGGCCTGCGCGCGTGGGGGGAGCAGCGATCCAATAAAAAAGCGGCTGCCATTACGGCGGAAGATGTGCTCGGCATGATTGCCGCCAAGCTGTCTGTTTTTATCCGGGACCCGCAGTTTCAGGGCCAGACCAAGGAAAAGCTGACCTCTGCCGAAGCCAGCAAATTGGTGGAAACTGCCTGCGGGACCGGTTTGACCACTGGCTGGCCCAGAACCCGCCTCAGGCGGATGCGCTGCTGACCTTTGTGATTGAGCGCGCGGAAGAACGCCTGCGCCGCCGTGAACAGAAGGATACCCCGCGCAAGAGTGCGACGCGCCGCCTCCGCCTGCCCGGTAAGCTGACGGACTGCACGCGTGAACGCGCGGAAGAGACGGAAATCTTTCTGGTGGAGGGCGACTCCGCCGGTGGTTCCGCCAAACAGGCCCGTAACCGGGAGACGCAGGCAGTCCTACCCCTGCGCGGCAAGATCCTGAACGTCGCGAGTGCCACCACAGAAAAACTCCGCGCCAATCAGGAACTCAAAGACCTGATTGAAGCCCTGGGCTGCGGCTCAGGGGACCGGTTTGACCTCAGCAAGCTGCGCTATGGCCGCGTGATCATCATGACCGACGCTGACGTGGACGGCGCGCATATCGCCTCCCTGCTCATGACATTCTTCTACCGGGAACTGCCGGAACTGATCCGCAACGGGCATCTCTACCTTGCCCAGCCGCCGCTCTACCGGCTCACGCAGGGCGCGCACTCCGTTTACGCAATGGATGATGCGGACCGTGAACGCAAAATGAAGACCGCCTTCAAGGCACGGGGAAAGATTGACGTCTCCCGCTTTAAAGGTCTGGGCGAAATGCCCCCGGCTGACCTGAAGGAAACCACCATGGACCCCAAACGCCGCACCCTGCTGCGTGTGGTGGCCCCGGCGGAAGACCGGCTGGCCACGCGGGAGCGCGTGGAAAGCCTGATGGGCCGCAAGCCGGAACTGCGCTTTGCCTTTATTCAGGAACACGCCCAGTCCGTTGGTGAATTGCTGGATGTATGATCCAGCCTCCTTTTTCTAACATCATGTTCGGCATGCTCCGGACGTTTCAACAGGTCTGAGCATGCCCGCCTCCTTTGCGAACAGCCCTGTCAGAGAACGCCTTCTGGCCCTGACCCAGCTTGTCGGCAGCATGATCTGCCTTCAGTTTGGCTCCTCACTGGCTAAATCCCTGTTCCCGTTGTTTGGCGCGGCAGGAATGGTCGGCCTGCGCACGGCATTTGCCGCGACGGCCCTCATGTTGTTTTTCCGGAGCTGGCACGCCATTTCCCGCCGCACTGTGCGGCTGGTTCTGCTACGGCGTTGCCATTGCCGGGATGAACCTGTGCTTTTATCTGGCGCTGGAACGTATTCCACTCGGCATGACCGTCGCCATTGAATTCACCGGGCCGCTCTTCCTCGCGTTTATCGGCTCCCGCAGGCTGGCGGATATCGGCTGGATTGTGCTGACGGTGCTTGGTCTGTGCCTGCTGCTGCGGCCTGATACGGCGGCCCTGCCGGATATGATGGGCGTGCTCTATGCCGGGGGGGCCGCCATCTGCTGGGCGTTGTATATCGTTTTTGGCAAGCGCATGACGGGCAAACTTTCTCCCGGTCACGCCTGCGCTCTGGGGCTGCTCTCAAGCGCGGTCATTCTGTTCGTGCCGTGCTTTACCCCGGCTTTCCTGATCGGCCTGCATCATCCCCTCCTGCTGGGGATGGCGGTGCTGGTGGCCCTCAGTTCCTCCGCCCTGCCTTACGCGCTGGAAATGCAGGCCATGCACCGGCTCTCCGCGCGGGATCTGGGAGTGCTGTATAGTCTGGAGCCCGTCTGCGCCGCCTGCGCTGGTATCCTGCTGCTGCACGAAACCCTGTCCCCTCTGCGCATGGGCGGTATTCTGTGCATCGTGCTGGCCTCCGCGGGCACCGTGCTGACGCCGGGCAAAAAAGGCCCGCCGAACGAGCAGCCGGAACTGCCGCAGTAATCCTCCCCCCAACGGCACACGCAAGCTCAACCGCCAACACGCACTCTTAACAAACACATGCTCTTAAACTGCGGGCTTGCTCAGACAGCGGGTGCGTTCTGGCACCCGCTCAGGCTGACTGAAATCAGCCTCCAAACGTAAAAAGGGACGGTCTCCCCGCCCCTTTTTGACACACGTCCGACAGTGAAGACGTCTTCCGTCCCGTTATCGCGCCGCCAGATGCAACGCGGAATCGGCAGACAGCCCGGCTGTGGCGGACGTTGCCCCATGGTGCACAGCCTGCATCACCACCGGGTCAAACAGGCGGGTAAAGCTGCCGGGGTGAATCCCCATCCAGAGCGTGACAAGCGCCAGCGGTGCCAGCACCGCCACTTCCCCCACGCTCAGATCCCGCAGGAGATGCACAGTGCCCTGCAAACCGCCAAACAGCACCCGGCGATACAGGGAGAGCATATACACCGCCCCCATAATCATGGTGCCCCCGGCCAGCAGCGCAACCCAGAACGAGACGTGGATTGCCCCCATCAGCACCAGCAGTTCCCCCACAAAGGAGCCCGTGCCCGGCAGGCCGATATTGGCCATGGTGAACAGCATGGTCAGCAGGGCAAGCACCGGCATCTGCCGTGCCACACCACCCAGAGCGGAAATCTGCTGTGTCTCTGAGCGCAGCGCCACAGCCGAAACACAGAAGAACAGGGCGGCAATCACTACCCCGTGCGAGAGCATCTGGAAAATAGCGCCGTCAATCCCTTCCGCCGTCAGCGTGAAGAGGCCCACGGCAATCATGCCCATATGGGAGAAGGAGGAATAGGCCACGACCCGCTTCATGTCCGTCTGCGCAAAAGCCACAAAGGCGGCGTAAAGAATGGCCACAACCCCCAGCGCCAGCACATAGGGCGCAAACAGATGGGCCGCATCCGGGAACATCAGCACGCCAAAGCGCAGCAGGCCATACGCGCCGGTTTTGGAAAGCACTCCGGAGAGCATGGCGGAGGCCGGTGCCGGTGCCTCAGAATACGCATCGGGCAGCCAGGCATGCAGCGGGAACAGCGGCAGCTTGACGCCAAACGCCAGCAGGAAGGCCAGCAGCAGCCAGCCTTGCAGCGAGTGGGAGAAACCGGCCTGCATCAGAGCCGGGATATCCGTGGTGCCAGCCTGCTGCCACATCACGATCAGCGCGATCAGCATGAACAGCGAGCCACCGAACGTGAACAGGAAAAACTGTAACGAGGCCCATGCCCGCTTCGGGCCGCCCCAGATACCGATCATCAGGCTCGCCGGGATCAGCGTTGCTTCATAAAATACGTAAAACAGTAGCAGGTCCTGCGCGGAAAACAGGCCGAACAGGGCGGTTTCCAGCATCAGCATGGCCGCGACAAACTCGCGCCCCTGCGTGCGGATGCTCCGCGCGCCCGCCGCCATAGCCAGCGGCGTGAGAAAGGCTGTGAGCAGGATGAAGACCAGTGAGATCCCGTCTACCCCGGTATGGTAGGAAATACCGGCGTCCGAAATCCAGCCCAGCCGGGTTTCAAACTGAAGGCCGGGGGTTGCCGGGTCAAAACCGCACCACAACGCAACACTCAGCGCCAGAACAGCCAGACTGGTGCCTAACCCTAAACGGCGGGCCAGAAGATCCTGCGCCGCCCCTCCCCGGCAAAAAAACCAGGCGACGAGCGCACCTGCCAGAGGGAGATACGTTATGAGTGACAGCAGAGCATGGGGCACGGCGTTTTTACCATCCGGATTGCATGACTTTGCCCAGACCCTGCGCTTTTTTAGGAAGAGAAACCAGAGAGGCCCTGTTCACGATCCGCAGAGCAGCCGCCACGCCTGTGTGAGCAGGCGCGGGCACTCAGCGCCTGCCGAACATCTTTTCCAGATCGTTTTTTGTCAGCTTCAGCCATGTCGGCCGTCCGTGGGAACAGGTACCCGCGCGCGGTGTGGCTTCCATCTGCCGCAGCAGGGCATCCATTTCTTCCCGCGTCAGCCGCCGCCCGGCACGGATGCTGCCATGACAGGCCATGCGGGCAATAACCGCATCCAGCCGCCCGTCTAGCGAGGGCATTTCCTCCGGAGCGCCTGCATCATCCGCTTCCAGCTCTTCCGCCAGATCCCGCAGCAGGCCAATGGCATCCGTGCTGTTCAGCATGGCAGGCAGCGCCCGCACCAGTACGGCGGTACCGCCAAAGGCTTCCAGTTCAATCCCCAGTTTTGCCAGCATCTCCTGCCGGCTGAGCAGAAGCTCCACCTGCCCGCGCGGTAGTTCCACCACATCCGGCACCAGCAGGCGCTGCCCGCGCACGCTGCCGCTGAGAAACTGTTCCCGCAGCCGTTCATGCGTCAGCCGCTCATGCGCCGCATGCTGGTCCACCAGTACAAGACTGCCATCGGCTGCCACGGCAATAATGTAGGTGTCCAGCACCTGCGCGACTGCGGCCCCCAGCGGATGCACCGTGGCCTGCTCCTCTGTAACCGCAGCAGACGGATACTCTCCGGCTCCAGACGACTCCGCACCACCCGCGTGCCCCCTATCCCAGCCGGACAGACCCGATCCGGAAGGCGCAGATGGCTCGCTCCACGGGATAGGAGCAGGCATCGTACCGCCCTGCTCATGCTGTACAGCCCCGGCCTGAGACAGCTCCGGCTGCGCGGGACTTTGAGCCGCACCATGAGCCTCCGACATAGCCGCGCCGGGTAAAGGCGGCAGCATCCGGGCGGACGGCGTATCACCCAGCCCCAGTCGCGGCTCTGCAAAACTGCCCTGTGCCGGATACGCTGCCGGACGCAGCCCCGGAGCGGACACAGCACCCTGCTGTGCCGTGTTTTCGGGCGGATACCAGATGCGGCCCGGCCGCACAGCCGAAAACGATGGGCGCACCCCGACATTGCCCGCCCCGGCCTCCAGAGCGCGCCCTAATGTTCCGATCACCAGAGAGCGGACGGACGCTTCATCCGCAAAGCGGAGTTCTGTTTTGGCAGGATGGACGTTTACGTCTACCCGGTCTGGCGGAATAGTCAGCATCAGCGCCACTACCGGGTGCCGCCCATGCTCAATCACGCGGCGATAGGCCACGCGCACGGCGGTTTTCAAAACCGGGTCCACCACCGGGCGACCATTGACCAGCATAAACTGCCCTGCCGCCGTGGCGCGATGCACTGACGGGCCACAGGCAAAGCCGGAAAGCGTCATGCCATCCCGCTCACCATGAATGGTCAGAAAGCCATCCGCCTCATTCGCCCCCAGCAGAGCCGCCGCGCGAGACGCCATGTCCTGCGCTGGCAGGTCAAACACCACACGGTCATCCAGACTGAACCGAAAGGCCGTGTCCGGCACCGCCAGCGCCAGACGGCGGATCACGCTTTCCGCGTGCCCCCCTTCAACGCGCGGGCTTTTCAGAAATTTACGGCGGGCCGGAGTGGCGAAAAACAGATCTTCCACCACAACACTGGTGCCGGGTGCGCCTGCGCTGGGTTCAGGCGCAAAAACCTTGCCGCCCTCAACGCGGATTTTCCATGCTCCACTTTCCCCACGCGGGCGGGACGTAATGCTCAGGCGCGCCGCGGCGCCGATGGAGGGCAGCGCCTCCCCCCGGAAGCCAAGGGTGCGGATATGCACAAGGGATTCGTCCTGCAATTTGGACGTGCAGTGGCGTTCAACCGCCAGAGTGAGTTCCTCCGGGAACATGCCGTTCCCGTCATCCGTCACAATAATCTGGTCAATTCCGCCTTTTTGCAGGCTGACATCCAGCCGCTTTGCCCCGGCATCGATGGCGTTTTCAACCAGTTCCTTCAGGGCGGCCGCAGGGCGTTCAATTACCTCACCCGCAGCAATGCGGTTGACCAGAACCTCGGGCAACCGCCGCAGCGTGGGCCGCAGCGGCAACGTGCCGGAAGGGTCAGACGTGCAAGAAACCGGGTCCGACATCGTCAGACCTCAGGCTCAGAACAGGCCGGATTTTTTGGGGTGAACCGTGGGAGTCACGCCTTTGGTGGGCTTATCCCCAAGGGCGGCGTTGGCTTTCAGGCGACGGTTTTCCGCATCCGAATCGACCGCGGACCCTGCATTACCGCCTTTCCAGAACATCAACTGGCTGACAAAGCCGGACCCGGCTGCGCCAAGTTCACCTTCATCCGGTGCGTCAGAGGCTTCCGCTGCCTCATTCACCAGAATGGTCTGGGCCCCGCTGGTATCCCCGTTGGTGCCGCGCAGAGCAACATCGGGGGAGAGCGTTTCCAGAGCCTGCAGGCGTTCACTTTCATCCTGCGGGCGCTCTGCCCCGCTCACCGGCTTGGCCAGCGCATCCATGGGCGGCATGGACAGCGGCGCACGGGTAGTGACGGTATATTCATCCGGCATACTGCGTTCCAGACCGAACGCACGGGCGGCTTCGGAGCCGGAGCATCCGGTCAGCATTACGCAGCCACCAACAAGAAGCAGCGGAGAAATCAGTGTCGAGACACGGCGCGCCATCTTCTGTCTTATATCCTTCCTGCCCAGCCTGCCGGTATGACAGGTTGCTTTATAAATCACGATGCCTGCTGCCTGCCTGCAAGAACATTCTGCAACACCAGAACACAGACTGCACATACAATAGCAGAGTCAGCCACATTAAACACATACCATGACCAACCAAAAGCATGTGCATGAATAAAATCGACCACCGCGCCATAGCGCACCCGGTCCATCACATTCCCAATGGCGCCCCCGGTAATGGCCCCGACACATGCCGCCGTCAGTTTACTAGGGGTTCTAGCCATCCACACCAGCAGACCGCAGGCCACGCTGAGGGCAATGACGGAGAACAGAATACGCCCTGCATTCCCCAGCCCGCCAAACATGCCGAACGTGACGGCATGGTTCCAGACCATGGTAAAGTTCAGAAACGGCAGCACCTTAACGGACACACGGTCGGGCAGGTCCAGCCCGTATAAAATCCAGTATTTGCTGAGCTGATCTGCCGAGAGAGACAGCATCAGCACCAGAAAACCGATGCCGAACGGCCGGCTGACGAGCGGCTTGCTCACTGGCCCTCCTGCACAGCCGTGACCACCTGCTGTTCCTGCTCCGCCACCACATCGGCACAACGCAGGCACAGGCCGGGGGCATCCGCCCGCGTGCCGGTTTCCGGCAGCACTTTCCAGCAGCGGGCGCATTTTTCACCCTCGGCCGGACGCACGACCGGCGCACCGTGCAGTTCACCGCCCTCGTCCCCCTCAACATAGACCGAGCCACTCTGGGGCGCGATCAGCACGTCTACATGGGAGACAATAGCCAGTTCGCTCCAGTTTACCCCGGCAAACTCAGCGGCTTCCTTTTCAGACAAAGTGAGTTCCACCTGCGCCTGAAGGGAAGACCCGACCGTACCATCGCCGTGCCCCCTCGATTTCCGTGGTGATAATCCGGCGCACAGCGCGCAGGCGCGTCCAGCGTTCGTCCAGTTCCGGGTTATTCCATTCCGCAGGCAGGTCCGGGAAGGCTTGCAGATGCACGCTTTGCGCATCACCAAAACGGGCCGTCCAGGCTTCTTCCGCTGTAAAGACCAGCACCGGAGCCAGCCATGTTGTCAGGCAGCGATGCAGATGGTCCAGCACCGTGCGGGCCGCGCGGCGCGTCAGGCTGGAGGGGGCATCGCAATACAGCGTGTCCTTACGGATATCGAAATAGAACGCGGACAGATCCGTGGTGCAGAAACCATGCAGGGCCGGGTAGACACCCACCCATTCATGCGTTTCCACCGCGCGGGCCATCAGGCCGCCCAGATCGGTCAGGCGATGCAGCACCCAGCGTTCCAGTTCCGGAAGCTGCTCATACGGAAGTGCTTCTTCTTCCGTAAAGCCATCCAGCGCCCCCAGCAGCCAGCGCAGCGTGTTGCGCAGGCGGCGGTAGAGTTCGCCCTGCTGTTTCAGGATTTCCTTGCCAATCCGCAGATCTTCATTCGTGTCGGAGTTCATGACCCACAGGCGCAGAATATCCGCGCCCAGTTCATCATTCACTTCCTGCGGTGCAATCACGTTGCCCAGAGATTTGGACATTTTGCGCCCGTGCTCATCCAGTACGAACCCGTTTGTCACCACCGCCTTGAACGGGGAAATGCCACGGGTGCCAACACTTTCCAGCAGGGAGGACTGGAACCAGCCACGATGCTGGTCAGACCCTTCCAGATACAGATCCGCCGGGAAGGACAGACCCGGCTGGCCCAGCACGAAGGAATGGGTGGAGCCACTTTCAAACCAGACATCGACGATATCGAATACCTGCTCGTAATCGTCCGCATTGCGATCCGAGCCGAGAAAGCGGGAGGCCGGAGAGCTGTACCAGGCGTCTGCCCCTTCCTCACGGAAGATGTCCACCACGCGCTGCATCACCTCGGCATCACGCAGAACCTCGCCTGTGCGTTTTTCAACAAACACGGCAATCGGCACGCCCCATGCACGCTGGCGGCTGATGCACCAGTCCGGACGATTTTCAATCATGGAGGTCAGGCGGTTGCGGGCCTGTGCGGGCACAAACGTCACATCATCCAGCGCATCCAGCGCCTTCTGGCGAAGCGCGGACTCGCCATCCATCCGGATGAACCATTGCGGCGTGGCCCGATAAATAACCGGCGCGCGGGAGCGCCAGGAATGTGGGTAGGAATGCACCAGTTCCCCACGCCCCACCAGACCAGCAGGCGCTGTGCCTGCCGCATTGGCCTGCTCCATCACCGCGACCAGCGCGGCACACACCGGATCTGCCGCCTTGAACACATGGACACCCGCAAAACCCGGAACCCACGGCGCATAAGTGCCGTCATCCTGCACGGTTTCCGGCACCTCCACGCCAAAGGATTTGCACAGGCGGAAGTCGTCCTCACCATGGGCCGGGGCCATATGGACAAGGCCCGTGCCTGCTTCAGTCGTGACAAACTCACCCGGCAGCATCGGCACATCATAATCATAACCCGCGCCACGCAGCGGATGCGCGCAGACAGCCCCCTCAAGCGCCTCACCCGGCAGGTGTAGAGGATATGATGCGCGGAAATATGCGCTTCCTTACAGAAGTTCTCCACCAGAGCTTCCGCCACCAGAACCTTCGCACCCGGTTCCAGCAGAGCGCCTTCGCGCGTTTCATCCACGCGTAGCACCACGTAGGTAATGTCCGGCCCATAAGCCAGCGCGCGGTTACCGGGGATGGTCCACGGCGTGGTGGTCCAGATTACCACGGACACATCCTTGAGCGCTGCGCAGGCGTGGGGTCTTTCACAATGGGGAAAGCCACCAGAATGGTTGTGGATTTATGGTCGTGATATTCAATTTCGGCTTCGGCCAGCGCGGTTTTTTCAACCGGGCTCCACATCACCGGGCGCAGGCCACGATACAGACCGCCATTGAGCAGAAAACGTCCGATCTCACCCACAATGGCGGATTCGGAAGAGAAATCCATCGTCGCATAGCGGTTGGCCCATTCGGCCTGCACGCCCAGACGCTTGAACTCCTCCATCTGCACGCCAAGCCATTTGGCGGCATAGGCGCGGCATTCCGCCCGGAATTCCAGCACGGGCACGGAATCCTTGTCCCGTTTGGCCTTGCGGTATTCCTCTTCCACCTTCCACTCAATCGGCAGACCGTGGCAGTCCCAGCCCGGCACATACCGCACGGCATAGCCGGACATCCGGTGGGCGCGGTTAATCACGTCCTTGTTGATCTTGTTCAGGGCGTGGCCAATGTGCAGATGGCCGTTGGCGTACGGAGGGCCATCATGCAGCGTAAATGCCGGACGGCCTTCCGCCTGCTGCGTGATCTGTGCATCCAGCCCGATCTCAGCCCACCGGGCAAGCCAGTCCGGCTCCCGCTTTGGCAGGTTGCCGCGCATGGGGAAGGACGTGCGGGGCAGAAAAACGGTATCGCGATACAGGTCGGCGTTAGCGCTTTTCTCTGAATCACTGCTGCTGGATTTAGACATGGAACGGCAGGTGTCACTCTGGTTCGGGTTCAGCACAAGAACAGGCCCGCCAGACTGGCAGACCCGCAGGGGTATCCGTTATCCAAGCGCAAGCCCGCAGGGTCAAGCAGCAAGGAACAGTTCAGGGTTTAATGGCCAAGCAGCTCTTCGTCCAGAACAGAGCGGGCCTGTGCGGCATCCTGCGAAATCTGCTCTTTCAGCGCGTCCAGCCCGGCAAAGCGTTTTTCCGCCCGCAACATGCGATGCAACGCTACGGAGAGGGTCTGGCCATACAGGTCGCCCTCAAAATCAAACAGATTGACTTCCAGCCGGCTCTCCTGCCCGTCATCAATCGTCGGGCGGCGGCCTATATTGCAACACCCGGCCGGGTCTGCCCACCCGGCAGACGCACCGTGACGGCATAGACACCCCGCGCAGGCTCCAGATGCCGCCCCAGCGGAATATTGGCGGTGGGGAAGCCCAGCAGGCGGCCACGTTTATCCCCGTGCTGCACCTCACCCCGGATAAACCATGGGCGGCCCAGCTCTTCCGCCGCGCGTTCCGGGTAGCCATCCTGCAACAGCCGCCGGATACGCGAAGACGAATACGGCCCCGCGGCATCAGAGAGCGCCTGCACGGGCGTAAAGCCCATCCCGAGTTCCGCAGAGCGTTCGGACAGGAAGCTCACATCCCCCCCGCGCCGGTGGCCAAAAGCAAAATCCGGGCCACAGGCAACGTGCTTCAGCCCCAGCCCGTTGCACAGCACATCTTCCACAAACCGCTCGGCGGACATCTGGGAGAATGCTTCATCAAACCGGATCTGGAACACATGCCGCACACCCAGCGCCCCAAGTGCTGCCAGCTTTTCCGCCGAAAGTGTCAGGCGGAACGGCGGGTCCTGCGGGCGGAACAGTTCACGCGGATGCGGGTCAAACGTCACCACAGCCAGAGGAAGGTCTGGCCGGGCGGAGTGAAGGGTATGCACCAGATGAGCATGCCCAAGATGCACCCCGTCAAAATTCCCCAGAGCAGCAGCGCAGCCACGGGCCTCATCGGGAATTGCCGTCCAGTCCTCATGCAGCCGCGCCGTGATCACGCCTGCGGCTCCGCACCCGGCAGACCAAACAGGCGGGCGGCTTCTGGCAGGGTGGCTGCAACGGGTGATGCTTCCCTGCCACGGTCCCGTCTTCCGGGCGCACAATCTGGCAGACCTGCACCCCGCTTCCGCCGCGGCATCCAGTTCCGCCGTCACATCAGACAGGAACAGCACGTCCTGCGCCTGCCAGCCGGTTTCACGCAGGATATTGCGATAGCTTTCCGCTTCCTTTTTCCCGCCAACCCGCAGATCAAAAAACTTGCTGAAAAGCGGCGTCACGTCGCCCTGCTCCGTGTGGCCGAAAATCAGCTTCTGCGCAGGCTGGGAGCCGGAAGAATAGACTGCCAGTGTCAGCCCGGCCTTTGCCCATGTTTCCAGCGTGGGCACCACATCCGGGTAGAGGCTGGCAATCAGTTCACCCCGCTGATAGCCCTGCGCCCAGACAATCCCCTGCAAGGCCTTGAGCGGGCCAACCTTGGCATCCGCATCCATCCAGCGCGTCAGTTGCTCCATAGGCGGCACGCCGGGGGCCAGACGAGCAATTTCTTCCAGTTCCGCATGTACGGCCGGGTCATGCGCCTGCTCGGCCACCAGAGCGGGCAGATGTTTGCGCGCATACGGGAACAGCACCCGATGCACGAAGGAGACCGGGGCCGTTGTGCCTCAATATCCAGCAGAGCAACGCGCGGGGTGTGAGAGACTGCACTCATTGATCATAAGCCATAAAACGGTTTGCAAGGTCTGTGCCGGTGTAATCCGCTACCCAGCCTTCCTTGTGCGTAAAAATCCGCAGGGCCACCACATCCGGCTCCGGTCCGGCATCAAACCAGTGCTTTGTGCCTTCCGGCACGGAGATCAGGTCTGTCTGGGTGCATTCCACGTCATAAATCTTGTCGGCCAGATGCAGGATGAAGTGGCCGGAGCCATGCACAAAAAAGCGTACTTCATCTTCACTATGCGTATGTTCGGACAGGAATTTTGCGCGGAGTGCTGCGCCGTTTGGCGTATCCGGCCCCACGTGCATGACATCGGCGGAGCCAGCCCCGGTCTCCCCCATCAGCTTGTCCAGAAACGGGCGATAGGTGGCCAGAACCGTCTCCGCATCGGCAGAGCGCGGCGGGATTTCCGGCCCTTGCCACCGCTCAAACCGCACGCCCAGCGGGCGTAGCAGATTGGCCATTTCCACCGGGTCCTGCGTGTGCAGAACGGGCGTTTCCGGCACGGTATCCTGATAAATGGTCAGTGCGCTCACAGCCCAAGCTTCCTTCTTTCCAGCAGGCAGGCCAGCAGGAATTCCAGCCCTTCCAGCCGGGCAAGTGCGGTAGGCATATCCTTGCCCCACACATACACACCGTGGCCACGGATAATATATCCGGCAGGCATCGCACCAAAAAACGGTGCGACGACTTTCGCCAGACGGGCGATATCCTGATCATTCGCAAACAGCGGCACTGGCACGGAGGCCTCATGCGTGGTCTGGCCGGCAAACACCTTCTGCACTTCATAATCCGTAAGGTGCAGAGCCGGGCCTTTTTCAATCATCGAGAGCACGGTGGAGGCCACGGAATGCCCATGCAGCACGGCACCGGCACTCGGGTCCTGCTGGTAGATCTGGCAGTGCAGCAGGGTTTCAGCACTTGGCTTATCCCCACTGCGATGCGGCTGCCCGGCCTCATCAACCGTGATCACATCCTCCGCCTTCAGGAAACCTTTATGGCACCCGGAGCGGGTAATGGCGATGCGCCCATCTGGCAGGCGGCGGCTGATATTGCCCGCAGTCGCAGGCACCCAGCCACGTACATCCATCCGCTGCCCAGCCGCCAGAATATCCTGCGTGGCGCGTGCAAAATCCGTCATGCTCTCGCTCATTATTTTATTCCGGCCCTGTTCGCGGCCCTGATCTTACGCCACCTGACTCTCAGCCAGCAGACCGCACGCAGGCGGCCTGCCTCTGGCCCCGCCGTACTGGCCGGGCTCAGGGCTGGCGCGTTTTT
>NZ_BAJW01000055.1 GCF_000613905.1 Acetobacter persici JCM 25330
GGCTCTACAGGATGCAGCGTCCGTTTCCGGTCTGGTTATTACCACGGAAGTACTGGTGACGGATAAGTCAGAACCGAAAGCGCCAGCCACACCCACAGGGGCAGATCACGGGTTCTGACGGATATCGTTAAAAATCCTTTCCAGGGCATTGTCTTAAGGCAATGCTCTGTTTCGTTTCTGAGCAGATAAGATACGACACGTGCAGAATAAAATGAAAGCCGATTTATGACCGAACGGTTATATGTTATTGATAAAGAGAAGTCGGACGATACAGCCGAATTTGTGTCGTCAGATGTCTTTCGGGAAGCAATGAGTCGCCTTGGCGCCCCGGTAGCGCTTGTCACAACGGATGGTCCTGCTGGCCGGCATGGCCTCACGGTGTCAGCACTATGCAGTGTGAGCGTAGAGCCGCCGACAGTTCTGGTCTGTATCAACCGGGATAGTCGTTCTCATGAGGCATTTGTCAAAAACCGTAATGTTGGTATCAGTATTCTTGAGCCACATCATGAATCCTTGGCGTTTCGTTTTGCGTCCAGAAAACTCGGGCAGGATGAAAAGTTTGAAAGTGAAACATGGGTGGAGCGGCCGGGTGCAGCCCCTGTTCTGATTAATGCTTCCGTGACATTGCTGGGACGAATTGCACAAACGCTCTCATCCGGGTCGCATGATATCTTTGTGGTCCATATTCGTGATATTGGATTACATACCGAGAAATCCAACGGATTGGTCTGGTTTGATAGAGGTTTCCATCATCTCCCAGTCAAACAGTCTGCGGATTAAACAGAAGATATCTGGCGGATACGAAAGATGCGTCGAAGGCAAGGGATATTTGTTCAAATACCTTTTGTTATCGTCGGCACATCTTGATGGTGTGTCTGAACCTATATGTGGAGTTAACGATCAGTGACATCTTTTCCAGAGCGTGATCCCGGTTCTTCGGTTGTGCCGCTTATTCTTAACAGGTGGTCTCCCCGTGCTTTTGTGCCGGCTGAGATAGCGCAACAGCAGCTTCTTGATCTTCTTGACGCAGGGCGCTGGGCACCCTCAGCCTATAACGGTCAACCGTGGCGTTTTGTTTATGCACGGCGTGGTACCGCTGCCTGGGAGCGTTTTGTGTCCTGGCTCATTCCTTTTAATCGGTCATGGGTAGAAAACGCATCAGCGCTTGTTTATGTTGCGTCTCGTACCGTGACGGACAGTGCGCGTGATGGAGAGCCTGTTCCAGCACCATCGCATGCCTTTGACGCAGGGGCGGCGGCTGTTCTGATACAGTTGCAGGCCAATCAGGAAGGCTGGTCCACGCATCCTGTCAGCGGGTTCGATAAAGAGCTGGCTCATGCCGGTCTTGAATTGCCCGAAGACTATGTTGTGCATGCCGCCATTGTAATAGGCCGGCGCGGAGATGGCGAACTCCTGCCTGAAAATTTGCGTGCGAGAGAGGTGCCCTCGTCCCGTGCGCCGCTCAATACTTTGGCTTTCGAGGATCGCTTCACGCAAAATAGCTGAATCGTTTGGGAAAAGGGAAATAATGGACTTGTAACTGTTTTGTGCCGGTATGTAATTTCTTTTACGCGGCTTTGGCCTCGAAAGCGAGTGGGCTGATACTCCCGAGATAGGAGTGGCGTCATCGCGAGTTATAGAAGCCGTTGATGTATTGAAAGATGGCGGCTGTTGCCTGACGCCGTTGGCCAACTTTGTCTCCAAAGCATTTCAGCCTTCAGGCTCTTGAAAAAGGTCTCGACCACAGCGTTGTCATAGCAGTTTCCCTTGCCGGACATGGACGGTGTCATCCTGTATTCCGTCAGTTTCTTCTGAAAATCATGAGAGCAATATTGGCTGCCGCGATCAGAATGGAAAATACAGGCAGGTGGTGGATTGCGTAGACGCACCGCCATATCAAGTGCCTGATAGCGAGGTCTTTTTTCATCCAGTTACTGGCGGCCCAATCGATAACGCGGCGGCTGAACAGGTCAATGACGACGGCAAGGTAAAGCCAGCCTTCGCTGGTCCAGATATAACTGATGTCGCCCGCCCATTTGCGATTGGGGGCATAGGCCATGAAGTCGCGGTCCAGAATATTGTCGGCAAAACCAAGAGAATGCCGACTATCGGTCGTGACTTTGTGCCGACGCGTACGTAAGGGACGAATCCCGTTGGACACTGTCTGGGAATGGGTGGCGACGCGACAGGGATATTCCGCGAAACCCGTTCCTTTGCGTATCTCGCTCCGCCTCTGGGACGCAGACTTGCGCGCCTTCTCTTCGCAGAGGATCCGTTACCTGCTGGATAGGAGGGGCTGCTGGCTCCTGCTCTTCTGGAAGCTGAAGCGTACCTTGCCCTCACGCTTTGCTGGCTCAGGAAAATGCAGACCCTGCTCTGCAAAAAGGGAGACACAGGCACGGAAAGCGATCTGAAGGCTCTGTTGGAAGACGGAAAGACGACACTGCTGTCGCGTTTGTTTCCCTCGCTTGAACGGGATACGGCTGCAATTGAAGCGTCTCTTGTCACACCGTGGACAACCAGCCCGGTTGAGGGACAGAGCAGCCGACTGAAAATGATCAAACGCACCATGTTCGGAAGAGCGGGCTTCCAGCTTCTCAGAGCTCGTGTCCTCCAGCCAGCATAATGGAAAACATTATCACGAAAAGTGCGGGAAAACACAGTTCTCAACGAAAATTAACACCGATGCTCCTTTCAGTCGCAGATCAGTGCTCCCTGGATCAACGAAACGGCGTGTTATTCTGTCCATGGGCTAAGACGGCGGGCAAGACCAACAAATTTCTGTACCATCGGATTTTCTTCTCGCGTACGCCACGCTAACCCGATTTCCCATGTATAAGATGAGTCCACCATCGATCGTGTTGCAATGTCTTCGCTGGAACCGAAAAGGCCATGAACGGCTGACTCATAAAGTATTGCAATGCCAATGCCGCATCGTGCCAGCAGAATAGCTGTTGTAGCGTTATTGACATAATAGATCGGTAATTCTGTCCATCCCATCGTCAAAATAAAATGCCTGATATTAAAATCAACACTGGGATACAGCCCCTCATTGAGGCGAATTAGCGCGTTGGCGGATCGCTGAAGTTTTTGAATATGATCGATATTTTCTTTCATGTTCCATGACGTGACAAGTGTCAGCCGATCCATTGTGATGGGATGATAGGATAGAACATCGGGCGTGCCGTTGTGGACGAAGCCGACATCAAGGCGGTGCTCTGTAAGTGCTGCAATCTGGGCATTTGACGGCAAATCACTGAATTCTACACTAACATGTGGATATTGCTGACGGAAGAAAAAGAGAAGCTGAGATAAAAACGGAATAGAGGAGGATGAAAGCCCGATACGGATATTTCCCTTTTCACCTTTTGCTCTGGCAATGTTATGATCCCAGACAAGAGAAATATTGTTCATGGCGGGGCGAATGTCATCTAAAAACTGTTGCCCGAATGGCGTCAATGACGTTCCATGCCGGTTTCGTTTAAAGAGAGCGGTCCCCAATAAATCTTCTAGACGATTGATATGCTTACTCAAGGACGGTTGAGAGACATTGAGCAGTTCTGCTGCGCTTCCATAGTGAAGTGTTTTCGCCAGAGCTATGAAAGACCTGAGTAGGTCAAATTTGATATAAGATGGAAAATCGGGAAACATTCTGGCGTTCCTATATAGGGACAAATATTGCTATAGGTGCGCGGTGTTATCCGTGGCTTGTCTCGGAAACCATGGGTAATGACATATCCATCGCCCATTCCTGTATCGATCCATCATAGATGGCCACATTGCTGTAATCAGCCAAGGTCAGGGCAATTGCCACGATGGCTGCGGATATACCGCTGCCACAGTAGACGATCACCCGCTTATGCAGATCGTAGCCTACGGTCTGACCAAATATTTCTTTTAACATGTTTTTATCGAGGAATTTTCCATATCCATCATAAAGCGTGAATGCTGGAATATTCAGACTGTTAGGGATATGTCCACGTCGGGCGTAGCGTGAGGGTAATTTGCCTTGAAACATCTTGGGAGACAAAGCGCAGGCCAAGGCACCGTCTGCCTTCCCTTCCATAACGCGTTTGACTTCCTGTTTGGACGACCAAAATTCTTCGGGTGCGGCTCTTCTTTGTGGGGAGGATGAGGGGGGCTCCGTGATCGGGTGAGTCTTACAGTATGTGCCGTTCTGATCACCGGTTTCGATACGCCCACCGTCGATTACCCATTGCTTCCATCCTCCATCAAGGATGCGGCAATCCATCCCGATTGCGCGTAGCTGCCAGTATAGTCGTGCGGCCCATACTCCATTACTGCAATCATAGACTACAACGCGATGCAGATCCGATACGTCGAGACGGAGCAGCGCATTGCGAAGTACCTGGTCCGGCAGATGATAGAACTGAAATTCTTCCGTCTTTTCGGACATGGTTTCCAGTAAATTGACATAACGGGAACCGGGAACGTGCCCATTCAGATAATTCTGATATCCATTGTCCAGCTTGTAATTTCCATCGAATAACGCCGGATACATTATCATACTGGCATCGATTATTCGGAGTTCTTCCGCGCGTCGAAGCTCATTTTTCAAATCACGCGCACCAACGAGTATATCTTCGCGCTTCATGGTCCCCTCCCAAGCACTCATCGAACTCGTGGTTATTCATTATAGCTATCACCGTGCGTGTCAATTTGAATTTGCCATTAATTAATGATTGATTGAATAATTAACTATGATGCAAAGTTTAATAACGAAACTTTCGTATTTAGGTGTGAAAAAGAGGTAAATGTTGAACGATTACAATAAAAACAAATTCTATATTTATATTAATAAATCTTTTAATGGAAGGGTAGAGGTATTCCGTTATGTGTGGGGGTAGTTACAATGCGGATCACTAAGTCATGCGCGCTTTTTTTTGCGACTAGCCTTTATTCGACCGGTTTGGTGTGTGCTTTCGGCGCGACTGAGTCGAACAAGACAGTCTCATCTCCGAAGTCTGGGCGGACAGCATCTCCCGTCAATCGGTCTGCTGCTCCTGGGGCGGCAGCACTGCCTCACTCTGCTCATCATCATGAGGTCGTGCCCAGGCATGCTCGCCTGGAAGAGGTAACGGTTACCGCCTTACGTAAAAATTCAAATCAGCAGAAGACCGCTGTTTCAGTCACAGCTCTGTCGCCGACGATGATAATGCGTCAAAACATTCAGTCTCTCGATCAACTGCAATATCGAGTGCCGAACTTGGTCGTGCCGCCAAGAGGTCTCGTCCCAAATACTTTAAGCTATTATATTCGTGGCATCGGTGAGCCGGACTCTCTGCAGAACCAGGATGTCGGAATTTATGTAGACGATGTTTATATCGCCCGCCCAACCGGTGCAACTTTCCAGCTTAGCGATCTTGAATCGATTAACGTTCTGCGTGGTCCTCAGGGAACGTTGTTTGGCCGCAATTCGTCAGCCGGTGCATTGGTTATCAATACCACAACGCCGACTGACCATGTTCATACCTTCGCCGAAGGCGGTGTAGGAAACTACAATAACTATCAGTTTCGTCTCGGGGCCAGCGGACCAATCAAAACGGGTGTGCTGGATGGAGGAATTTCCGTTCTCTATCATACGCAGGACGGGTTCGTGAGAAACGAGTACCTGCGTAAGTCCGTTGGGAACCTGGATGTCTTTGCATTGCGCGCAAAGTTGCGCTGGACTCCCATGGAGCGCTTGGAGTTTATCCTCTCTGCTGATTATGACAGAGACTATTCTGATCCTGTTCCTGTTCTTCCTCGCGTCAAAGGCGTGTCCACGCAGCATTATGTCAATTACGATAATCTGGCTATCTGGAACAAGCTTAATGCGGGTGGCGTTTCGTTAAAAGGGACCTATTCGATTAACAGGTATAGTAAAATACGATCCATCACGTCATATCGCGCCTTTGATGATCCTGGAGTGTTCGATCAGGACGGGACGTCTTTGAATGAGGAGATCACGGTAACGCACCATCGTGATTTCGATTATACTCAGGAACTTCAATATCAGTACGACAGATCGCGGCTGCATTTCGCTGTTGGGGGCTTTCTTTACCACGATCGGTTTGCATCATCACGGTATAATGCGGTCGGCATTGGAAATTCATTCGTACCGCAGGTCGGATTGGAAATTTCAAACAGTTATTCACTTTACGGTCAGGGCACTTACGATATCTTGCCGAATCTTCATCTGACATTTGGCAGTCGCTATACGTGGGAGGACCATTCTTTTGAATATACGAGCGCTACAAAAGGTGTTCCGTGGCATGTGAACAATCCGCCACACCACTGGGCCTCTTACACACCAAAGTGGGAATTTCTTACGATATCAATCGTAATGCGCTTGTTTATGGGAGTTGGTCCGTCGGTTATAAAGCGGGCGGCTTTGATGATCGTGCGACCTCTATTACTGCAGCCACGACGCCATTCGCGCCGGAAATTGTTACAACATACGAGGTTGGCCTCAAGGCTGATTGGCTCGATCATCGGTTCCGTACCAACCTGTCCCTGTTTTATAATGACATCGGAAACTATCAGACGACTGCTTACGATCCGAGCACAGGTCTCAGTCAGCGGTTTGATCTTGGCAACGCGTATTCCGAAGGGCTTGAGTTAGAGACGACGGCTCAGCTTGGCAACAATCTGACATGGCAGAACAATTTCACCTATCTGTACAGCAAGATTACCTCCGCAGCCGGGAATCCTCAATATCTGGGTAAAGCCTTGCTTTATGCCCCGAGGTTCACGGCATTCAGTTCACTGATCTATCGTATTCCATTGAATATCCCCGGCAGCATTGAACTGTCTACGAACGGCACTTTTTCTTCACGTTCGTTCTCGGACCTGTCCAATAGCAGTACGAATGCATTGCAAGCTCAGGGTTCGTGGGATGGAACGATCCAATACACGACAGCCGATCGGCGCTGGCATTTTCTTATGACAGTCCAGAACATCCTTGGCACGTCATATTCCGTGGGTGGCGTCACATCGACCTATTACAACACCATTCTCTATAGTAACCCGACGACGGTGCTGTTTAGAGCGAGATATGCGCTGTGAAGCGCATCTCCACGCTCCTGACCGCGCAAATGCGGCGTCCGGATGCCTTCTCTGGGCGCGTATCCGGACCGAAGGCGCCTATTGGCCTCTATCTCGGACAAGTGGCTCTTGTCGTTATCGGCCTCGGTCTGGTCGAATGGCTGGTGGGAAGCGGGCGCATCAACCGTCTGTATCTTGCCACGCCTAGCGACATGCTTGGTGTCCTTCCGGATTTGATCCGGGACGAGGCCTTGTTGCGCAATATCGGTCTGTCGCTTCTGGAAGCTGTCTGTGGTTTTGTGCTGTCGATGGGGCTTGGTGTTGTCACTGGGCTGCTTATGGGTGTCTCGCCACAGATTCGGCGATTTTTTTCACCCTTCCTTGCTGCGTTTATGTCCATTCCAAAGGTCACGCTCATTCCGTTGCTTGTGCTGTATGTCGGCATTGGCTTCGCACACAAAGTCACGATCGTGGTTCTGTATTGCTATTTTGGTTTTGTGTACAATACCGTAGCAGGAATATCTCAGGTCAATCCAAACTATATTCGAGTGCTCCGTGCATTCGGCGCGTCCGGCTTGCAGATTATCATGAAAGTCATATTGCCTTCGGCAATTCCGTCCATCATGGCGGCTGTCCGGCTTGAAGCAAGCCTGTCGCTCGTTGCTGTGCTCTATGCCGAAATGGTGGCTTCCAATGCTGGTATCGGAAACCTGATCAGCCGGGCCGAAGGTGTTTATGACATTCCAAAAACCTTTTGCTTAGTCTGCATTGTGACAATCCTTTCTGCGCTTATCCAGTCCGCTGTCCGTCTGGCGGAATCCCATGTTCGCCAGATATGGAAGCAGTAGGCGGACCCGTTTAACCATCAACTCAAGTGAGAACCTGTTATGGAGCACGTATCGCTGGGACAGACCGGCCTCCAGGTATCGCGACTGGCATTCGGCTGTTCGAGTTTCGGCTCGACAGACTGGATGCCCTGGGCACTTCCCGAAGAGGATGCTCTGCCCATCTACCGACGCGCCTTTGACCTTGGAATAAATTTCTTCGATAACGCGGATTCATACTCGACCGGACTGGCAGAACAAATATTCGGAAACGTTCTTAAAACGTTGGGGATTCCACGAGATACTGTCGTCATTGCAACGAAGGTTTTCGGTGCGATGGGACCGGACGTGAACCAGCGGGGCTTGTCACGAAAACATATCCGACATGCCGTTGAGGACAGTCTGCGTCGTTTAGGCACGGATTATATCGATCTTTATCAGATCCATCGGCTTGATCTTGCAACGCCGGCGGAAGAACTTCTTGTCACGCTTGACGATTTGGTCCGTGAAGGCAAAGTGCTGTACCTTGGAGCGAGTTCGATGTACACATGGCAGTTCGCGCGGTTACAGGAACTGGCCTCTGCCAATGGCCTGACGCGCTTTGTCACCATGCAGAACAAATATAACCTTCTCTACAGAGAAGAAGAGCGGGAAATGATCCCGTATTGCATCAACCAGCTCGTCGGGCTTATCCCGTATAGCCCTCTTGCACGAGGATTGCTGACTGGAAGCCGAAGGCGTGGAACCCGTCGTTCGCAGGTGGTCAGGGATTTTACGCGTAAGGAAGATGAAGATATTGTCAGCCGGGTTATCGATATCGCGGAACGTCGGGGTGCCGAACCTTCGGAAATTGCTCTTTCGTGGCTTCTGGGACGTCCCGGTGTCGTAGCGCCGATCATCGGTGCTACGAGCCCAAATCATATGGACGGCGCAGTTAGGGCGCTCGACATTCAGTTGAGCCAGACGGAGCGCGACGAGTTAGAAAACCTCTATCAGCCGCAAAATCCACAGCTCGATCGCAATGTGTCGCCATCACACAATGATGCGGCCTCTGCGGCTCTCGACGTTGCACGGTTATGGCGTTAGCCGCGCCCGGCGGGGTTCCGCATAGGTAGCAGAGCCCGATAACATCGTAAATCCGGAAACAATTCCGGCGCTTCATGTCTCTTCATTGATAACAGGGGTCCCGATTATGGGCCAGCAGGAAAAAACATCAACGAACCGGCGTCCTTTGCGGATCGGTTATGCTCATGTTCCCACGGGCGTGCATCCGGCCGCATGGCGAACATCAGCCCAGGAGCCGGACCCGCTTGATCCCGATGTCCTTACAGATCATGTCCGTATTGCCGATCATGCACGTCTGGATTTCATTCTTTTCTCTCCTCGGGTAGCCAGGTCTAGGACAGCATGGCCAGACGACCCGGCAACCTTCGGACGCCCCGAAGGGTTCACTGCTGCGTCCTACCTAGCCACCATAACCGGTCATATTGGATTTATTGTTTCAGGAAACACAAGTTATGCGGAACCATATAATCTGGCTCGGCTGACGGCGTCTCTCGATCATGTCACGAACGGGCGTGCTGGCTGGCTGGTGACAACAGGTGCGACGGACCGGCCACGCGCCCTGGAACTGGGCAGAGAGCTCACACCGGAAGAGCATTACGCACGTGCGTCTGAAGCCGTCGGGGTCGTGAGAAAACTATGGGATAGCTGGGAGGATGAGGCGTTCATTCTCGATAAAAAAAGTGGGCGATATGTCGATGGAGAAAGGATTCATGCCACCGACCACCAGGGAGAGTATTTTCGGGTACGCGGTCCGCTCAACGTCGCCCGACCACCTCAGGGACAGATCGTTGTTGCCCACCATGTGAGGTCTGATCTCTCGATTGATCTGGCAGCGCAGGAGGCGGATCTTGTGTTTATCGATGATGATTCGCCTGAAGGTTATGCGCCTGTTGCTAGCCGAATCCGTGAGCGTGCACGCACATTCGGTCGCGAGGCCGACACTCTTTCCATTGTCGCGGATATCGTTCCGATCGTTGCCCCTACGCGGGAAGAGGCTCGCGGAATCTATGACGCACTCAACGTTCTGCTCCTGAACGAGCTCAGTAATGATCACCAGACTGCGTATCGAGTCCTAGATGAACTCTCCCAACATGTCGGAATCGACCTGCTCCCCCTTGGACTGGACGAGCCGCTCGATCCAAAGCGTCTGAGCGATCTGAACGAAAACGGACGGGCATTGCTTGATATCGTGAGGGAGCGAACCGGGCGGAGCGTTGCGGATGAACGGTCGCCACGGCTCTCTGATTTGCTTTTCGCCTACGTGATCAAGGGGAACTATCTGATTGACGACCCAGAAGGGGTCGCGGATCGGATAGAAGTGCTTGTCCGCGAAAGTAACTTGGATGGTGTGGTGATCAAGCCCGCAGTACTGCCGGATCAACTGGAAGCTTTTGTTTCGCAGGTTATTCCCGTCCTGACCCGTCGCGGTCTGTTCGATCCGCAGACACAAGGCACGCTTCTCCGTGAGTATTTTGGACGTTCTAAGCCGCAGAACCGCAATACCACCAGCGTATCACCATTGCACGACCGGTTTGGTCATACGGGATAGAGATTATGTCTGATATCCAAAGAGAACTTCATCTGGGGCTTATGTTCTGGGCAAACGGAACGCATCCATGCGGATGGCGCATGCCAAATGCTCATCATGTCGCTCCGTTCGATATTGCGTTCCTGCAGAACGTGACCAGAATTGTCGAGGACAGTGCGTTCGACTTTCTTTTTCTGGGTGATAGGCTGGCCAGCGATCCCGCTCTTCAGCGGACCAATCCTTCGCAGATGTGCCGTCTTGAACCATTCGTCGCGGCAGCCAGTCTGGCCGCAGCGACATCGCGCATCGGTATCGTCGTCACGGCGAACCCAACCTACTATGACCCGATCAACCTGGCTCAGATGACCGCCTCTCTCGATCATCTGAGCCGCGGCCGTGCTTCGTGGAATCTGGTGACTGGTGCGGACGAAGCCGCCGCAGGCAATTTCAGCCGGGACCATCATTGGGACGTGACTTCCCGTTATGATCGTGCTGACGAATTCGTTGCTGTCGTGCGCGCGCTTTGGCGAAGCTGGCCGGATAGTGAACCGGGACATATCGGCGATCAGGTATCAGCATTTCGGGGGGTGGCAACGACGCCGATCTCGCATCGGGGAAAAGTTTTCTCCATCGACGGGGAGTTGGATCTCAGGTCGCCCCCTCAGGGCGATGTTGTTATTCTTCATGCGGGCACGTCTGACCGTTCGCGGGAACTGGGAGCCCGTGATGCGGATGTCATTTTCGCAGGTTATGGCAATTTTGATGAAGCCAGGGCTTATTATGCCGATATTAAAACGCGTGCAGGCCGCTATGGCCGTGCGCCGAACTCTATCTCGATTCTGCCAGGGCTGACGCCGATCGTAGCCCCCACGACCCAAGAGGCAGTCGCAATCTACGATCAACTCAACAGTTACATCAATCTCGACCCGGAGGCAGGTACTGATCCCGGTCCTCGTGCGGTGGCGCTGGGTGGGGGAGGAAGGCTCAATCTCGCCTATGCATCTCAGGTCATCGGTGTTGACATCACAGGTGCAAAACCCGATGCGTTTGTCGACCCACTAGTGCTGGTTGAAGCCAATGCGGTCGGGCAATCCATCTTTGCAACTTTAACGCGCCTGACCCGTCGAGACGTGACCGGAGGTCAACGTCTTACGTACCGTGACGTCATCCTTGCCTGCGCACGTGGTGGATCAGGAGCCATTGTCGTCGGCAACCCGGACGAAGTGTCAGACCATATACAGACATGGTTCGAAAATGGAGCAGCAGATGGCTTCAACATCTTTCCCGCATACAATCCGGACTCAGTTATCAGTTTCACTAGTCTGGTGGTCCCGGAACTGAGACGGCGCGGCCTGTTTCGAACGGAGTATGCGGGACAGACATTCCGCAATCATTTGGGTCTTGAAGCATGATGTTTCGGGACGACCATGCAAGGCAGGAGAATGTATATGAAAACGCGTAATGGCCTGTCGTTATGGGTTTATGCTGCCTTGGCGGCTATCGTGTCAGCCGGAGGGGCAACATCACAAGGCGCGGAAGCACAGGAATGGAAAACCGTCTATCTGGCGGAAAGTGCGGAATATACTCAACTGCCCTTGCGTTTTGGTGTTGAGAAAGGGTTTTTCGACCAGCAGCATCTGCATGTGCAGTTTGTGGCCATCCGGGACCCGGTGGTAGGGGTGGCGACCGGAAATCTGACACTGGCTTTCGGGCCAACCGGAACCTTCCTGCGCGCCGCTGCCCATGGCGCGCCGATCAAAATCATATCATCCGCGTTTCGTAGCAAGGGGCCTTACTATTTCATTGCGCGTCCAGAGATCAAATCGTTCGCCGACCTGAAAGGAAAAATCGTCGGAACGGCAATGGCTGGCACCAACATGGAAACGATTGCAAAATATATTCTGCGCACACATGGTATCGATCCTAAAAATGATGTCACGCTCTACGCGAACGGAAGCAACCAGCAGGCTTATGCGTCTTTGCTTGGACATCAGGTCGATGCGACAATTATCCATCAGCCTTTTGCAGCCCTGGGGCAACTCCAAGGGCATGCTGTGGTTCTGGTCCGCGCTTGGACTGACCTGCCAAAGACTTATCACACTGGCGCCCTGATTGCGGCGGATTCGACAATCCGTAACGACCCAGACGTCCTGAAGAGGACACTCAGGGCCTATTTTGCAAGCTACGCATATGCCAAAGCACATTATGCAGAATACGTTCCCTGGCTGGAAAAACACTTGCCGATCGATCCCAGGGCAATCGAACTGTCTATTCAGCAGGATGATGTCATCTGATGATAATCCGATGCTATATCCGGATGCATTGGAAAAAACGCAGGAAATCGACATGGCACTAGGTGATCAGCCTCAGCATTACGATGCAGGCAAATATGTCGACCTCAGATTTATTCCACAGGAATTCGTGCCACAGGACAAACATTAGGTGTTACGGGCCGTGTCAGACCTACTCTATAAGATAGAAAATCTGTCCTATCGCTATACGGATAGCGATCCAGAGAATGTCATCCACGAAATCAGCCTGGATATTCGAAGAGGTGAGTGTCTGGTTATTCTCGGCCCGAGCGGGTGCGGGAAAAGTACGCTCCTGTCCATCCTCGCTGGCTTGACGCCACCAAGTGAGGGGGAGGTGCGCTTCGAAGGGGAAGCAGTGCGTGAAGGTGATTCACGTATCGGTTTGGTTTTCCAGGATGCGTCTCTGCTGCCCTGGCGCACAGTGAGCGGTAATATCGAAATTGGTTTGGAAATCCGCGGTCTCAGGAAAAGAGAAAGAAAGATACGAGTGGCCCATCTTCTACGCTGGATTGGGCTTGAAGCATACGAAAAAAAACATCCACGCGAATTGTCGGGGGGTATGGCCCAGCGTGTGGGGCTTGCCCGCGCGCTGGCGAACGACCCCGATATCGTATTGATGGATGAACCGTTCAGCGCTCTGGATTACCAGACGCGCAGACGGCTGCAGACAGACTTGTTACGGATCAAGTCAGAGGGTGACAAGACTATCGTCTTCGTTACCCATGATATCTCGGAAGCAATCCGTATTGCTAATCGGATTCTGTTGTTTTCACATAAGCCTGTTTCAATTGTATCCGAGTTTGTGATCGACCGTGATGGTGATGATTCTTCCGTGCTGGAACGAAACTCCGCTCTGGCCGTCAAGATCTACGAAGCGTTCAATCGTGTGGAAAACGATGTGCCACAGTTAAAGTTGGACTTGTAATGGTTTTGCGCCGGTCATTTGAGCGTTTTAAGCTCGCATCAGGAGGCCGGGGTAGAAGATGAAGCATACGGAAGATTTCAAGCGCGAGGCTGTAAGGATCGCGCTGAGTAGCGGATTGTCGCACGCACGCGTGGCGGCGGATCCTGGGGTCGGCAAATCAAGCCTGGGTCATTGGATTGCCCGGTATCGTCCGACCGAGGCGGCGTTCTAAGTATGCAATGACTTTGGAATATTATTTCGGAAAAAATATGATCTCGTCAAACCCTGTTTATAATAACGCTTCAATGCCATTTTATGCCTTATAAAGATCGTTATGATCCTGAAAGAATTTTACAAAATGCGCCGTCATTGGGTTCTGCATGGTAGTTGCTGTGGCCATGGCTACGCTCCAGCGGGATGCAGGATGATGTATCGGATGTAGTGTCACCGTATCAGCAGGTAATGAGAGGCCATTCAGGCATGAGCGGTGAATGATGGCGCAGGCCAGACCGCCCATAACCATTTGTAATGCGCTAATGGCTTCATTGAACCATTGTGTTTCTATGTCTTTCAGATCAAATGCGGAGAGTATACTATCGGTCCGGTCATAAATATTGGCTGAAAAATTCCGTTTGAAGCGGATAAGGGGCAACCCCTGTGTCTGTAGGATGCTGCCCTGATGATAGGTTTTGATTGCTTTGGGTGTCAAAAAAACAAGCTCGTCATAAGTCATATGTGTGAAAGCCAGTGCTGGGTGACTGGATGTACGCATGAAACCGATGTCCAGATTATGCGAAAGGAGTGCCTTTTCCTGATCACTGGAGGACATATCTTCAAAAGTTATAGAGCAGCCTTCGTATTTCTGCTGAAAGGTCGGCAAAAGAGCGGAAATGAGGGGGATGGCTGAAAAAGTAAGGCCGATCCGGAGATGGCCTTTCTTCCCGCTGGCGAGGCGTCTGCTGTAGTCCAGTATGCGTGACTGTTCATGAACGAGTTTCTGGACGTCTTCCAGGATGCAGTGCCCAAGGGAGCTCAGCATCACGCCATGGGTGTTGCGTACGAAAAGTGGAGCGCCGATGAGATCTTCCAATCTGCGGATTTTCTTGCTCAGGGAAGACTGAGAAGCGCCCAGATTACGGGCAGACAGGGAAAAATTCTGACTTTTTGCAAGGTCTAGAAAGGCGCGGAGCAACGTGTCGTCCATAAATAACTACCAGAAAAGTATTTTATGAAGGAAATCCATTATTCCACATTAGAATAACTGTTCGGTCGTGAAAACACTTTATGATAGTGTATTAAAAAAATAATATCCCCATCCAAAGAGTGTTTGTGTCTCTCATTTGCTTAATGAGATGACCCTTCTGGAAGGCGGAAATCTTGATGGATGCTTTGGGACTATCTGCTGTTGTGATGCAGGCAAGGATGCGGCAGCGCTTTCTTCTGATGACTTTTCCTGCATGGACTACGCTTTTCTTTTCTCCCTGTGTGACGCAAGCGGAGGAATATCCATCATCCTCTGGAAAGGCTGCTCAAGTTCCTGCCGCGTCTGATCGCGCCTCCGCCGTACCCCGTTCATTGGATGGTGGTGTGAAAAATGAGCATATTGTCGTACACGGTGCTGTTCACGACGCGCAGGATCACCAGCCTGGCGGGGGGCTGATTCGTGTGCAGACGGGTGTTCGCTCCATCAGTACGGTCAGCCAGGATTTCATTGGAAAGCAGCCGCCCATGGCGACGGCCTTTCAGCTTGCAGCGATGTTGCCGGGGGCGAATGTCTCCACGTCCGATCCCATGGGGTTTTCGCCCAACACGAATATTAGTGTGCGCGGGCTCGGGGGTGATTCAATCGGTTATGTCCTGGAAGGCATGCCGCTGAATGATGTGGCATATTCTTCCGGTACGCCCAGCCAGTTCGCCGACAGCGAGAACTATCAGGAAATTGCTTTGTCGCAGGGAGCAGCCGATCTGGACAGTCCGGTCCTGAATGCCGCTGGCGGGTTGATGAAGCTGAGCTTCCGTGATCCTGCCCGCAAAGCCGGCGGCGATGCCAGCGTGTCCTACGGTTCCTACAATACCAATCGCGAGTTCCTACGTCTGGATACAGGCGAGATCGCCCATTCCGGTGTTCGGGGGTTCGTGTCCTATTCCCATGGTGCGACCGACAACTGGCGCGGAGCAGGGCGAGACAATAAGCAGCACGTCGATTTCAAGTTTCTCAAGGAATGGGGCAAGGGCAATCGCGCCAGTCTGCTAGGTTCTTTTAATACAACCATTACAAGCTGGTATCCCGAGCCCACCATGAGTTCATGGAAATCAGACGGGATTGGCGGGGCGAACAACCTTCTGGCCCATTATGACAATAGCAATCAGGAGAATGGGGCGAATTACTGGCGGCTGTGGCGGGATGCAGAACGCACACTCTATGGAGCTGCGCCCATCCATCTCACGCTGAGCGATCGCCTGTCGCTGGATGTCACGCCCTATGCGCAGATGGCCTATGGCAACTGGCCCGGTGGTAGCACGCTGTCCGAAACCGGACTGTATCAAGGGACGCAGGCGTTGTCCGATACGCTGAATCTGCCCGGTGCGCAGGATGGCACGGCCGTGGTACGGGCGGACTATCCCCAGCGTAGCTATCGCTCTGGTTTCACCAGTGCGCTCCATTACAGGAGTGGATGGAATGATATCGTCCTCGGGTATTGGTACGATTACGGAGATGACAACGAACAGCAGCCGTTCACGGCGGTGCAGACCAACGGTTCCGCCGCAGATATTTGGGCGCAGAATGGCCACGACCTGATCCGTCTGTCGGATGGAGGCAAGCTTCTGGGCGGCAGTTTCCACACTATCTCGCAGACAAATGCGCTTTTCGTGGGAGATCACATGTCCCTGTTCCACGATCGTCTGGCCATTGACCTGGGCTTCAAAGCCGTCATGTTTGGCTATCGAGGGACGAACAGCCTGCCAGGGCCCCAGTACCGGGTCGGCACGGACAGTTTCGAACCTTTGCCACGTCTGGGCGTGCGCTGGCGCATTGATAATGCCGACCAGCTTTTCTTCAACGCTACGACCAGCTTCCGCGCGCCAGACCAGACAGCGCTATACAATACTTATGATCCGTCTTCGGGAAGTGTGGCGACCAGCGGAACTTCCGATCTGCGCAACGAGTATTCCATTTCCGAGGAGCTTGGCTATCGCCGGACGGGGCGTTGGATCATCGGCAGCCTGACGCTGTTCAACTATAACTTTACCAACCGCCAGATTTCTACCCAAGCCGTGCAGAACGGTTCCATCATCAGCACGACGCTGAATGCCGGTGGCCAGACCTCGCGCGGGGTGGATGTGGAGATCGGGCTACGACCGTGGCATCATTTTAGTCCCTATGTCTCAGGGGAATACCTACATGCCACCATCGACAATAACCTGATGTCAGGCGGTGACCTGCTGCCAACGAGGGGGAAGGTCGCCGTGCGTAGTCCCACTCTCCAGGCCGCAGCCGGGCTGAGCTACGATGATGGGCATTTCTTCGGAGTGGCGACCGTCCGCTACACCGGCCATCAGTATGCGACCTTTATGAATGATGAGCGCGTATCTGATCATACAACCGGCGATATCGCCATCGGCTACCGCTTCGGCGATCGCTTCCATCTGCATCGGCCGACGTTGCGGATGAACTTCATCAACATCACCAACGAGCACTACCTCTCCGGCGTCGCCAGTCCAACCCTCAACGCGAAGGACACAACTGGTGTCTACGGCACCACCATCGCCGGAAGCGCGCCAGCTTATTACATCGGTGGTGGCTTCGCTGCACTTTTCACTGCCTCAACCGGATTTTAAGTCATCATGTGTATAAAACAGAAGCCTGATCATTCCGTTCGCCTGATGCTGGAATATTTCCATCCATGGCCTAATTCCGCCGGTTTTTACTATGCCCGATCACAGATGGTATGAAGAAATGGGCCTGGATCTTCACATTGAACTGCCTGACCCGTGGCATGGAGATTCACTAGAGCACCTGATCCGGAGCAGGGTCGATTTTGCGGTGGCGCCGACAAACCGCCTGCTGGTCCGCCGTGAGCGGGGAGAGAGATTGGTGGCGTTGGCCGCCATCAATCAGCTGGAACTGGAAACGATCCAGACACTGCGGGAAAAAAACATTCTGCGCCCAAGGGATCTGGTCGGCCGTCGTCTTGCTATGAACCCCACGCCTCGTGGGCTGGCCATGATCCGGCATCTGGTCACTCTGGATGGTGGGAATTTCGATGACGTCCGGATCGTGGATGCCGGAACGCGGGAACTTAGACCGGAAGATCTCCGGGCAGGGCTGGCAGATGCCAGTTTTGGAGGTTACTGGGCCTGGGAGACGCTGATGGACAGTGATGTTCCTGAAGAAGAGCGGATCGTATGGCCGGTCAGGGATATCGGGGCACCTGCCTATCATAGTTATGTTCTGTGCGCGCGCGAGGAAACAGTCGAAAAATCTCCCGTAGTAACCGGTGCATTTTTACAGGCTACGCAGAAAGGCTTCACGGCCGTCGCTTCAGAGCCACTCGCAGCACTGCCAGCCTATGAGCAGGCCACGCCTTATCTGCCGTCAGATTTGCTGGCGCGTTCGTTGGAGGCCATTGCGCCCAGCTGGCTTCATGAAGGAACATGGGGGACAATTCGCGAGCCTCTCATGCAGGAATATACAGACTGGCTCGTTGCACATGGCATTCTGTCTGATCGTCAGATCTGGCGGGATGTTCTCACCCCCGTTTTGCATTCCGGGTCGATCCAGGAGCTGGTATGACCGTCACGTTCTCACAAGCGGAGAAAAGCGGCGTCCGCGCTTCGGAAGCTCTTTCTCATGGGATGGGAAAAACGCTTGAGGAGGCGGTCTGGCCAGAAATTTCCGATAATGAAGTGGAACGGGTCCTCCAGACTTTTCCCCAGATCGGCAAGCTTGAGGCAATTCTCTGGCGAAGTCCGCGACCGTTTTCAGCGGCTGCCCGCGTCCGGACCCGGAAAGGCATTTTTTTCGTAAAACGTCATCACGCGCAATTGCGAAGTCCCACGGATCTTCGGGAAGAGCATCGGTTGAACAGCTATCTGCGTTCGAAAGGTGGAGCCGTTGTTCCTGTGCTTGCTTCTCGTGAGGAAGAGACCGTTTTTTCGAATGGATGCTGGAACTACGAAATACACGGGCTGGGAGAGGGGATTGACGTTTATCAGGATCGACAGTCCTGGACACCGTTTCTGCATGTTGGCCACGCTGGTGCCGCGGGCAGGGCGCTGGCACAAATGCATCATCTGCTACTCGATTATGATGCTCCAGCCAGATCAACGCGACTTCTGATCGCCAATGACAGGTTGCTGCGTTCGTCTGATCCTCTGTCAGCCCTTCAGGAAGATCTGGTTGCCCGACCGGCTCTCGCGTCTTTTCTGGACACGAAACCGTGGCAGAACGATCTCTGGGAGCACGTCCTTCAGCCCTATCATACTCAGGCCCGCGCGGCACTCATAGCGGCTTCCCCTCTCTGGAGTCATGGTGACTGGCATGGGTCCAATCTTCTCTGGTCATCGGAGCATGAGTACGGAACCGTCAGCACCATTCTGGATTTTGGTCTTTCAGACAGGACATCCGCTCTGTTCGATCTGGGAACGGCAATAGAAAGAAGTCTGATCCCGTGGCTGGATCTTGAAGGCGGCGAACCTGTCTGTAACCTGGATCAGCTGGAAGCTTTTCTGCGCGGATACAGCGCCATAGCGCCTCTCTCATCATCTTTTTTACGGGCCCTGGCGGCTGTTCTACCCGGCATTCACATAGATTTTGCACTGAGCGAAATCGAGTATTTCTCCGGACTCCTTGATCATCTCGATCATGCCACTCTGGCTTATGAGACCTATCTCCTGTCGCATGCTGACTGGTTTTCCCGGGGGGAAGGACAACGACTGCTCCGACATCTGCATCATCTTGCTCGACAGGCGGAGTAACGCCCAAATGGATACCATATCTCCTTTAATCGACTGTGCGGAACTTGCCGTCCGACTTGACGATCCGTCCCTGGCTCTGTTCGATGTCACCGTTGAACTGCCCTCTCCCAGATTTGACGGGGATTATCGTGTTGAGTCCGGGCGGGAGGGCTGGAAACAGGGTCATATTCCCGGAGCAACCCATCTTGACCTATTACATGATTTTTCGGTCAGAGATGCCTCTTTCAGTTTTGCGCTTCCCCCTATGGCGGAGCTTGCATGCCGATTTGAGGGCATGGGCATTCAAGATGGTCTGACTCCTGTTCTCTATGACCGGACCGACGGTTTTTGGGCTGCCCGTTTCTGGTGGATGTTGCGGAGCGTCGGGAAGACTGCACGGGTTCTCGATGGCGGATACAGGGGCTGGCTCTCTGACAGTTATCCGGTTTCCGTGGGACAGCCAAAGCAACGTCCCCCTGGCGTTCTGACGACAGTTTTAAAGCCCGATCTTTGGGTAGATCGGAAGCAGGTATCGCAAATTCTCACAGGACAGAAGCCCGGGACCCTGTTTTGTGCCTGTCCAGGGGTGTTTTTGATGGTACCCTGCCGACACGTTATGCCCGTCGTGGCCATATTCCGCGAAGCCGCAATCTCCCGGCGCGGGAACTGCTGAACGTAAACGGCACGTACCGTTCTGTCTCGGAACTCAGAGAAATCTGGGATCCTCTTCTCTCATCAGCCAAAAACCCGTTTGTATTATATTGCGGTGGAGGAATTTCCGCAGCACCTCTTGCATTGACCCTTGTGCTGATCGGGGTTGATGACATTGCGATCTATGACGGCTCCTTACAGGAATGGTCAGCGGATCCTGCGCTGCCGCTTTGTGTCGGACGTGCTGATCCTGGCGATCTCGCATCCTCGTCATGACGATGTCTCCTCTCGAAATCGTGGGCGTCACGTTGAACGTTACTGGTGTCTGGCTGACAGCACGACGGAATATGTGGTGCTGGCCTGTCGGGATCGCAGGTGTTCTGGTTTATGGATATCTGTTCTGGCAATGGCGATTGTATGGGGACATGAGCTTGCAGGTTTTATATGTAGCTCTGCAAGCTTATGGCTGGCACCGCTGGAGAGCTGCGGGGACAGCAGAGGCTGGTGGGGGACTTGTTCCAGTTTTGGGAGATCGGCACAGTCTGATTGTCGAAATTGCCGTGACTGGTGTGCTGTCCATGGTTCTGGCGTGGCTCATGACGGTCTGGACAGACGATGCCATGCCCCGGATGGATGCTGTTTTAACATGCTTCAGTCTTCTGGCGGCATATTGGGCCGCCCGGCGATACATACAGAACTGGACCCTCTGGATCAGCGTGGATGCGGTTTATTCAGCCCTATTCCTATATCTCATGAGACATTGACAGCTGCACTTTATGGTATGTTTACGGTCCTTGCGTTTTATGGTGCGCGGCAGTGGCGTGAGGCATTCGATCAGGCTGAGCCGCGCGGACTGAGGATGCTGTGAAAAAACGTAATCATCTGAATGGTCTGTGCCAGAAACCGTTGGTCATACTGCGGCTGGTCTGTGGCGGCACCCCGACAGGTAGGTGCATCAATACTAAAGACATCAATCAAAGGGATCGAAACGGCTACTCGCTCTGAGCGATATCGATGATCTCGTGTCGTGC
>NZ_BAJW01000054.1 GCF_000613905.1 Acetobacter persici JCM 25330
CGGCTGGGGGCGTGGTGGCTGGTGGGGCGGCCCCGGCTGGGGAGGCTGGGGTTACCCCGGTTACGGCTGGGGCTATCCGGGCTATGGCTGGGGATATGGTGTGTGGGGCAGCCCTTACTGGGGTGGCGGCTGGGGCTGGGGCGCGCCTTTTGCGTTCGGGTCTGTGGTTGGTCTGGCTATAGGCGCTGCGGCAGCCTCTGCCGCGGAGGAGAGCTATCAGGCACCCCAAACCATGTATGCCCCTCCGTCTTACTATGCTGAGCCTACGCAAGCCCCTGTGGCGCAGGAGGGTATCCCTCTGATACGCAACCGGCTTATTACGGAACGGCCCCTCAGGCGGCGCCGCAGGGGTCTGATGTGGTGCATTGCAGCGCCGGGCGGTTCTTCAATTCCTTAACGGAAAGCTGCGACAAACGCTGATCTCTTTTTATCAGTTCTGAAAAGGCCGCCTTGAGAAGACACCCTCTCAGGCGGCCTTTCTTTTATTCCGGCACCATTCTGGTTTACCCTCTCGGACAGATAAGAATCTGTGTGAAAAGGTGATGCGACGGTGTCTGGCAGTTTTGAAAAAACGTGGCTCTTTAAATTCATCCGTCCAGCCCGCACAGGGCTTCTGACGGCCCTGCTGGCCGGGAGCGCCTTCTCGGCAGCACATGCTGCGGAGCCGGACCCGTTCCAGATTTTTGCGCCGCTTTCTTACCCTCAGCCGGTTAATCTTTATCATTCCGGTAACGGGGCTCCCGGCCCAATGGCCTGGCAAAACCGGTCTGATTACACCATCCATGTGCATATTGACCCCGCCACACATACCCTGTCTGGCAGTGAAACGCTGACTTACACCAATAACAGCCCGGAAAGTCTCTCAACGCTCTGGCTGCAACTGGACCAGAATATTTATCAGCAGGGCTCACGCGGGGCCTATGCCACGCCACAGCGCCTCCAGAACCACACCGATGGGATGGTGATTGAGGCTGTGGCCGTGAGTCTGGATGGGCATGAAACACCTCTCACACCGCTTGTTTCAGACACCCGGATGCAGTTGTCCCTGCCGCAGCCTCTGGCCGGGAAGGGCGCGCATCTGAGCCTGAAGATTTCATGGCATTATACGATCCCTGCGGAATGGGGCGGCCGTACGGCTTACAGCCAGAACCGGGATGGTGAGATGTATGAACTCGCCCAGTTCTACCCCCGCATGGCGGTGTATGACGCTCAGCGCGGCTGGGATACCGCCCCGTATCTTGGGCAGGAATTCTATCTGGATTACGGAGATTTTGACTACAGCGTGACCGTGCCAAAAGGATTTCTGGTGGCGGGGAGCGGTGTGCTGACAAACCCGGATGCCGTGCTGAGCGCGCAGGAAAAAGCCCGGCTGGCTCAGGCGGCTACTAGCGAGACCCCTGTGCAGATCCGCACGGCGGACGATGTACAGGCTCTTGTGCGTCAGCCCCAGACGGAGATGCAGACCTGGCAATTCCATATGGCCAATACGCGGGATGTTGCCTTTGTGGCGTCTCCCACATTGCTCTGGGACGCTGCACGGCTGGACCTGCCCCCACTTGAGAAAGGGAATGCCAAAAATCCTGCCCCGCGTCTGGCGATGTCAGTTTACCCCGCAGAGGCTGCCGGAGCTGCAAAATGGGATCGTTCAACAGAGTATGTAAAACATGCCATTGAGTATTTTTCGGGCAAATGGTTTGCGTATCCCTGGCCGAACGCGGTGAATGTTGGCGGGCATGGGGCCGCTATGGAATATCCGGGCATCGTTTTTGACGGTAAGGACGATGCCGGAGCAGAGCTGTTCTGGGTGACAACTCATGAACTGGGGCACGGCTGGTTCCCCATGATTGTTGGCTCCAATGAGCGCCGGAATGCCTTTATGGATGAAGGCTTCAATACATTTATTGACGTGTATGCCTCGGACCATTTCAACCATGGGGAATTTGCCCCCAAAAAGGATGTGGAGTTTGCGCCGCAGACCGGGCGCCCGGCTGATGATATTGTGCCGGTGCTGAAAGATAAGTCAGCCCCGGTCCTGATGACGCCGTCTGACCTGATTTCTGAAAAATATCGCCATAGCGTGACGTATTTTAAGGGCGCATATGGCCTGCAACTGCTGCGGGAGCAGATACTTGGGGCAGAGCGGTTTGACCGGGCGTTCCAGCATTATATTGCGCTCTGGGCCTTCCGGCATCCCACACCGTCTGACTTCTTTCGGGTGATGGAAAGCGAGGCAGGAGAAGATCTCTCATGGTTCTGGAGGGGCTGGTATTTCCAGAACTGGGGGCCGGATTACAGCCTGAAATCTGTTTCTTACGTCAATGGGAATCCCGTGCAGGGGGCCAGCGTGCAGGTGGAAAACAAAGGGTGGCTTCCTCTGCCTGTCGTGCTGGCCATTACATGGATGGACGGAAGTTCTGCCCGGCTGACCATTCCTACGGAAACTTGGTATCAGCGCAATACGGTCACGCTCCAGATTCCGGGCAAACAGGCTATTCGCTCAGCGGTGCTGGACCCGGATCACATGATCCCGGATCTGAACCGGGCGGATAACAGCTTCAGCGTCAAGCTTACATCGGCGCATGCCGCTGCTTCCGCATCCACGCCAGCACCAACTCTTCAGGGCACCCCGGTGCCCTGACAGACGTGCCCTGACAGGTGTGTCTGTATAAAGAGTGTCCGTATAAGAGGGGCATAGCAGAAGGGGCGCTCCAGCCAGCAGGCAGGCTGTCTCAGCCGCCTGATGGAATGGGTGCTCCTTCAAGGTTCAACAGCCAGCGTTTATCGTCTATGCCACCGTCTCCAGAATATCCGCCAAGTCCGGTCTGAGAGACAATGCGATGGCAGGGGATCAGAATGGGAATGGGGTTGCGGCCAATGGCCTGCCCGACAGAGCGGGCGCTTCCACCCACATCCTGTGCCAGTTCCTTATAGGTTTTAACGGTCCCGACTGGGATCGCGCAGAGCGCGTTCCACACCCGCTTCTGGTAGTCCGTGCCGAAGATGGGTTCCAGCGGGAACGGAAAATCACCAGCGGCTTTCGGATCATCAAACCATGTATCCAGCCAGTCCCGCGCCGCACAGAGCATGGGCGTTTCTGTCTGGTCCCGCCCCCAGCCCCAGTCGAGCGAGATGATTTTGCCGTCTTCTTCTGTCAGGGTCAGCGGCCCGATGGGGGAATGGAGAGAAAGCTGGGGCATGGGTCTTTGTCCGTCATCATGGAGCTTTATAAGGCCCATAGTATGCGCGGCAGCCTGAGGCTTGTCATGTTAAGAAAGACAGCGCGGCTGTCTGGCCGGAAACACGGATGTGTTTTTAGCTGACACCTGCGTGCCAATTTGTTTTAGAAAGCGCGGATAAAGCCAGCATTTCAGAACACTCAGGCTTTTCAGAGATTATGCAGGAAGGAAAAATCCCCGTGGCGTATCAGGGTGAAGACACAATTTTTGCATTATCCACGGGGCTTGGGCGCGCGGCGATTGCGGTCATGCGCGTCAGTGGTGCGGGAAGTGAAGCGCTGCTGAAAAAGCTGATTGGCCCCCTTCCGGAAGCACGCTGCGCAGCACTTCGCCGCGTGTGGCAGGATGCTGAAACCCGGAACAATCTTCTGGACGAGGCACTGGTGCTCTGGTTTCCTGGCCCCAGAAGTTACACGGGGGAGGATGGGTTTGAACTCCATCTGCACGCCGGCCCAGCCGTGATCAAAGCGGTGGCGGAGGCTCTGGTTGAAGGGGGCGCCCGCCCGGCAGAAGCCGGAGAATTTACCCGTCGGGCATTTATGAATGGCCGCATGGATCTGGTGGAAGCCGAAGGAATTGCCGATCTGGTTGAGGCGGAAACCGAAAGCCAGCGTAAACTGGCCCTCGCGCAGACAGACGGGGCGCTCAGCCGCCTGTATCAGAACTGGGCTGACCGGCTGAAACGTGTTCTGGCGCATCAGGAAGCCTTGATTGATTTCCCGGATGAAGACCTGCCACCGGAGGTTGAACAAGGCCTTCTGGATGAAATTCATGCGCTGATCGCCGCTATGCAGACGCATATTCAGGAAGGGGATCGCGGGGAGCGTATCCGCCGTGGGGTTGTGTTTGCAATTATCGGCCCGCCCAATGCGGGTAAATCCAGCCTTTTAAACTGGCTGGCAGACCGGGATGCCGCTATTGTCTCCCCCATAGCGGGAACGACGCGGGACGTTATAGAAATCAGCGGTATTCTGGCTGGTGTGCGTGTGACGTTTGTTGATACGGCAGGCCTGCGGGAGACAGAGGATGCCATTGAGGCTGAGGGCGTAAAGCGCGCATTGTTTCACGTGAAACAGGCCGACTGTGTGTTGCAGATGTTTGCTGCAGGCGACGCACCGGAGGAGGTGTTTCCTGCGAGTGTGCTGATCGGCAACAAGACGGATCTTGGCCCTGTGCCGCAGGCTGTGCAGGGGCATCGGGTGATGCCGGTCAGCCTTGAAACAGGGCAGGGGCTGAACCAGCTTAAAGCTGTGCTGGAGCAGAAGGTGGAAGCTCTGACGGCCTCTTCGGCCTCTGGGGCACCGCTTTTGACCCGTGCGCGGCATAAGGCAGGTGTTAAAGAGGCCTGTGCATGTCTTGAAGGGGCCTTACAGCAGGACTGGCCGGAGATGCGTGGGGAAGAATTACGGCTTGCTATGCGGGCTCTGGGGCGGTTGACGGGGCATGTGGGGGTGGAAGACCTTCTGGATGCTGTGTTCGGCCAGTTTTGTATCGGAAAGTAAAGGTAAGGCGGCAGGATTATGGACCGTTCGTTTGATGTGATTGTGGTCGGGGGTGGCCATGCGGGGTGCGAGGCTGCTGCTGCCGCTGCCCGGTGTGGTGCGCGCACGCTTCTGCTGACGCATCGTAAAGATACCGTTGGGGCAATGTCCTGTAACCCGGCCATTGGCGGCATTGGCAAAGGGCATCTTGTGCGTGAAATTGACGCGCTGGATGGCATTATGGGGCGCGCTGCCGACCGTGCCGGGATTCATTTCAAACTGCTCAATCGCTCCAAGGGGCCTGCTGTGCAGGGGCCCCGGGCGCAGGCTGACCGCTTTCTTTACAAACAGGCCGTGCAGGATCTGCTCGCTGAAACGCCTAATCTTACCTGTGCTGAAGGCGCTGTGAGTGATCTGCTGTGCTCGGAAACAGGGGCTGTGCAGGGTGTTGTGTGTGAAGATGGCACACACTGGCAGGCCAGTGCCGTGGTTTTGACAACCGGAACCTTTCTGGATGGTGTTATTCATATTGGACATAAAAGCCAGCCTGCTGGGCGCGTGGGAGAACAACCTGCGGTTGCGTTAGCCAAACGGCTAAAGTTTTTAAATCTGACAATGGGGCGACTCAAAACAGGCACCCCGCCGCGGCTATTAAAAAACAGCATAAATTGGGAGAGTCTGGCGGAAGATAAGGGGGATGCATCCCCCGAACCCTTCAGCCGTCTGACCACTACAATTACAAACCCGCAGATGGTGTGTGGCATCACGTTCACAACAGAAAAAACGCACGATATTATCAGGGAGTCTCTGCATCTCTCGGCAGTCTATGGGGGGGCGATTTCAGGCCGTGGGCCGCGCTATTGCCCGTCGATTGAAGATAAAGTCGTGCGTTTTGCGGAAAAGACCAGCCATCAGATCTTTCTGGAACCTGAAGCTCTGCCTGAGCATGAAGGTGGGCATCTGATCTATCCAAACGGTATTTCCACCAGCCTGCCTGCCGACGTGCAGGAGGCAATGATCCGCTCCATCCCCGGCCTTGAGAACGCAGTGATTGCTCAGCCCGGCTATGCTGTTGAATATGACTACGTGGACCCACGGGAACTCACGACGTCTCTGGAACTCAAAAAATGTAAAAACCTGTTTCTGGCCGGGCAGATTAACGGAACAACAGGGTATGAAGAAGCAGGAGCGCAGGGGCTTCTGGCTGGCGTTAATGCCGCGCGCCGGGCTGCCGGGCAGGAGGCTGTCAGCCTTGATCGCGGGAAAGCCTATATTGGCGTGATGGTGGATGATCTCACCACGCAGGGTGTGAGCGAGCCGTATCGGATGTTTACGTCCCGCGCGGAATATCGTCTGACTTTGCGGTCCGATAATGCGGATATGCGTCTGACGCAGATTGGCATGGACTGGGGCTGCGTTGGGGAAGAACGACGCTCTGTTTTTGAAAAAGATTGCGTAGACATCAAGGAACTGACTGAAAGAGCAGAGCAGGAAGGCTGGCTGCCGCAGGCCTTGGCGCAGGCGGGGTTGAAAGTGGCACTGGACGGGCGGCGCAGAACCTTACTGGAAATTCTGGGATATGGTCTTGAGGATGCTGTTCTGGAAAAGCTGGCTCCTTGGTATCTGGCAGCACCGGAACGCGCACGGCATTACGTGACGACACAGGCCCGCTATAAAGGCTATCTTGTGCGGCAACAGCGTGAAATTCGTCAGCTTGAAGCAGAGGCTGAAATCCGTTTTCCCGGAGATATGGATTTTAACGCAATCGGGGGGTTGAGTTCAGAAATGAAGGAACGTCTTGAGCGTGCCCGCCCAGAAAATTTTGGGGCAGCCCAAAGAATTCCGGGCGTAACCCCCTCCGCTCTGGTAGCGGTTCTGGCGCATGTCAGGCAAAAGGCGTCGGCTCGATGATGAACCTGCCAGAAACAATGCATGTTTCACGTGAAACGCAGGAGCGGCTGGAAGCATTTGTAGCACTTCTGGAAAAATGGAACCCGAGGATCAATCTCGTCTCCTCGCGGGATATTGCGAGTGTATGGGACCGGCACGTGCTGGACAGCCTCCAGTTAGCCCCACTGGTGGCCGGGCAGGCACGGTTTATTGATATGGGATCCGGCGGGGGCTTCCCCGGCGTGATTGTCTCAATCGCAACGGGTGTGCCCGGAACATTGATTGAGTCTGACCAGCGTAAGGCGACCTTTCTGCGGGAAGCTGCACGGGCCACGCAGGCTCCCCTGACGGTGCTTGCTGAGCGGATTGAGCAGGCTGAGGTCCTTCCGGCCCCTGTGGTAACGGCCCGCGCTCTGGCCTCACTGAGCAGGCTTCTGGACTGGACTGCGCCTCTACTGGAAAAAGACGGGAAAGCCTTTTTCCTGAAAGGGCAGCAGGCGGATGAAGAGTTGACCGAAGCCCGACGCAACTGGCACATGGATGTGCGCATCCACCGCAGCATAACAAGCCATGATGGTGTGATTCTTGAAGTGAGCAATCTTGAACGTGTCTAAGTCTGACAAAAAAACAAAAACGTGCCGTATTCTGGCAATTGCAAACCAGAAAGGTGGGGTTGGGAAAACAACCACGGCCATTAATGTTGCCGCAGCTCTGGCGGAAGACGGTGCACGGGTCGTGCTGCTTGATATGGACCCGCAGGGGAATGCCTCCACCGGGCTGGGTGTTGGGTATGATGCCCGGCAGGGCGGGGCTTATGCCCTGCTGATGCATGAAAAGCCCGCAGCAGATCTTTTACAGCCAACCGAAATAAACGGTCTGTCCGTTATTGCGGCCAATACCGAGCTGGTCGGGGCTGAGATTGAACTGGTGGACGCGGATGAACGGGAAACCCGTCTGCGCGAGGCCCTCGTCCCGCTGGCGGAGAGTGCGGATTATATTATTATCGATTGTCCCCCCAGCCTCAGCCTGCTGACCCTGAATGCCCTTGTTGCCGCTGATGGTGTGGTGGCTCCCTTGCAGTGTGAGTTTTTTGCGCTGGAAGGGCTGGGGCATCTGGTCAAGACGATCGACCGGGTAAGAAAAAAGCTCAATCCCGCTCTGAAGATGGCCGGTATCGTGCTGACAATGTATGACAGACGAAATAACCTGTCGGAGCTTGTTGCAGCGGATGCCCGGAGCTTTTTCGGGGATGATGTGCTTGAAACCATTATCCCGCGTAATATCCGTATTTCTGAAGCACAAAGCTATGGGCAGCCGGTCATGACGTATGACCCGCGGGCCAGTGGTGCCGCCTCTTACCGGGCTTTGGCGGCGGAAATTAAGGGGAGAGCATCCTAGGCATGTCTCAGCGTAAATCTTCTGCCCGCCCTAAACTCGGTCGCGGCCTTGCTGCCTTACTGGGGGACGTCGCTCCCTCCGTTGCCACGTCCTCTTCAGGGGACGCGCAGCCTGCTGCTGTGCCTAAGACGATACAGCCTGTCAGTTCTTTATCCGTAGACGTTCTTGTTCCCGGGCCATTTCAGCCAAGGCAGGATATGGAACCGGGCGCGCTGGAGGAACTGGCGGAGTCGATCCGGGCGCGGGGGATTCTTCAGCCTATTCTTGTAAGGTCTGACCCGGACAAAAAAGGGCAGTATCAGATTATCGCCGGGGAACGCCGCTGGCGTGCCGCACAACTGGCACAATGCCACACAGTACCCGTGCATGTGCGTGATCTGGATGAAGTAGACGCCATGGCGGCTGCTCTGGTTGAAAACCTTCAGCGGGCCGACCTCAACCCCATTGAAGAAGCTGACGGTTTCAGTCGGTTGATGGAAGATTACAGCCTGACGCAGGACGAACTGGCAAAAGCCATTGGCAAGTCCCGTCCGCATGTTGCTAATACAATGCGCCTGCTCCGCCTGCCAGAGAGCGTGCGGAAGGCCGTTGGAGCAGGGGCCCTGTCTGCCGGGCATGCCCGTGCTCTTCTCGCGCACCCTGACCCGATTGCGGCTGCGAAAGAGGTTATTGAAAAAGCGCTCTCCGTAAGACAGACGGAAAAGCTTGTGCAGAAGGCACTGGAAAGCAAAGGGAAGCCTCAGCCCGCTCCGGTGAAGAAAACAGCAGAACCGGAAATTGCCGCACTGGAGCGAGATCTGGGCGCAAGGCTTGGTCTGAAAGTCCAGGTTCACTTCGATGGGCGGAAAGGGGGCTCGCTGCAAATTCACTATAAGAGCCTCGATCAGCTTGACGATGTGCTGGCACGTTTAAAAAGCTGAAAATTCAGACTTGTCTAAAAAGAAAGTGGATGATAGAAAGCATCCACTTCAGTTCAAAGAACTGTAAGGGCGCATAGCTCAGTTGGTAGAGCAGCTGACTCTTAATCAGCGGGTCCAAGGTTCGAGCCCTTGTGCGCCCACCAATCTTTTCAAAGACTTAGGTGGTTTTCAGGCTTTAGGGTGCTTCACCCTCATAGCTTTCCGGAGTCAATCCGGAGTCATTTGATTGGCCTTTATGTGCTGACAGGGTTGGGGGTTTTTCCCGAGTCTGCTCAGAGCACCTTCCGGCTCAGTTATCTCCGCAAAATTTTGATCGCTGGCTGGTGACTTTTGCCTGCAATTTCGCGGGTATGAAAATTTGCCTATGGCGCGGTCCCGGCACTCATAGACCCTAGAGATTTAGCACCCCCACCCTTTCGGCACTAGGCCCCAAATCAGAGGAAAAATGGCTGTTTCCTGCCGTTTTCCTGATTTTTCATCTCTTCTCTTTGATTTTTTGATTAATTTCAAAAACCTGCGAAAAATCTGCGCGTGAGCCTGATGCGGTTGCGGTGCCCAAACGGCATGAGACTTTAATCAGCCCCCCTCGGCTGAGACAGGTAGAGCCATGCGCTGTCTGCATGGACTGAGCCAGTTCTCTTACGGCCACACTTCCAACCCTTACCTAAAAAAAGGTGTACAAGGTGTGACAGGTGTAACAAACCCCATAACTATCTGTTTTATAATAGAAAATCTGTCACACCTTTTTGGTGTCAGCCGTTACACCCGGTCCAAAAAGGTGTAACAGCCTGAATGTAGGAATGGCTGTTTTCTGCCATTTATGAGCAAACCCCCAAGAAAAAACCTTGCCAGTCTCTCTTTTTGAGACAGGAAAAAAGATTGTTTCCAGCCTGTTTTGTCATGATCTGAGCGCATAGCAAGCGACCTTATTCATTCCAAAGGCTAAAAAACGCGGGAAAGAAACCCGCGCGCTGCCCGCGCACACCCAGCCCACGGCACAATGCTTCGTCAGGAAGTAGCAGAAGCCACCAGACAGCGATAAACAGAGGTCCGGCCAATGCCCAGACGCTTCGCTATCTCCGTAGCACTCACACCCTCAGCCGCCAGTGCCTGCACCTGTTCCGCCTGACTCCGGGCTGTAGGCTTGCGTCCTTTATAGCGGCCATCCGCTTTGGCCTTGGCTATGCCCTCACGTTGCCGCTCTTTCATAATGTCACGCTCAAACTCAGCGACAGCGGCGAGCATGGTCAGCATCATCTTGCTGGTGGGGCTGGTGGTATCCAGTGTCATGCCGTTCATGGACAGCACGATCAGGCCGCAACCCTTTGCCTTAACCTCTTCCACAAGCCGCAACAGGTCCGCAGTGGAACGGGCCAGCCTGTCCGGCTTGGTCACTACCAGCACATCACCGGCCCGCATGTGATCGAACGCCGCACTCAACTGAGGCCGGTCTGTGCTGCTACCACTCACCTGTTCACGGAAGATACGTTCACACCCATTGGCTGACAGGTCACGGGCTTGCGCTTCAAGCCCTGCCACCTGATCGGTGGTGCTAGTCCGTGCGTATCCAATTTTCATGTGAGGGTGTTCCTAAAACTGTTCCAAAAGGTCTAGACCCTAGACCTATACAGTCCCAAAAAACGAAAAACAACCCTATTGGAACAGAAAACGGGGGTAAAAGTGTTCCATATCATTTGTTCCAATAGACCTTGCCCTAATGGAACGCCGCAAGCCATGTACCAGACGCATAACAAGGACGGAACACGCCACATACAGAAAAGGCCAGCATCACGCTGGCCTCTGGTCGGAGTTATGAAAGTATTGGGTCAGGCTGCTTTGCGGAAAGTAATCTGCGCCTGCAAGCCAGCCCTTGCTGCCATACTCAGAAGACTATCCAGAGAGAATCTGTCAAACTTTCGGCGCATCAGATCGGAAACACGAGGCTGGGTGACGCCAAAGGCATCAGCGGCCTGCACCTGTGTCATTTTGTTATCTTTCACAAAGCGTTCAAGGGCCGCCATAACTTCGGAACGAAGCTTCATCTGCTCAGCTTCTTCCCGTGTATCGCAGATTGCATCCCACACGCTATCGAAGGTCTGGGAAGCAGCGAACTCCTCTGTTTTCTTGGTCATTTCTGCTTCTCCTTTTTCTGCTTTGGCTTAGCACTGCTCGCCCGCAATTCACGACAAAGCGCGCTAAGCCGTTTTGACGCCAGATCAATGTCTTTCCGAGGTGTTGTCTGTGACTTCTTCTGAAAGCAATGAAGAACGTAAACTTTGCTTCCTAGGCTAGCGACGTAGAGCGAGCGGTAAATACCATCTTCATCACTAACACGAATTTCCTTCACACCCGGACCGACAATAGCCATTGGCTTCCAGTCAGAGGGGGTATCCCCTTCCTGCACTAGTGCCAGTTCATACCCCATCTCTCGCATGACTTCCGGGGGAAACTCCCGCAAATCAGACAACGCTGTTCCTAAGAACTCGATGGGTTTACGTTCTGACGTCATAGGAACGATATACACCTACTTATATATTCTTCAAGGCAACAGAAGGGCAACAAGACGCAAATAACCGCAATGTCATGCATTATGAGCGGAGGGCAGTCGCTTACCCTCCGGCCTGTCCGGCTCATCTGTCGCCCGTGGCAACCGCCAGAATATCGTGATGCACTTGGTAGAGTCTGACTTGCCCCTGACCCGGAGGGCGTAAGAGCTCTGAGAACTTGCCATCCTTGGCCTTAATTAACAGGCCACGATCAACAAGCATTTGCTTGGCGTCCCGTGCGGACACGCCATTCAGGGCTTCATTCATGCCATCAGAGGTCAGCAGGTAAAGCCACACGTAGCGGCCGTCCGGAGCTTTGACCCAACGCCGCCAGCCAGCCCGGTTCATTGTGCGGTAGCGTTCTTTTGGTGGCTCGCCATTCTCTCCGCTCTGAGGCTGTTCCTCTGCTGACTTATCTATCCAGTCCTCAAATCGGGCAGACGCATTGCGGGAAATGAAGTCACGTAGCTTCTGGATGGCCTGTTCGTCTTCCCTCCGGCCTGCTGTGCCGCGTAGCCGCAGCCAGTCGGCAAAGCACAGGCCGACCAGCACTTCCGGCGTGTCACGGTCCCAGCCGGTCAGGTTAAATTCTGTAGCCAGTTCTCCGGCCAGAGCAATCATGCAAAGCGTCGCGCAACAGAGCGCACCTGCGGAAGCCTTCGGCCAGTTTTGCAGATAAGAGGTTGCTATGGTGTCCATCCGTGCCAGCAAGGCTTCACGGAAGCCCATCACGCCCTCCGCTGCCATACGGTCTGCCAGATGCTCCATAAAGGCCCGGAAGGGTGCGCCATAGAATTGCCCGCAGGCATTTGCCAGATAGTCCGCAAATTCTCCGGGCGTGTCGCAATGGTGTGTCTCTTCAAACAAACCCATACCGGCCCCAGCATCGGCAGGCATATCTAAAAATCGTACCTCCTGACCGGCTTTGGTGCCTTTGCCGGATTCCTTGTTCAGATCATCCAGTGTCTTTTCACCAGTGGAAAGGAACAGCACCCGCCAGCGGGCTGTAACGCGTGCGCCACCTGTCCGGCTGGCCCGCACTTTGCCTTGCCCGTTGGCGAGCATGTAGGCCACGTCACCAATTTCTTTGGGGTCTAGCTGGCCGATTTCATCCATAGGCAGCAGAGCGTCACAGCTTGCCAAGGCCACGCTTTCCAGACCGTTAGAGGTAGAACGCCATGACCGGGCATAGCCCTTGGCACCGCTTCTGGCGTTCCTCCGCACACGCTGGATGCAACCACAAGAGCTGTGGATTTCCCTGCACGGGATGCACCTACAAATGAGATGCCGCCGCCCTCCAATCCCAGCACATCCAGCAAGGGGGCTGCAAAGCCTGTGGATGCTGCCAGAATAAGGCGTGAATTTCCTTTGCAGCACTGGCCGATATTGCTTTTCCAGTCTTCCGCAGAGCCAGATACGCAAAAAAGGTTTGTTTCCTGTTCGGAGGTTTGCAGAACAACCCGCTCTTTCAGGTTGCCGTAGGTTGCATCTGGCAACACGTAAACCTTACCACCGTTCAGAGTGTGCCAGCCTATCCGGTTGACGGAAAACGCGCGTTCCTCTGTAGCGATGGAAGCCAGCCAGTCTGCAAAAGCGGCTTTCGCGGGTGAACCTGCCTGAAGGGTAAGGCCTCCGTCTGCTAACTGGCTCCGCAGTTCCGCACAGTCACCCGCGAACATGGCGCGAGGAAAGGCCTGCTCATGCTGCTGGCCGTCCCGGTCTGTCCAGCCGAGCAAAATGCCCCAGCCTTTACCGTCTGCCCCGCGTGTTTCGGCTACGATCCAGACAGGACCAGAAAGCTTCATATCCGTCTTGCTGTTGTCGGAAGCCTTCCGGAACAGCCCGTGAGCGTCACAGAAAAACCGGCCGCACTGAGATTCTGTGCGTTTGCCGGATGCTTTACTTTTCGCGCCGGGCAGAGAAACAACTTTGGCGGAGGTCAGGCCTGCCCGCACATCGTCACGACCGTTCTGGCCCTTTGTCTTTGTCATGATGTGTCAGGACATTATTCCAGTCCTGCCCCTGTATTTCAGGCATAGCGAGTCGAACAGTGCGGCCCTGCTTTGCGAATTGTGAGAGTGCAGCATCCAGCGCCTTCCGTGCGGAGCATTGCCGGTATCGTTATCTGCTGCGACGATAATTTCCGTGAGTGTGTCAGGCAGTTTCATGGCGGCCATGTTGCTGAGGCTGACAGCAGAAAGAACCCTGTGTTCCGGGCAGGCGATGGCACAGGACAAAGCGGTTTCTATGCCCTCCGCAATAATCGCCACATCTCCCTCCGGCGCCAAGTCCAGCGCCTTGCCGGAAGCCCCACGCCAGAGGCGGATGCAACCACCAGAGAAACCACCAAGAACCTTCTTTGCGTTTTGAAGATCAGCCTTGGCCCATGTGCCGGAGGGCGATTGCGCCAGCCATGTGCGATGCACTGCCACCAGCTTTCCCGTAGGCCCACAGATAGCGGCCAGCATGGCGGGGAGAGGTTTACGCACCTCCGCACACCAGACGGCAGGATGAAACCGCAAGGCACCCGGAGCGCGGCCCAATGCCCGGAGGTCTATGCCACGCCCTGCCAGATAGGCCTCAACAGGTGTGCCAGCTATTCCGGCTGGGGTGTCCATCCATAACCTGCGCGCCTTGGCCCTCCGCTGCTGTGCCTCTTTGTCCAGTTCCTGAGAGTTATTCAGTTTTTCTTGAATGGGACGGCGCTGGATTGGGGTTGCATTGGTAGATTCACTCAACCCAAGCCAGTGAGAAGCCCATGCCATACCCTGCTTACGGTCGCCACCAAACAGGCAGGCCGCCACAAGGTCCAAAGCATCGCCACGCTCACCGCTGGAGAAGTCCGCCCATACGCCCCGCCGTGCGCCGGAAAGACGCACAGCAAGGGATTGCCCCGGCTCTCCGGACAAACTGCCCACGCGCCACTCTACGCCGTCCTTTTTGCCATGTGGCAGCAGTTCCGGCGCAAGGTGCGCGATGCGGTCAGCCAGAAGCCGGGCCAGTTCAGAGGCGTTAGGCCGCCGCATGGTTTGCCATTCCCGGCGAAATGATACGAGCTTTCAGATGTGGCTGGGAAGCCGTCAAAAGCAGGATTGCCCCCAGAGAGCGGACGGCTTTCCATGCATCAGCAGCCGCTCTCCAAATGGGGAGTGCCTGAAAATCCTGATTGCCGCTCTGAAAATCCTGCTCAACTTTATAGAGATAATGGTCACAAGCCCCCCGAAAGCCTTCCAGCAAATCCCGAGCATCCAGTTCCGTGCCGTTGCAGTCTGGGGGGAGCTTCGGTAAATCTGTATGGTTCAGATTTTGACATAGCCACAGCGCACCCATGCTGGCAGGTGCGGCGAGGCATATTTCCTGCCTGCGTGGCGCTTGCCCCATGACGGGCTTCGCAAACCCAACCTGCCAGAACCAGAATTCCCGCTTGTTTACGATACAGGCGGCATCATGCAGAGCCGGGTGTGTATCAGCATACAGGGGGCTTTCTGTGGAAAGCATCAGTTCATCAGCCGCAGCCCGAAAAGCCACACGTTCCACCGTATTGAGGCCTAAGCCTTCCGGAGGGTTCAGCAGGCCAAGAATGGCGAAGGTTTTCACCCCTCCGCAGAACAGAGCCGCAATCATGCAGCACCTCCAAAGCGGACGGTTGCATCAGCAGTCGAGCGCACGGAGCGAGAAGAAACCCATGTTCGGAGGGCTGACAGGGTATAGCCGACACGCCGTTCAGAGATTTTAACAAATGCAGGGCCGCCACCGTCCCGGCGCATGTTCTGCAATGTGCGGCGTGATAACCCCAGAAATTCAGCAGCCCATTTTTCTGAATGGATACAGGTTTCATCCATCACAGAAGGCATATTAACAAGTGTATGGGCTTTCATTTATCCCTCTATTTTGTTGCTCTATTTGGCAAAAGAACGTCATTTATGACGCCCCCTTGTCACGATTGGTGCATGTTCAAGATAATGAGTGAGAACAGAAGCCATTTTTGCCAGTTCTATTACTAGAACGTGATTATGAGTGCCATTTTGCAAACAGGTATCTAGATATGTCTTCAAATCATCCAAACCCGACACGTAAACAGGATTGATAATCAGGGGAGGCCGCCCTTTTCCTGACCAGCCTTTTACCTTTGACCAGTCATATTTAGGGTAAAATTCTTGAATGTCTTTATTTTGAAAAAGAAGATATACTCTCTTATCTTTTTCAAGAGAGCTTTCTTTTTCAGGTAGCCAAGACATAGGGCGTTCCATAATTGCATGGTAACGCTGTTTAAGGCTTTCCCGTGCCGTGCAGATAAAAAAGCCAGTAGCGCCCAGACCAAGCCCTGAATCCATGATGACAAGAGCAACGGCCATCAGAAAAACCTGATCGGCTGTGAACTGGTTGTCTTGTCCGGCTTGGCCTGCCCGTTCTTCTGGCAGCAAAGGAATATCGACAGAAAGCAGCTTATCAAAACGACGGCTAAAAATGGCAGGAGGTCGCTCGCGCTCACCTAAAAGTGCCGGATTGCTCAAAGTACGCCAGAGCGCATAAAGAGCTTGGCTTTTCTTATAAGTGGCCACGAGAACTCCTTTCTGTTCAAAGGGACTCATAAGCGTGTCCATTTTATTTGTCCACCAAAATTGTTTTTCTATTTAATTTTTCCTGTTTCACGCCGCACCTCCGGCCACATCCCGCGCCAGAGACAAGGCCAGCCGGATTTCTGGGGTATCTAGCCCGCCATCATTCCAGCGGACACAGGACGGCAGGCAGCGTTCAACTATCTGAGCCTTGCCGCGTCTGCCCTCCGCCGTCATGGCGCGTATATCGGCCATCTGGCTTATTGCCTGCGCACGGGCTGCAATCAGGATATCAAACTTGGATTCCCATGCGGAATATGCCGGGGCCGTTAAAGGTGGTTCAGGCGCTGACTCCATAGAGAGGATGGCGCGTTCTGCCTGCCAGTAGCGGGCCAGCACATCCATAAGCAGGCGTCCGACTGCGGAGTGGTGCGAGTGGAAGCCACAGCGGGCACGGCAGCAGCCGTGGCGGCAAGAGACGCTCCCAGAACGCCACGGCGGGAAAGGGAGGGCCTGCTCATATCTGAGCACCCTCGGTCAGATCACCCAGAAGGCTCATGACAAGCAGGAACTCCCCTGAGTCGTCGGACAAGTAGCAATCGCGCATTATGTCTGGCAGCAGGCTTTGCAGGATAGCAGCCTTGGCTTTCAGTCCGGACTGAGTGCGGGCAGGCATTTGGGCAAGCTGCTTCACAAGCAGACCTTCCTGCTGGCAAAGCTGATCCAGCTTGGCTTCTAGCCTCTTCTGTTCGGGAGAGCCGTATTCGTGTTCCGCCAGATAATCAGCAGACCATATTTCGTTATGGACCCGCCAGAATGCGTCAGAGAGCGCCTGTAAGGCGGCATCCTGAGCGTGAGGCGCGGCGGAGGCCATAACGGGCAGAGCGGCGGCTGTAGCGGCCAGCACAGAGGCAAGGGCACCACGGCGGGACAGGCCAGAGGTTATGGTCTGGCTCATTGCACCACCTCCGCACCAACAGCAGCAGAAGCCACCAGAACAGCGTGAGGGCTGCTGTGGTGGTGCGCGTGGATTGCTACCCCTCCGGAGGGGTTGTGCAGGTGTTCAGGGTGCAGGAAGCCTGCCAATGCGAGCAGAGAAAGGCCAGCCGCAGCAAAGGCGGCCAGAGCATCGCCATGAAGGCGAGCAAGAGTGAGCACTGCCCAGCATGTGCCGGGCATGGTATAGGCGCGTTCAGCCATTACCGTCTCCTAGTGCGAGCGGTTGTGGTTAGGCAGGGCTTAGAGGGTGGTAGCTCTATGCCTTGCCGCCTTGGCTTTAGGGCCTAAGGTCGCTACACTGTCACCACGAATGGCGGAAACGTCAAGCAAAAACTCGACACAGTGTAGCGAAGTTATATGACGCCAGAGCAATGCAAGATGGCCCGTGCTGGGCTTGGATTAGGTGTTAGGGAGCTTGCCGCATTGGCAGACGTATCCACGAACACCATTACCCGTCTTGAGCGTGGAGAAGCCTTGTATCCGCGCACTGTGGAAGCCATCCGCTCCGCTCTAGAAGCCGCAGGGGTTGAGTTTATCCCTGAAAATGGCGGAGGGGCTGGGGTGAGGTTGAAAGGAGAGAAACATGACAAGTGATTATGAAGTTAAAAAAGATGGTGAAGTGATTGGCTGGTATTCCGTCAAAAAAGGCGTGATTACAGTGACCAGTAAGAAAACAGGCCAGTCAGCCACCACGCATGCTTCTGCTGGAGGAGCTAACCAAGGTCTGGCCTACATGATGCTACAAGAGCCTTGGGCAAACTGAGGCTGCCGGTTTTTTGCCTTCAGTTGTCAAGGAATGCTTGATAACTGGCTGGAAACTGGTAGCGCTACATCTGGCGTTATCGGCTTTTTACCACTCACCAGATCCGATGAGTGACCGATATGGAAATTCGCACATCGCCTAATGCAGGAATCCCTGCATCCCTTAAAGGCGCACTGAGTTGGCAGGAATCTCCCACTCTTTAGATATGAGGAGTGACTGATACCGGGTTTCCGGTATCACCTTGATGAACACCAGCAGCCACAAGGGTTGCTGTGCTGGCCCCAAAAAACTATTCAGTTTTTCTTGGTTAGACAGCGCGCGTAGGCCATGTTTAAAGGCCGTCAAATTTTTAATTAGTAAAATCCAGTCTGTTGTGCGCTGATCATGTGTAAGGGAAAGCCGTGAGCGAAGAAATGAGCGGAAAGACCATCTGCATCAATTATGATGGACCAGCCTTAGAAGCTGGTGAGATGGCTGTGGCTGATCTGGCACCGGCTCTCCTCGCTTTTGGCAAGCTGTTTGAAGAAGCCAACCGCGTCATTAATGGTGAAAAATCACAGGTTTCCGTAAGGGTCAAAGCCTTTAACGAAGGCTCCTTTGAGGTTTACTTGCATCTTGTGCAAGGTTTTTTCGCTCATGCTTGCGACCTGCTTTCTGGCAATGGAGCTTCTGCACTTTCCAACCTCTGGACCTTTTTAGGTGCAGCAGGGAGCATCGGTGGTGGCTTGTTTGGTTTGCTCCAGTTCGCGCGAGGGCGGAAGGTTAAAAAGGCTGTTGTTCTGCGTGATGGTAATGTTTCATTGGAGTTTCCGCCTGACTCTCTTTCTACGGAAGGAGATACCATTGTGGTTCCCGTGCAGCTGGCCGAACTATACAGGGATGTGAGGGTCCGAAAGGCCATCGCTGATACAGTGAAACCATTGGGAAGAAATGGGATCACAAACCTATCTCTCCGCCCTGCCGGCACAGCCAAAGACACGGCTCCGGTTCATATCGCCAAACCGGATTTACCTTCTTTTTCTATCCCTGAAACGGACGATAACAAGATTATCGACATGGAAAGCACGGCTGCTTTTTCCATTGTCAGTCTTTCTTTTAACGAAGATGGAAAATGGAAGCTTAACGACGGACAGAATGTGGTCTGGGCTTCGATAGAAGATCAGGAGTTTCTGGACGAGGTTGATCGCAACGAAATCTCTTTTGCCAAAGGAGATATTCTAGTCTGTAAGGTTCTGGTGCAACAATGGCAGACAGATGGTGGACTGAGAAGCGAAACCAAAATTTTGAAAGTAATGCAGCACCGTAGCGCGGCACGACAAATAAACCTGCCTTTTGAAGAAAATTAATGGAGGTGTGCTGCTCTCTAGCCAGATAGGCAGATCAGCGTCTGTAGGGGCCTCTGTAAATTTGCAGAGGCCCTTTTTCTTTACCTTCGCAGAAGCACGACATTTCCTGCCGTGGGTTCGATTCCCGTCGCGGAAGCCACACTCAGCACATGCCCGGCCCAAGCATCCAAAGCCGCCGCCCTCTCCTTCAGAAACTCATGCCGCTGATACACAGCGGCCACGCCGCTTATGGCTCCCTCCGTATGGTTTAGCACCTTATCGGCCACATGCGGGCCAATGCCTAAGCGGGCCATTGTGGTCACACCCGTGCGCCGCAGGTCATGCAGCTGCCAGCCGCTTGCGAGCAGGGCGGAGGGTTTCTTTCCCGCGTTTTTTGGCCCTCCGGTGGCATTGCTAGCCCGTTCCTGTTCCATCAGAGCTTCCAGCCGCTCTTTGCCGTCAGAAAAGCCAGATATGGGCGTCCGGCCCGTATTGGTGAACACAAACGGAGATACGGCCCCGGTTTTGCTGTCTGTCTGCCGGTGCAGGGAGGCCAGAACCTGCCGGGCTGGCTCGGACAGGTGAACAATATGCTCTTTGCCGTTCTTGGTGCGGCTGGCCGGAATGGTCCATGTGGTCAGGTCTGGCGTTATCTCTTCCCACCGCATACCCGCAACCTCGCTCCGGCGCTGGAGCGTGAGAACCAGCAGCCGGAAGAACGGGCCAAAGGCGTAGGGCATCTGGCAGGCGGCCCGCCATGCCGCGCCTAATTCGGCATCGGTCAGCACCCGGTCACGGGATACCTCCCGGCCTTCTACCACCACATGCGCAAAGGGGTTTTCCTCTACCAGTTGGCGCTTTGTCGCCCAGCTATACAGGGCGCGACCATAGGAAAGCAGGCGGCGGGCAGTGGTCGGGTGTTTTTCCGCTACGTCATCCAACCGGGTCTGCACCTCCGCCACGGTCAAGGCATGGGCTGGCCGGTGCAGCATGTCGGCAAAGTTAAGCTGCAGGCGGCGCGGGGCTTCGGTGCGGTGGCTCTCGCTGCTGTCCCGCAGGGCGTTGCTGGTCCAGCGGTCTATGAGGGCTTCAAATGTGAGAGCATTGGCCGCAGCCTGTCTGGCATCCTCTATGGCCTGCTGCTGGAAAGCCTGAGCAACGGCTTTCTTCTCTTCAGCCGGATGGCCACCGGCCAGAACCTTGCCTCGTGCGGCCTCTGCCACCTTGCGGGCATGTGCCAGGGTCAATTCCCCATACTGGCCCAGCACCAGCCTCCGGGCCTTACCGCCAAAGCGATAGTTGAACAGGAAGGTTTTGCTGCCGGTCGCGTTTACCCGGATGGCGAAGCCTTCACCTCGCTATCGGTGAACATCACGTCCCGCTTTCCCGGCGGGCAAGTGAGGGCGTCTATTCCCGATTTTGTAAACTTCATGTCGAACCTTCTGTTACACCTTATACACCTCACCAAACCGTGAGGTGTAGCAGTCTGAGAAGGGAAAAACTGAGGGAAAACAGTATATTATCTATGAGTGTTACACCTATACACCTTATACACCTGCTTTTGGTGTAACGCCGCCCTCCGTTTTTCCCCTCTCACCCGCTGATAGACTTTTCCGGAGTCACTCCGGAGTCATTTGAAAAGGTAACCCGTGCGGCTTGCTGCGTCACGTTGCGTCATAGCCATTCGGTAAGGTAAGGGAAAACAAGGGTTTTTGCGGCTCTTTGCGTCTGCCTTCGTCTTAACGGTATCTCACCGTCGCTGTCTCTTAATCAGCGGGTCCAAGGTTCGAGCCTTGTGCGCCCACCAATCTTTTCAAAGATTTAGGTGGATTCCAGACGCTAGAATCTGATGATGGCTATTTAAGACCGTTCACGCTATTTTATGTTTTTACAGTCCAATGAGGCCATTAGTTTTCTATTGGGGAACAGTGCGTAACGTAATCTGGCGTCCAGATCTTGTGGGAACTCAGTTTTATTTCTGTATTTCGAAGATAATAAAAAGCCCCGGTATTTTTTTAATACCGAGGCTTTTTACGAACGAAAGCTTTAGAACGCTTAGAGTTTATCGATCCCGCTTTTAACGGTATCTTTTACGTCACCGGTGGTTTTCTGCACTTTGCCCTTCAGGTTCTGTGCAATGCCTTCGGCTTCAAGACGTTCATTGTCTGTCAGCTTGCCGGTTTCTTCTTTCACCTTGCCTGCAACCTGATTAGCAATGCCGGTTACTTTGTCTTTCATGGAGCTCATTGAGATATCCTCCTTAATTCTATGCAATCTAAACGCAGGGATTTGGATTCAGTTCCTCAAAGAGCACGCAAAAAAATTCAGAAGGGGCATGCTGGAAGTGATTTGTGCTGAATTATCTTTCCAAGCTGTGTTCAGTAGCGTGGCAAAAATCTTTTGAAGCAACTGTTTATTATTCAATCTAAATATAACACTTGTGGCTGCTGAATGTCCCATTAATGCCTAATGCCTAATGCCTAATGCCTAATGCCTAATGCCT
>NZ_BAJW01000053.1 GCF_000613905.1 Acetobacter persici JCM 25330
CCGCGCGGTGGGTGCGCCGCTCGCCTGCCGTGGGGAGGCCTGGCAGATTGCGCCTGTGGTCTCCAGTGGCGTGGCCGCCGAAGATGGCAGCCTGATTTTTACCGATTCTCAGGGTTCGCTTACACTGCCTGCTCCGGCGCTTACCGGCCCATGGCAGATGGAAAACGCCGGTCTGGCTGTCGCGGCGCTGCGTGTGTCCGGGCTGAGCGTGCCGGAGGCTGGCTGGCAGGGTGTGGGCAAGGTCTCATGGCCCGCCCGGATGCAGCGGTTGCATGGCGCACTGGCGCAAAGCCTGCCCGATGGCTGGGAGCTGTGGCTTGATGGCGGGCACAATCCCGGTGCGGGCCACGCGCTGGCGCAGGAATTGCAAAAATGGGGGGATGAACCGCTCCATCTGCTGGTTGGCATGAAGCAGACCAAGGATGCCTCGGGCTTTCTGAACCCGGTTCTGCCGTACGCCACCACCCTGTGGGCCATTAGTGAACCCACGCAGCATCTGGCTCTGCCGGTTGAAGCGATTGTGGAGGCCTCCGCTGGCAAGGCGCAGGTTGGCCCAACGCTGGTCCGGGCGCTGGACGCTCTCAAGGCGCAGTCAGATGGTCAGCCCGCCCGAGTGCTGATCTGCGGGAGCCTCTATCTGGCCGGTGTGGCTCTGACACAGGATGGCTGGACACCGGGAGCGTAAGCGCGTTTCTGGCTGTTGAGCTGTTGAGCTGTTGAGCTGTTGAGCTGTTGAGCTGTTGAGCTGTTGAGCTGTTGAGGGCTGACAAATTACGCGGGGCTCTGGGTCAGAGCGTTTTCACATACTGTTCCATGGCGGCATATTTTCCGGCGGTGGGTGCGTTGAGGAAATGCACAAAGCCACGCCCGCGCATCGGGGGGATATTCGGTGCCCCTTCACGCAGGCGGAACAGTAAAACCGCATTGCGCATATATTCAAAGCTGCGCACATCAGTTTTTAGAAAAACATAGTTTGCGACACACTGGTCATATCCCAGAAACGGTCGCCGTTCACCGCTTTTGTTCTGGAAATTTTCGGCTGTTGCCAGCGCGAGTTTTGCAGAAAATTGCAAAACCGCACCCTGACCACTGGCAAGAATTCCGGCGGAAAAACCGGGCGCGCGCCGGTCAAACGTCATGCCATCCTCGGCCATCATGCGCCAGCCGAACCAGTGACCGGAGGAAGACTCATGCCCTTCTCCAATCTGACCTTCCGGCATGACATGAATTTTGTCTGACCCCGCAATCTGCATCAGGAAAGGCTCAATCGGGGCGTCAATCACAACATCGCAGTCAAGATACAGCAGGGGCTGGCGGTGTGAAAACACAGGATCACTCAGCCGGAATCGCGCGAGGCAGAAATCGACAATGTCCGCATGTTCGGAAACGCAGACGATGTGCAGACGCTCGCCCAGATTCAGATCGTCACGGAGAGCCTCCACCTTTGGGGCATCATCAGACGATGTGATAACGGCAATCTCACCCCGATACTGTCCGGGGTGGAGCAGGGACCAGAGCGAGAGGGATAAACACCTGAAAATATCATCCTCACCAAATGCCGCATAATACACGAGCGGACGAAATGGCCGGATGCGAGCGACTTTCCACCCCTCATAAAGGAATGTGACAGAGGCGGGTAAGGAAGGGTGGGCCTTGCGGAATGCGGCCTCTATGGTGTCAGGATCAACACGGGCTCCGTCAGCCTGATAGTGATCACCACATTTCTGAAAATCAATGATATGGTCAGGGCAGGAAGAAATCCATTCAAGGGTTTCAGGATTGAACATATTCTTCCGGTCCCGCTCGGCTGTTTTTGTTTGAAGATTTTTAGGCTGATCTGGCGGTTTGTTCCAGAGCGCATCAGACGAAGGAGCGGCCTGCATACTGCGGGCGAGGATTATCGCGCAGTGTCGGTCCGGCTTTTGCCAGCCTGCACAACAGTTTTATATTTGAGGGGAAAAAATGGTGCCCCCATTCAGATTTGAACTGAAGACCTACCGCTTACAAGGCGGTTGCTCTACCACTGAGCTATAAGGCACAGCACATGACGTGCAGGGCCGGATTAAAACTGTAAAACGCGCGGCGCGTCAAGGTCCGGTTTTCAATCTTACCGCAGTTTTTTGGTTGTGCGGATATTGCATCGAACCACACGCTGGCGCATCTAGTCGCTTATGCCGCACTCTGCTTCCGCACCCCTGCCAGCTCTCTCTCTGCACGACAGTCAGCGCCGCGCGACCGTGCCGTTTACGCCGCTCGATCCGGAGCACGTAAAAGTCTATTATTGTGGACCCACGGTCTATGATCTGGCCCATATCGGCAACCTGCGCGCCATGCTGACAGCAGATGTGCTGGTGCGGTTCCTGCGGCAGGCCTATCCGCGTGTGACGTTTGTGCGCAACATTACGGATGTGGACGACAAAATTACCGCGCGCGCGCGCGCCAACGGGGAGGATATCGCCTCCCTGACCCAGCGTACGACGGAGGAGTTCCATCAGGATCTGGCGGCCATGAATGTGCTGCCGCCGGATATTGAACCCCGCGCCACCCATAATATTGGTGAGATGCAGGCCCTGATTGCCCGCCTGATTGAAAATGGCCACGCCTATGAGGCAGATGGCCATGTACTGTTCTCCGTTGCGTCTTTTCCGTCTTACGGGGCGCTGTCTGGCCGGGACCCGGAGGAACTGGTGGCCGGGGCCCGTGTGGAAGTGGCGGGCTATAAAAAAAATCCGGGTGATTTTGTGCTCTGGAAGCCCTCGGATGCGGACCAGCCGGGCTGGGAAAGCCCGTGGGGCCGGGGGCGTCCGGGCTGGCATATTGAATGCTCGGCCATGTCACACCGCTACCTTGGGGAAAGTTTTGATATTCACGGCGGCGGGTCCGACCTGTTGTTCCCGCACCATGAGAATGAGCGCGCCCAGAGCCTGTGCTGCTTCCCGCAGGGCAAGTTTGCCAATTACTGGGTGCATAATGCCATGCTGCTCGTTGAAGGCGAGAAGATGTCGAAGTCTCTCGGCAACTTCCTGACGATTCGGGACGTGCTGCAACAGGCTCCGGCGGAGGCGCTTCGCCTGCTGCTGCTGGGGGCGCATTATCGCTCGACCCTGAATTATACGCAGGCAGGATTGCAGGAGGCCCGCAAGGTGCTGGACCGGTTCTATCGCGCGCTGGCCGCTGGTCCGGTGCCGGATGTCGCGGCTCCGGAGTCTGTGCTCAGGGCACTGGCGGAAGATCTGAACACTCCCATGGCCATTGCTGAACTGCATGTTCTGGCCGGGCAGGCGCTGGCGGGTGACAGAACGGCCGCCGGGGCGCTCAAGGCGGGTGCGGGCCTTCTGGGGCTTTTGCAGGAAGACCCGGAAAATGGTTCAAGGGCGACCATTCGGATGAAGACGCGCAGATTGATGCGCTGATTGCGGAACGGACCGCGGCCAAAAAGGCGCGTGATTTTGCGCGGGCGGATGCCCTGCGTGACCAGCTTCAGGGGCAGGGAATTGTGCTTGAAGATACAAAAGACGGCACGATCTGGAGGCGCGCATGACCGGGCGTGACGGCGGGGCTCCGCTGGAGCCTGTTGGCAACACGCCGGTTGTCATTCTGGTCCGCCCGCAGCTTGCCGAAAATATTGGCACCACGGCCCGCGCTATGGCGAATGGCGGACTGTTCCACCTCCGGCTTGTCAGCCCGCGTGATGGCTGGCCGCAGGAGCGGGCCTGGCGCACCGCCTCCGGCGCAGACCGGATTCTGGAAGCCGCGACCGTGCATGAGAGCGTGGATGATGCCATTGCTGATCTGCACCATGTGTTTGCCACCTGCCCCCGCCCGCGCCACATTGTCAAAACAGTCATGACGGCGCGTGGCGGGGCCGCGGAATTGCGGGCGGCGACAAACCGGGGGCTGAAGGTTGGCCTGCTCTTTGGGCCGGAACGCGCCGGGCTGGATAATGAGGATATGGCGCGTGCGGATGCGCTGATTCGCTACCCCTTAAACCCGGCCTTCATGTCGCTCAATCTGGCGCAGGCCGTCATGATTATGGCGTATGAATGGTGGCTGGCGGACGATCAGACCGCACCGCGTGAACTCATGACCAATGAGACCCATGTTGCGACCAAGGGTGAGCTGGAAAACTTCATGGGGCATCTGATCCGTGAGCTGGATGAATGCGGTTTTCTGCATAACGAGCAGAAGCGCCCCGGCATGGTGCGCAATCTGCGGCATTTTTTCACAAGGGGGGAAGTGACGGAGCAGGAACTGCGTACGCTGCATGGCGTGGTGCGGGAACTCGCGCATCCGCGCAGAAAATAACAGTTGCCCCGAAAGGGTTTTAGAAACGCTTTAAGCGCTTAGACCATGATGCGACCGGCGTCCGGTCTGAGGTGTGTCTCTGGTATGGAGCAGAGGTTACGGGGCAGATTTGCGGAAAATCTGCCCCGCACAACAGAAAATCAGTCAGCCGCCAGCGGCATGTTGCGGTGCGCCATGGCTGTTGTCACATGGTCTTCCAGCGCTGCTGTCACCTTGTCTGCCTGTTTGGCAAAGATATGGTCGGCATCAGGGAAGACGCGGTAATCCACCGTCACACCCTTCTGGGTGTTCAGCTTGTCCACCAGTTTATGGATGGCGGGTTCCGGAGCCATGTCATCCTTGCCGCCTGCAATCATCAGCCCGCCACAGGGGCAGGGGGCCAGAAAGCCAAAATCATAATAGGTGGCCGGAGGGGCCACGCTGATCCAGCCGGTAATTTCCGGACGGCGCATCAGCAACTGCATGCCGACAAAGGCCCCGAAGGAATAGCCCGCGATCCACAGACCGCTGGCGTTCGGGTTGACCATCTGCATCCAGTCCAGAGCGGCGGCGGCATCGGAAATTTCACCAATTCCGCCGTCATACCGGCCCTGAGACCGCCCGACGCCACGGGAATTGTAGCGCATGACCGAAAAGCCCATTTTCTCAAAGGACCGGTACATGGCGTAGGTAATGCGGTTGTTCATTGTGCCGCCGTGCAGCGGGTGCGGGTGCAGCACCAGCGCCAGAGGCGCATTGGGCTGGTTGGAATGGTGGTAACGCCCTTCAAGACGCCCGTCCGGGCCGGCAAACATAACCTCAGGCATTCGGGTTCCGCATGGTTTTGAAATGCGTCCGTGGGCATGACGCATCCCGGTTTAGCAAAGGCTCCGGCAGGGGGCGATGCCACGCTACAAGCCGGTGCAGGCGGGTCAGGCAGCCCGCAAAACAGTCAGAAAACAGGCCAGCCACCGCCGCAGGCCAGAACAGGCACGGCAGAAACGGTCTGTTATGGACATGGTATCATGCAGGAGGCAGAAAAAGGGGTGAGGCGCAAAATCCGAGATTGACCTTGCTGCTGGCAGGGGCATACTGCGAAACCTCACCTTGCTGCACTGTATGGTATTGACCATGGCCCCTCTATAAGGGGTGTGCGGTCATAATTTCCACATAAATCGTTCTAATGGCTGTTTTGTGCCCCTTGCAGGGGAACGCACGGGTATTTGAAGGGCAGAAGGAGCAGATCAATGAGTCTCTGGGCGCAGAGCCGGGGTGAGACGTCCCGCAGGCTTATCTTGATGCGAACGCCACGGAACCTCTGCGGCCACAGGCGCGGGAGGCCATGTTTGCGGCGGCTGATCTGACGGGCAACCCGTCCTCCGTGCATAGTGCCGGGCGCATGGCGCGGGCCGTGCTGGAAGAGGCGCGGGATCAGGTGGCCAGGGCCCTCGGCGTGGCACCCCTCAACTGCATTTTTACGTCTGGCGGCACGGAGGCCAATGTTCTGGCCATGCACGGGCTTGGGCAGGGGCGGCGCTTTCTGGTGGGGCAGACAGAGCATGATGCCGTGCGGAAAGGTGTGCCCGCAGGCGCGCCGCTGAGCTGGCTGCCGGTGGAGGCCAGCGGGCAGGTCCGGCTGGACGTGCTGGAGTCTGAACTCGCACAGGGTGGCCCCCCGGCTTTTGTGTGCCTGATGCTGGCTAATAATGAGACTGGGGTTCTGCACCCCATGGCCGAGATTGTGCGCCTTTGCCAGAGGTACGGCGCGCATTTGCATGTGGACGCCGTGCAGGCCGCAGGGCGGATGGCGCTCTGTGTGGAAGAGATGGGCATGGATAGCCTTGCTCTCTCCGGCCATAAGATGGGCGGCCCGAAAGGGGCCGGGGCGTTGCTGCTGCGTGGCCCGGCTCCGGCGCGACTGGAGCCGTTGTTTGAAGGGGGCGGGCAGGAACAGGGCCGCCGGGGCGGCACTCCCCCGTTGCCCGCACTGGCTGGTCTGGTGGCTGCGTTGCAGGCCTCTCTGGCGCAACCGGCCCAACCTCTTGCCGCCTTGCGGGACAGGCTGGAGCAGGCGGCGTGTGCGGCAGGTGCCATGGTGAATGGGGGTGCGGTGCCAAGGCTTGCCAACACCACAAATCTTGCCCTGCCGGGGCGCAAGGCGCAGGGGCAACTGATGCGGCTTGATCTGGAGGGTGTCTGTGTGTCCGCCGGGTCTGCCTGTTCTTCCGGCAAAGTGGCGGTCTCGCATGTGCTGGATGCCATGGGGCTGGGGGATCTGGCCGGGCAGTCCATTCGGGTGTCCCTGCCCTGGAATGTGATGGAAGAGGACATACATCAGTTTATCCGGGCGTATGAGGGCATGGCGCAGAGTGCTGCCCCCACGTTTGCGGGCTGAGCGGGCCACGCAAGAGCCGGGCAAGAGCCGGAGAGAGGAGAAGAAAGGGAGGTTATGGACGCGCTATATTTCGATCATGCCGCAACCACCCCGTGTGACCCGCGTGTACGGGCTGTGATGCTGAACGCCCTTGAGCAGGATAACGGGAATCCGCACAGCACTACCCATGCGTCCGGCCGGAAGGCGGCAGAACTGGTGGAGCGTGCGCGGGCGGACGTCGCGGCCCTGATTGGGGCAGACCCGCGCGAGATTATTTTTACGTCCGGCGCAACAGAGGCCAATAACCTTGCCATCAAAGGGGCGGCCCGCCATCTGGTGGCCATGGGCAGCCCGCGCCGCCGGGTGATTACGGTGGCGACGGAACATAAATGCGTTCTGGAAAGCGTGCGCGATCTGGCTCAGGAGGGGTTTGAGCCTGTTATTCTGCCGGTAGACGCCAGCGGGCTGCTGGACCCGGCTGTTTTGCAAAAGGCGCTGGAGGTCCCCACCGCTCTGGTCTCTATCATGGCGGCGAATAATGAGACCGGCGTGTTGCAGGACCTCGCAACGCTTGCGCCGCTGGTGGAGCAGGCCGGAGCTTTGCTCCATTCCGATCTGGCGCAGGCTGCCGGAAAAATTCCTGTGGATGTGCGGCGTTTCGGGCTGGCGTTAGGGTCTCTTTCTTCCCACAAGCTCTATGGCCCGAAAGGGGCCGGCGCTCTGTTTGTGCGGCGCAGGCCCCGGGTCAGGGTGCAGCCCTTGTTTTCCGGGGGCGGGCAGGAGCGCGGGCTGCGGTCCGGCACATTACCCGGCTTTCTGCTGGCCGGATTCGGGGAGGCCTGCCGGATTGCGCGGGCGGAAGCCGAGCAGGACGCCGCGCATCTGGCGCACCTGCGGGACATCTTTCTGGCGCGTGTGCGGCAGAGCCTGCCGGATGTGGTGGTGAATGCGGAAGCTTCCCCGCGTCTGCCGGGTCTGTTCAGCCTGCGGTTGCCGCAAGGGCGGCGCGCGCTGGATGTGATTGAGGCCATGCCGGGCGTGGCGGTGTCTCTGGGCTCGGCGTGCTCTTCGGCGGAAATTGCTCCGTCCTACGTGCTGGAAGCCATGGGGCTAGGGCGGGATGAGGCCGGAAGAAGCTTGCGTCTCTCCCCCGGACGCTTTACCTCAGCCGCCGAGGCGGAGCGCGCGGCTGACAGGCTGGTGCAGGCCGCTATGACACAGACAGCTATGATTACAGACAGTACTGGCAGGATAGAAAACGCATGCCCCAGATGACCTTTGTTGAACAGGACGGAACCGAACGCACGGTTGATGCACCGCTCGGCCTTTCTGTGCTTGAAATTGCCCACAAGCATGGCATTGATCTTGAAGGCGCGTGTGAAGCTCTCTGGCCTGTGCAACCTGCCACGTGGTTGTTGATCCGTCCTGGGCGCCGAAGCTTGAAGCTGCCACGGATGATGAAGAAGATATGCTGGATCTGGCCTTCGGTCTGGAAAAAACATCCCGCCTTGGCTGCCAGATTGTTATGACAGACGCGCTGGATGGTCTTGTTGTGCGCCTGCCGCGCACGGCCTGACGCGATTTTAAACACGAGAGAATAAGGGGACGCGCCGATGCGCATTCTTGTGGCCATGTCCGGGGGGGTGGACAGTTCCGTGGTTGCCGCCCGCCTTCAGGCAGAAGGGCACGAGGTGATCGGGGCGACCCTTCAGCTTTATGATTCCCGCGGGGCCGCCAAAAAAGGGGCCTGCTGTGCCGGGCAGGATATCCGGGATGCCCGCGCTGTGGCTGACCGTCTGGGTTTCCCGCATTATGTGATTGATGCGGAACGCCGGTTTAAGGACAGCGTGATCGAGCGGTTTGCCGATGCCTATGCGGCAGGCGAGACGCCGGTTCCGTGTGTGGCCTGTAATCAGGGCGTGAAATTTACCGATCTTCTGGGCCTCGCGAAGGAAATCGGGGCGGATGCCATGGCGACCGGCCACTATGTGCGCCGTGTGGAAGGCCCGGACGGGCCGGAACTGCACCGCCCGGTGGATGAGGCGCGGGACCAGTCTTGGTTCCTGTTTGCCACCACGCGGGAGCAGCTTGATTTTCTGCGCTTCCCGCTGGGCGATATGCCGGATAAGGCCGCCGTGCGCGCGGAAGCCGAGCAGTTCGGGCTGGTGGTTGCCGGTAAGCCGGACAGTCAGGATCTCTGCTTTGTCAGTGATGGCTCCTACGTGGACCTTGTTGAAAAAATGCACCCCGAAATGGCTGGCCCCGGTGAGATTGTGGACAGCACCGGCCGCGTGGTGGGCCAGCATGAAGGCGTGATGCGCTTTACTGTTGGCCAGAGCAAACGGCTGGGCAACGCTGCCCGTCTGGACGGAGAGCGCCAGATGGTGGTGGGGGTGGAGCCGGGCCGTAAACGCGTGGTGATCGGCCCGCGCTCAGGCTCTTTTGTCAGCACACTTTCTGTGCGGGATGTGAACTGGCTTGTTGATGCCCCGCCGGAGGGGCTGGTCTGCCGGGTGCAGATGCGCGCGCGGGAAGAGCCGCGTGCGGCCCGTGTCATGGCAACACCGGAGGGTGCGACCGTTCTGCTGGAAGAACCCGCCATGCCCGCCCCCGGTCAGGCCTGTGTGTTTTATGATGGCAGCCGTATTCTGGGCGGCGGCTTTATTCGCCGGACAGAAACTCAGTCTGACCCGCTTACAGATGCCGGGGCAGACGCAATATCAGCAGCCTGACAGGAGAGAGACGATGGCAGACGGACGACTGGTCATAGGCACGCAGCGTTATTCTTCATGGTCTCTGCGGGGCTGGCTGCCAGTCCGGCTGGCCGGGCTGAGTGTTGATATTGATGTTATTCCTCTGGCCGGTGGCGGCAAGACCACGGCACTCAAGACGCTCTCTCCTAACGGATGCGTCCCGTATCTGGAACATCATGGGGCCGTGGTGTGGGATTCGCTCTCCATTGCGGAATATTGCGCAGAGCAGGACCCGGACCTGTGGCCTGCGGACCGGTGTGCCCGTGCGGTAGCCCGCTCCATTTCTGCGGAAATGCATTCCGGCTTCCGGGCTGTGCGGGCGACGCTGCCCATGAACCTGGGGCGGGATAAGCGGCCACCCGCAGCCGGGTTTGATGAGGACGTGCTGAAAGATATTGCCCGGATTGATGCGCTGTGGACCGATGCCCGGACGCGCTTTGGGCAGGAGGGCGCGTTTCTGTTTGGCGCGGCGTTTGGCAATGCCGATGCCATGTATGCGCCTATCGTCGCCCGTTTCCTGTCCTACGATGTGCCGGGCCTGTCTGATAGTTCCCGCGCCTATATGCAGGCCGTGCGCCAGCATCCGCTGATGCGAGACTGGTATGATCAGGCCGCGCGGGAACCTGAAGACTGGTATCTGGACGTTTATGAATCTCTGGCCTGATCAGGGCGATTGTTCCTGATGGCTAGACAGGCATGAGTGTCTCTCGCCCCAGTGGCATACAGGCGGGGCTGTCCGCCGAAGGTACCGGGGGAAATGAGGCGCAGGCTTCCTTCTCTGCGCCGCGCGTCCTGACGGTTCTGCCCCCCCGAGAACGCTTTGCCTCAGGTGAGGCCGGAGCCATCGCGCTGCTGGTGCGGCGGATGGCGGAGAGCACGGAAACTGTGGCGGGGCTTGCCCCGGCCGGGCAACCGTTTGCGGGGGTGCGGTTTGCGCCTGTGGTCCCGGTCTTTCGGCCCTTCAGCCGGATTCAGCGCTATGTGGCCGGGGTGGCGGCCCTTGTCCGGTCCGTGCGCCCGGATCTGATTGAAGTGCATAACCGGCCAGATGTGGCTCTGGCATTGCGGAAAGCCTGTCCCGGCCTGCCTGTGAGTCTGGTGCTGCATAATGACCCTGCGGGATGCGGCGCGCCCGCACTGCGGCGGAGCGGGAGCATCTGGGGCAGGCGGTGGCCGTTGTCGCGGTGTCGGAATGGGTGCGTGGCCGCTTTATCAGTCAGGGTGTGACCTCCTGCGTGCGGGTTCTGCCGAATAGTCTTGATCTGTCTAAGCTGCCCCCGCCTGTGCCGCAGCGTGACCCGGTGGTGCTGTTTGCCGGGCGCATTGTGGCGGATAAGGGGGCGGATGCTTTTGTCACTGCCTGTGCGCGTGTTCTGCCGCGCCATACAGGCTGGCGGGCAGATATGATTGGTGCGGATCGCTTTGGGGCAGACTCGCCGGAAACACCGTTTCTCACGGCACTGCGCGCGCAGGCCCAGCAGGCGGGCGTAGTGCTGCTTGGTTATCAGCACATGAGGCTGTGATGCAGGCCATGAGTCGCGCTGCAATCGTCGTCGTGCCCAGCCGCTGGCCGGAACCATTTGGCATGGCGGCACTGGAAGCCATGGGGTGCGGGGCGGCGGTTGTGGCCTCCCATCGCGGGGGGCTCCCCGATGTGGTGGGAGAGGCCGGATTTTATGCAGACCCGGATGACCCGGACACACTGGCCGCAGTGCTAGAGCAGCTTATTGTCTCACCCGCCTTGCGGGCGGAAGCGGGGCAGGCTGGCCGTGCCCGCGCCAGACTGTTTGATGCTGCTGTCATGCGTGAAAAACGCCGCCTGCTGCATGAGGACCTTGTGCGGGAATGGCGCTGGAAAGGCGTGTTCCGCGCTTAACGGTCCTGCCGCCACCCGCAGGTGCGCAAAGCCTCCTGCATCCCGGCACGCGGGGGCGCTGTGGCAGAAACAGGCGGCGTTAGCGGCAATGTCAGGCTACGGGCCAGCAGGTGCAGCTCTTGCGGGTGCGGGTGGCCGTAAAGCGTATCTCCCACAATGGGCCAGCCCATGGCGGCGCAATGGACACGCGCCTGATGGGTGCGGCCTGTATGCAGCGTAAGCGCGAGCCAGCATAGGCCTGCGCCGCGCCCCAGCACCTGCCAGTCTGTCCGGGCGGGCGCGCCCTTCGGGTCGGTGATGATCCGCCAGCCGGAGGGGGAGGTTGTTTTGGTAAGCGGCAGGACAATGGTGCCGTAGTCAGCCTCCGGGCCGCCTTCCACAACCGCCCAGTAGGTTTTACGGGCGGTTTTGTCGGCAAAGGCTTTCTGCATGGCCAGCAGGGGCTGCTTGCGCAGCGCAATAGCCAGACAGCCGGAGGTTTCCGTATCCAGCCGGTGTGCCAGCCACGGCCCGTCCTTGCGGCGGGAGAGCAGGGGAAAGCAGTCTTCCACGCACGGGCCACCCTTCGGCCCGGCATGCACCGGCACACCGGCGGGCTTATCCAGAATCACGACATGCTGGTCCTGATACAGCAGCGTGAGCGGGAATAGGCAGGGCGGAGGTTTGGTCATTCCTCGCGGTTGGGGCCTGTCAGCACCTTGCGGCGGCCCACATGGTCGGCCCGGCTGATAATGCCTTCACGCTCCATCTGCTCAATCAGCTTGGCGGCGCGGTTGTAGCCAATGGACAGGTGCCTCTGCACGAAGGAGGTGGACGCCTTGCTTCCCGCGTCACAATGGCCACGGCTTCATCATACATATCAGATTCGCCGTTATCGCCACCGCCGCCGGATTTGCCGCTGCTGGCCGGGGCTTCATCCACGGGTTCAGCCAGAACGTCGTCGTCATAGATCGGCTCGCCCTGTTCCTTCAGGAAGTTGACGACCTGTTCCACCTCATTATCCGCCACAAACGGCCCATGCACACGGGTAATGCGGCCACCCCCCTGCATGAACAGCATGTCACCCTGTCCGAGGAGCTGCTCGGCCCCTTGCTCACCCAGAATGGTGCGGCTGTCGAACTTGCTGATCACCTGGAAGGAGATCCGGGTTGGGAAGTTGGCTTTAATGGTGCCGGTAATCACGTCTACGGACGGGCGCTGTGTGGCCATGACCACATGGATGCCCGCGGCACGGGCCTTCTGGGCCAGACGCTGTACGCAGGCGTCAATTTCCTTGCCTGCCGTCATCATCAGGTCGGCCACCTCGTCGATAATCACGACGATATAGGGCATCGGGTCGAGCGTGACGGACTGTTCCTCAAACACCGGATTGCCGGTTTCGGGGTCAAACCCGGTCTGCACCCGGCGTACCACAACTTCCCCGTCCGCGCGGGCTTCCGCCGCGCGGGCGTTGTAGCCAGCAATGTTGCGCACCTGCAAATGCGCCATGGTGCGGTAGCGGCGGTCCATTTCCCGCACCACCCATTTCAGGGCGTTTACGGCTTTGGGCGGTTCTGTCACCACCGGCGTCAGCAGGTGCGGAATACCATCATAAATGGAGAGTTCCAGCACCTTGGGGTCAATCATGATCAGGCGGCATTCATCCGGGGAAAGCCGGTAGAGCAGCGAGAGGATCATGGCGTTCACGCCAACCGACTTACCGGACCCGGTGGTGCCAGCCACCAGAAGATGCGGCATGCGGGCCAGATCACTAAAAACAGGCTCGCCCTCAATATCCTTGCCAAGAGCAAGGGAGAGATGGGCGGGGTCATCCCGCCAGTCCGGCTGGTTCAGCAGTTCGGACAGGTACACCGTCTCGCGCTTCTTGTTCGGAACTTCAATCCCGATCACATTCCGGCCCGGAACCGTGGCAATACGCACGCTCAGCACAGACAGGGACCGCGCCACATCATCCGCCAGACCAATCACGCGGGCGGAGCGGATGCCTGCGGCGGGTTCCAGTTCATACAGCGTGACAACCGGCCCGGCGCTCATGCCGACAATTTTGCCCTGCACGCCGTAGTCACACAGCACCTGTTCCAGATTGTGTGCGGTGTTTCTCAGGTCCTCTTCCGAGGGGCCATGCTGGGTGTGAGCCGGTGCAGGTTTAAGCAAGCTCAGCGGCGGCAGTTCCCACCCACCTTTCCGGGTTGTGGGAGAGGCGGACGCCTTGGTGGCTTTAACGGTTTTGGCTGCGCTGCCCGGTGCCGTGGCGTCCTTACCCGTAAACAACCGGCCCAGAAGACCATTCCGGCTTTGCGGGGCGGTAGCGGAGGGGGCAGGTTCCAGAGTCAGGCCAGACGCACCGGCAGGCTCTTCCCGCACCGGCGTTGCTGCGTGCGCAGGACCCGGTTCGTCCTCGTCCGCGTCATGGAAGGCAGGCACAGTTCCCGCAGAGCGGGCCGGAAGGGGGCTTTCATCTTCCTCGTCCTCATCCTGAAACAGGCTGTGGCCCGTGCTGCCCCCGCTGCTTCTGGCGTAGGAGGTTTCCTCCCCCGTGGCGTATCCGCCTAAGGGTCCGGCATTTTCTTCTGTCTGGGGTTTGCGGCTGGCATAATACCGCACAAAGCGCATCCCAAGCTGGCCGGGGAGGCGCACCAGCACCAGCATCCCGCGCCAGAGTGTCAGCCATTCCTCACGCCGCAGACCTGTGCACAGGGCTGTCAGCAGGATGGCCAGCAGCACCCCCAGAATCCAGATAACCATGCCTCCGGCCGGGCCAACGGCGGCCGTGCCCGCAGAGAGGGACGTCTGGGCAATGGAAAACCCGATTCCACCACCAATCCCGGCCTGCGTGGGCCAGTGAATGGGGGGAAGAGCCGTAAACAGGAGGGGGATGGCGGCCAGCAAGGCTCCGGCAACAGGGAGCAGGCAGATGAGCGCCAGACACCGCAGGGCGAACACCAGAGGGGCCTCATGCCCCAGCAGCCGGTGGCTCAGGAAGCGCCAGCCCCACGCAAACAGAATCAGGGAAGGCAGCACCGCCGCCAGCCCGATTCCCTGTAATAGCGTGTCAGACAGAACGGCCCCGGTCATGCCCAGCAGATTGGTGGGCGGCTGGCCGGTTGCGGTATTAAACGAGGGATCGTTCGGGTTGTATGTCACCAGTGCAACCAGCAAAACGCAGGCGAGCAGACACAGCAAAATCCCCCCGCCTTCTTCAAGCCGCAGACGGAACGCGCTCTTGTAAGGGGAGGTGACGTAATCGGAAGATCTTGAGTGGCTCACGCGCGCCAAGGGCCTGGATCCTGACTCCAAAAGGCCGCCCGTGCCCTCTTCTGTCAGAGAAGGGCGACCGGCGGCGAAGGTTGATGATGGATGTTTCCACAGGAAACTGACCGTAACCTAGCCTGAACTGGTGTCCTAAAGAAGGTTGCAGGCCGAGTCTTTCTGCAAAACGCCGGAACAAAAGCTTATCCCAGCAAAAACCAGACCCTGAAAACCAGATCTTCAAGCGTTTTATGGCGTCTGAGCTGTTTCAGGCGGTGCAAAGCTGAGACTCGGGTGAGCAGACCGCGCCAGCCCGGCTGCTGCGTTTTTGCAGTAGGTCCAGAGCTTTGACGGTCTCCGGGGCCAGCAGCGTCTTGCGGCGGAGCAGATACAGCGTGTTGGCGCGGAAAATATTCATGAACGCTGTCGGGCCACGCCGGAGGGCCGCCAGAGCCCGGAGCAGGAAATGGCTGCGCGCCCCCACTGCGTTTTTCTCATGCTGGCGATAGAAGAGTGACGGCTGATTGTCCGTCAGAACCCGCCCGCCTGCCCCCGCCACAATCAGATACGCCCACCAGTCATGGAGCAGAAACGTCGGTGCGGGCATTGCTTTGCGGAGCAGGGCACAGGCCGCAGGTGACAGCATCAGCGTGCAGCCCGTCGCGATATTCTGTGTCATGGCGGGCAGAAAGCTGGTGGCGACTGGCAATTCGGGTGACAGGCTGAGGGGGTTCAGTGTTTTGTTGGTCAATGTCTGGCGGGTGCAATAAAGGGCCGGGGTCTGGCCGGGTACGGTTGCCAGCGCCCGCATTCCGCGTTCCAGCTTGTCCGGAAACCAGACATCATCCTGATCACAAAATGCGACGGCGGCCTCTGCCGGTGCCTGCTCCAGCAAGGTTGCGTAAGAGCCTGTGACCCCCAGATGCGCACCTTTCCCGGCCGGGACTTCCACACAGCGTGCAGGTCCCACGGCGCGGGTAAATTGCTGCATGATGGTAAGGGTGCTGTCAGTAGAGCCATCATCCCGCCAGAACAACGTCCAGTTGGACCATGTCTGTTGCCGGAGGGAGTCTAATTGCTGCTGTAAATAGGAGGCGGCGTTATAAAGAGAGAGAAGAATAGCGACGGAAGAGCCATCGCCCGCAGCAGTATTCCGGTGCTTTATAAGCGCGTTCTGGCTTGTTTGCTGCACCTGTGCTGTTCTTCCTTCAGTCCATATAATCTTAAAACCTGCCCGGGACTGGCTATAGAAGAAGACTGTCTGGAAAATCTGTCAAATTTCAGACCATCCAGACAGTTTTGCACACAGTTTTACGCGGTCTGCGCAAAAATCTGGTTAACAGTTTTCCGCACGCTCTCCTGCCAGGCAGGCATTGTAACGCCGAAAACGCGCGTAAGTTTACTGTTATCCATACGGGAATCAGCAGGGCGCTTGGCCGGGGTCGGCCAGTCCTGCGTGCGGATGGCCGTCACGTCAGGCATTGTCTGGCCGTGCGTTGCGGCATCCTGCAGGGCGGCAACAGCCAGACCATGCCAGGTTGTCTCTCCCGTTCCGCAGGCGTGGTAAATGCCGGCAAAGGAGTCTTTCCAGCCGTCTTTTTCAATCACGGCGAGAATGGAGAGAATAGCGTCCGCCAGATCGTCAGAGCTGGTCGGGTTGCCTTTCTGGTCCCCCACCACTTTCAGAGCCGGGTTTTTGGCCCCGGCATTGATCATGGTGCGCACAAAGTTTTTACCGTGGGCGGAATAAACCCATGAGGTACGCAGCACGATAGTTTTGGGGTTGGCCGCCAGAACCTTGCTTTCTCCCTCGGCCTTGGTGCGGCCGTAAACCGTTTCGGGAGAAACCGGGTCTGTCTCAACGTATGGCGCGCCCTTATCTCCGGAAAACACGTAATCCGTCGAGACATGAATCAGCGGAATACCGTGCTCGGCACACAGGCGGGCCAGTTCTTCGGGGCCGGTCGCGTTGGCGCGGGCTGCCCCGTCCTGCTCACTTTCCGCCAGATCCACCGCAGTCCATGCCGCGGCATTGACCACAGCAACCGGTTTGATGGCATTGAGTGTTGCGGCGATGGTTTCGGGTTTATCGAAGTCAAAGTCAGGGCGACCAACGCAGCGAATGCGCGGACCTCCCAGATTGACCAGAGATGTTGCCAGCTGGCCTTTGCCACCGGTAACCAGAATGGGTCCACCGTTCTGTGCAAGACGACTCATGAGTTCTGCTCCTGATTACAGGTGAAACCAGCCTTTGGCGGCGGAAAATTCCGGAGCTTCCAGATCTTTTTCTGAAAGCACGGCGTCTTCCATTTTCACGGGCCAGTCGATGGCCAGCTCTTTGCTGTTCCAGATCACCGCGCGTTCAGACGCTTTATTGTAAAGGCCTGTGCATTTGTACTGCACTTCCGCGTCTTCCGTCAGGGTGCAGAACCCATGCAGAAAGCCCGGCGGAATCCAGAGCTGGGACCAGTTTTCTCCAGACAGTTCCGCCGCGACCCATTTGCCATAGGTGGGGGAGCTGGTGCGGGCATCGACAGCCACATCCCAGATGGCGCCTTTGGTGCAGCGGACCAGTTTACCCTGTGCATAGGGTGCAAGCTGGCAGTGCAGGCCACGGATCACGCCTTTCTGGCGGGAAAGGCTCTGGTTATCCTGCACAAACGGCTCGGTAATTCCGGCATCCCGCATCCGGTCGATATTATAGGTTTCAGAGAAAAACCCACGATTGTCCTGAAAACGCGGGGGCGTGACCAGAATCACGTCCTCAATGGCAAGGCGTTCGACTTTCATGAAAAGAAAGCTCCTGTCTGCAAACGGTTAGGAAAGAGAAAGGGGAGGTTCAGCCTGCGGGCTGAACCGTGTTGGCGACCTGCATCAGCAGCCGTCCCAGTTCTGTTTTCCCCATGCGGGAGGCGTGCGCGCGGAGCTGGTCCGCATCAATAAAACCGAGCCGGAAGGCAACTTCCGCCGGAGAGCCAACCAGCATGCCCTGACGGGCCTGAATGGTGTGCACAAACTGACCGGCTTCCATCAGGCTGTCCGGAATCCCGGCGTCCAGCCAGGCGCAGCCGCGGCCCAGACGGTCCACGTGCAGGCTGCCCTCTTCCAGATAGAAGCGGTTGAGGTCCGTAATTTCCAGCTCACCGCGCGCGGAAGGTTTTACCCGTTTGGCGAAGTCCAGAACACGGTTGTCATAGAAATACAGGCCGGTCACAGCCCAGTTGGAAACCGGCTCTTTCGGTTTTTCAACAATGCTCAGCGCGCGGCCTGTCTCGTCAAAGGACACCACGCCATAGCGTTCCGGGTCACGGACCTGATACGCAAAAACCGTTGCGCCCGTCGGGCGGATGGCGGCTGTCTGGAGGGCAGCGCTCAGATGGTCCGCAAAAATCAGGTTGTCACCCAGTGCCAGTGCGCACGGGCAGTTATCCAGCCAGTCTTCCGCAATCAGGAAGGCCTGCGGAATTCCATCCGGTGAAGGCTGGGCCCGGTATTCAAACGTGACGCCAAACTGAGAGCCGTCTCCCAGCAGGCGCTTGAACTGCGGGAGATCGGCGGGGGTGCTGATGATCATGATATCCCGGATCCCCGCCAGCATCAGCGTGGAGAGCGGATAATAGACCATCGGCTTATCATAAACCGGCAGCAACTGTTTGCTGGCGGCAAGCGTCATGGGGTACAGGCGCGTTCCGGAACCACCGGCCAGCAGAATACCCTTCATTTTTGTCTGGAGTGCAGGCTTCTGTGTCATTCTACGGTGCTTCCCAGTCTGTTGCCTGTGTAACGGCGGGCGCGGATGCCTTCCCACCAGTCGCGGTTGTCCAGATACCACTGCACGGTGCGGCGGATGCCGGTTTCAAACGTGTGCTTTGCTTTCCAGTCCAGCGCTTTTTCCGCGTGGGACGGGTCAATTTCATACCGGAAATCATGGCCGGGGCGGTCTGTGACAAACCGGATCAGGCGTGTGCGCGGGCCAGCAGGGTCCGGCAGCAGCTCGTCCAGAACGTTGCAGATGGTTTCGACAACTTCCAGATTGGTGCGTGGCTGGCGGGCGCCAATGGCGTAGGTCTCGCCTGGCACACCGGTTTCAACCGCTTTGACCAGTGCTTCAGCGTGGTCTTCCACAAACAGCCAGTCCCGCACGTTCTTGCCATCGCCATAGACAGGCAGGTCCTTGCCTTCGATCGCGTTGATGGTGATGAGCGGGATCAGCTTTTCCGGGAAGTGCCAGATGCCGTAATTGTTGGTGGTGTTCGTGACAAATGTCGGCAGGCCATAGGTATGATGCCAGGCGCGGACCAGATGGTCGGAGGACGCCTTGCTGGCCGAATACGGGCTGCGCGGGTCATAGGGTGTGGTTTCCGTAAAGGGCGGGTCATTCGGCTCCAGCGCCCCGAAGACTTCATCGGTCGAAATATGATGGAAGCGGAACGCGGCGCGATCAGCCTGATCCAGCGTCAGCCAGTATTTCCGGGCGGCTTCCAGCAGGGAATAGGTGCCGACCACGTTAGTCTGGATAAACACCCCCGGACCATCAATGGAGCGGTCCACATGGCTTTCAGCCGCCAGGTGCATGACAGCCTGCGGCCGGAATGTTTCAAACAGGCGGCTCAGCTCGCTGCCGTTCACGATATTGGCGCGGGCAAATTCATAACGCCCACTTTCCGCGGCGTCTTCCACGGTTTCTTCGGACGCCGCATAGGTCATGCAGTCCACATTCAGGACAGAATGGTTCGTGTCGCGGATAATATGACGGATCACTGCTGACCCGATAAACCCGCAGCCGCCTGTTAATAAGATGCGCATTGATATTCCGTTTTTGTGAACCAAAACAAACGATTGAAATCTCCGATATCCGGCATAGCTCAGAAGAGCGGCCTCTGCCAGCAATCTTGGCGGATTTGCGATTTTCTTATGCTTGGTTATATGAAAAACAGGCGTACAGGCCGCCGGACGACGGATCTGTTAGGAAATTGAAAGCGAAAATATGTTTGCCAGAAACCTGACGGAGACCCTGCTGCACGTTCTGGACCGCCCGGAGCTGCGTCTTCTGGCCACAGAATGCCGGATTACGCTGGACCCAGCCGTTGCGCATCCGTTCCATGTGCGTGCCAGGCGGCAGATTGTGTTGGGCTCCCCCTGCCTTGGGGAACGGCGGGTTGTTGCGTTTCATCTGCGTCACGCGCTGGAGCTGGCGGTTCTGTCAGAAGAGGCATCGACCTCAGAGTCTCTCTCCCGACTGAAAATTTCTTTTTCCGCGGCCAGAACGGCGGCCCGATTCTGGATGCTGGATGCCCCGGCCGATCTGCCGGCCCCGGAGGTATGGGTGCGGACGCTCGCCAGCGCGCAGCCTCCCTCGCGGGACACCCTGCCGCAGCTTTTTGATGCCTTATATCCCCTTGTCAGCCTCCCCCGTCAGTGTGCTGTGTCTGACGCCGCACTTTGGGACGACCTTTCTGCATGGCTCATACAGTCATGGCCGCTGATCGGCCCGGTTGAAGCACTGATGGCGGAAGGGGGAGATGCCCGGCTGAATATTGATCCGCGAACCGGCCTCAATCATTACGGCTGCTCCCATCGTCCGCGCCCCTGGGCGATAACATTTGCATCATCACTGCGTCTTCTTTGTCGGAGCGTGGCTTTACGGGCGGGGAGATGGCCAGAGTGCAGCTTGCGAAGGCTGTGCTCGCCAACAAAGCACATCAGGCCTTGCAGACTCTGGCGCTGGATGTCCGGAGCTTTCTGGCGGAATGGTATGGTCTTCCCGGTCAGGATCATATTGTGCTGGCATCCTCCGGCACGGATGTTGCTCTGGCGGTGCTGGCCTTGTCGACTCTGCCGGGACAGCCGGTGACAACCATTCTGACCGCGCCGGAAGAAACGGGCAGCGGGGTGCCGCTGGCTTCGCACGGGCAGCATTTTGCGCAGGAAACCGCTCTTGGATTGTCCGTCTGCAAAGGTCGTCTGGTAGACGGTTTCCCGGAAGACACGACCTGCGTCGCCCTCCCGCTCCGCGATGCGCAGGGGCATTTGCGGCCAGAGGCAGAGGTAACGGCCTCCTGCCAGAGTGAGGTCAGAGAGCAACTGGCGCAAGGGCGGCGTGTGCTGCTGCATGTGCTGGATCTGTCTAAAACGGGCTTGCTGGCGCCTGACCTGAAAGCGCTTGAAGGCCTATGTGATCAGTATCCGGGGCAGCTTGATGTGGTGGTGGATGCCTGTCAGGCGCGGCTGATGCCGGAGCGGGTTCAGGCGTATCTGAGCCGTGGCTGGGCCGTCATGGTAACAGGTTCCAAGTTCTTTACGGGCCCGCCATTCTGTGGCGCTCTCCTGTTACCCGAGGCTGGAAAGCCCGGCTGGATCACGGCGCGCTGCCTGCGGGGCTTGCCGCCTATGCCAATCAGTGTGAATGGCCAGCCAGTCCGGCCTGCCGGGGGTTGGCCTCCGGCTTTAATCATGGAGTGCTGTTACGCTGGCGGGCAGCGCAGGCAGAAATGGCGGCGCTGAGTGCAATGCCCTCCGCAAGTATCGCCCACCGCTTGCAGAGCTTTTTGGTTGCCGTCACACAAGGGATCGTTGCGAATCCTGACCTTGAGTTCCTGCCGCAACCCGCGCCCCTGCGGGAGGCTCTGCCGCATGACTGGGACCGCCAGCAGACAATTCTGTCTTTCCTGGTACGCGCGCCTGAAAGCAGCCGTGGGGTTGTGCCGCTTGATCTCGCGCGATGTCGTAAGCTCTATCAATGGCTGAATGCTGATCTGTCTGCGTATGTCCCGCAGGAGCAGGCAGCGCTGGCAGCCCTGCTGTGCCATATCGGCCAGCCTGTTCCCATCCCGCACGCGCAGGCCGCTGATGGTCTTGTGGGTGCGCTGAGGCTCTCCGCCGGTGCGCGCCTTGTCTCTGGTGAACCCTCTCATGAAGGTCTTGATCCTGCCGCCCGCATGGCGCGGGAAATTCAGGACGCACACCGGGTTCTGCAAAAAATCAGCCTGATTCTGACATACTGGGATCGCATTGCGGAAGCAGACCCGCTCCCGTCCTACGCGCCACGCTGGGAGCCGGATGAGGCGGGTGACGAGTCCAACTGGTCAGAATCCTCCTCTCGGGACACTGTGACAGACGCGCAAAAGGGGGATGCCCTGCGCCGCGCCATTTCCGCTCTTGCGCTTGGCGGTTCCTGACAGCACAACAGGGACCATGACTGTCAGCCTCACATCCCCCGCGACCCGGCAAACCAATCAGGGTAATTTTCTCGATACACCGCAGCTTGCCCCCGGCATTACGCGGTTCTGGCTGATCCGCCACGCGCTGGTGGAACAGAATGCCCGGCTGAGGCTTTATGGCGCGCTGGATGTGCCGTTGTGCCCGGATAGCCTGATCGCGCAGCGCCCGATGTATGAAGCCCTGGCAGCCCGCCTCCCGCGAGACGCGCACTGGCTGATCAGCCCTCTCTCCCGCACGCGCTGCACGGCGGAAGCTATTCAGGAGGCCGGATACGGGCCTGTGCCGATGGATGTGGAGCCTGCGTTGATCGAGCAGAATCTCGGCGCATGGCACAATATGCCGCATCAGGAACTGCCACAGCACCTGCGTCTGGCCCCGCATCCCTTCTGGTCCGTCTCGGCCACGGAATGCCCGCCGGGTGGAGAGAGCATGATGGATGTGTGTGGCCGCGTTGGCGCGGCGCTCGACCGTCAGGCCGATGCGTATGAAGGCAGAATATCGTTGCCGTCAGTCATGGCGGGGCCATTCGGGGCGCGCTGGCGCACGCCCTGCGAATCCACCCGGAGACCGCGCTGCACTTCTCTATCCAGAATCTCTCCCTGACAATTCTGGAGCGGCTGGCTGAAGGCTGGCGCGTTGTGACGGTCAACGAACTCCCCGGCCTCTGATCCTCCGGGGAGAAGCGTCAGGCCGTGTCCTTCCACGCTTAATTTTTCTGACTTTTCCGGCTTACGGTTCTTGCGCAGGAGCCTTTGGATCTGAGATCGGCGTGCCAGTGCCAGTGCCAGTGCCAGTGCCAGTGCCAGTGCCAGTGCCAGTGCCAGTGCCAGTGCCA
>NZ_BAJW01000052.1 GCF_000613905.1 Acetobacter persici JCM 25330
CTCCCGCCTGCGCCGTGCCGGTTTGTGGCGGTGCGCCTGCTGCCGCCTCGGCCAGACCTGCGCGCCAGAATCGCTTTGAGGTTTGAGGCCATGATGCAGCAGGGCGCGGTGGATGAGGTGCGCGCTTTGTTATTACAAAAACTGGACCCTGCTCTGCCTGCCATGCGGGCGCACGGTGTGCCGGAACTTGCGGCCATGCTGCGCGGGGAGATCCCGGAAGAGGAGGCAATCCGCCTCGCGACCCTTGCAACTGGCCGTTATACGCGGCGTCAGGCGACGTGGTTTGCGCATCACGGGCTGACACAATCCGGTCTCACATATGATCTTGATATGTGTATGCCGGATTTTGAGAAATTTTCGGAAAGAAAATGGCATGAAATTATTTCTTTTATTCTTTCCGGGATTGACGCTGGTGCGCAGGTTCCCTAAAGATGCGGCCCAGCCCCTTCCACGGGAGAACAGGATAAGATGACACCGCAGACCGCCTCCTCAGCACCCGATGCACAGAAACCGCAGACCCTTCCGGGCGCGGAAGTGCTTATGCGCGCGCTAGATGAGCAGGGTGTGGAGGTTATTTTCGGCTATCCCGGCGGTGCTGTGCTGCCGATTTATGATGCCCTGTTTAAGCAGAACCGTATCCGTCATGTGCTTGTCCGGCATGAGCAGGCGGCTGTGCACGCAGCGGAGGCCTATGCCCGCTCCACCGGCAAGGTGGGTGTTGTGCTGGTCACCAGCGGTCCGGGTGCGACCAATGCCGTCACCGGCCTGCTGGATGCGCTGATGGATTCCATCCCGTTGGTCTGCCTGTCCGGGCAGGTGCCGTCCTCCCTGATTGGCAATGATGCGTTTCAGGAAGCGGACACCACAGGCATTACCCGCCCGGTGACCAAATACAATTATCTGGTGCGCCGCCCGGAAGACCTTGCCCCGGCAGTGCATGAGGCCTTTACCATTGCCCGCTCCGGCCGCCCCGGCCCGGTGCTGATTGACCTGCCGAAAAACATCACGGTGGGCGATGCACCGTATGTTGCTGCCAGCCAGACCCAGATGCGCGTTGCCAAAGGCACGGCAGAGCCGGACCGTGACGCCGTAAAACGTGCGGTTGCCGCCATGAAAAAGGCGCGTCGTCCGCTGTTCTACACCGGGGGCGGCGTGATCAACGCTGGCCCGGAAGCCTGTGAAAATCTGCGCAGGCTGGTCAGGCTGACGGGCTTCCCCATTACCTGCACGCTGATGGGCTTTGGGGCTTATCCGGGGAACGATAAGCAGTATCTGGGCATGCTGGGCATGCACGGCATGTATGAGGCCAATCTGGCAACCCACGGTTGTGATGTTCTGATTGCGCTGGGCAGCCGGTTTGATGACCGCGTGACGGGCCGGGTGGATGCGTTCTCCCCTGACTCTTTCAAGATCCATGCGGATATTGATGCCTCCCAGATCAACAAGATCATCCTGTTGATCAGCCGATTGTGGGTGATGCCGGGCGCATTATCGAAATGATGATCGAAGAGTGGGAAAAAGAGCCCGCTTATGCGCATCAGGCCGATCTGGCGGCCTGGTGGGAGCAGATTGAGGCGTGGCGTGCGCTCAACTGCCTGCGGTTCTCGCAGGATCAGGCACCGGACGCCGTTATCAAACCGCAGCAGGCCATCCGCCGGATTTATGAACTGGCGCGTGAAACGGGCCGGGATACGTATGTCTCAACGGAAGTCGGGCAGCATCAGATGTGGGCGGCGCAGTATTTCCGGTTTGATGAGCCGAACCGCTGGCTGACGTCTGGCGGTCTGGGCACCATGGGCTATGGCCTGCCTGCCGCCGTGGGCGCGCAGATTGCGCACCCGGACGCACTGGTGCTGGATATTGCCGGTGAGGCCTCCACCCTGATGAATATTCAGGAACTGGGCACCATCGCGCAGTATCGTCTGCCGGTGAAGCTGTTCATTATCAACAACCACTATATGGGCATGGTGCGCCAATGGCAGGAACTGCTGCACGGCTCCCGCTATTCCGAAAGCTATAGTGACGCCCTGCCGGATTTTGTAAAACTGGCGGAAAGCTTCCACGCGAAAGGCCTGCGGGCAACGCGCATGGCGGAACTGGATGATACCATTCGTGCCGCTCTTGAGCATGATGGTCCGGTAGTGGTGGATCTGTGCGTGACGGAAGGGGAAAACTGCTTCCCGATGATTCCCTCAGGTGCGGCCCATAATGAAATGATCCTTGGCCCGGAACAGGAAGGACGCGACGCGAAAGTTACGCGTGAGGGCATGATGCTCGTCTGATCGTCCTCCCTTTCTCCTCTGCCGTGTGAGGCACACGGCGTGTTCTGGCGTGTTTTCAGGAAGTTTTTCAATGCAGCAGGAAGCTCCCGGCTCTGCGGTCATCTCTCTTCTGGTCGATAATGAAAGCGGGGCGCTGGCCCGCATTGTCGGCCTGTTTTCCGGCCGTGGCTACAATATCCAGAGCCTGACTGTGGCTCCGGTGGATGAACATGGCGTGCAGTCCCGGGTCAATATCGTCACGACTGGCAGTCTGGCTGATATCCGCCAGATCAAGGCGCAGGTGGCGCGTCTGGTGCCGGTCTCCCGCGTGGTGGACCTGACGGCGGAAGGCCCGCATGTGGCGCGTGAGATGGCAATGATCAAAGTCGTCTCCTCCGGCGAACCCCGCACCGAGGCGCTGCGCATTGCGCAGGCGTTCCGCGCGCGGGCGGTGGACACAACCGCGACGTCGTTCGTGTTTGAACTGACAGGCTCCACCGACAAACTTGACAGTTTCATCGAGCTGATGCGTCCGCTTGGGCTGGTTGAGGTCTCCCGTACCGGAGTCGCTGCAATCTGCCGTGGACCCCAGACGATTCAGTCCCTCTGAAGGTGAAAGAGCAGAGCGTGCGCGCTCTGACAGAATAAGGAAGAAAGCAATATGACAATGCGTGTGTATTACGACCGCGATTCCGACGTGAATCTGATCAAATCCAAAAAGTTGCTGTTATTGGCTATGGCAGTCAGGGCCACGCCCACGCCAACAACATGAAGGACAGCGGCGTTAAGGAAATCGTGATTGGCCTGCGTGAAGGCTCTTCCGCGATTGAAAAGGCACAGCAGGCTGGCTTTACGGTCATGACGCCGGACAAAGCCGCTGCATGGGCTGACGTTGTGATGGTGCTGACGCCGGATGAAGGGCAGGGCGCTCTTTACAAGGACTCTCTGGAAAAGAACCTGAAGCAGGGTGCTGCTCTGGCTTTTGCACACGGTCTGGCAATCCATTTCCGTATTATTGAAGCCCGCCCGGATCTGGACGTGTTCCTGATCGCCCCGAAAGGCCCCGGCCACACGGTGCGTTCTGAATATCAGCGTGGCGGCGGCGTTCCGTGCCTCGTGGCTATCGCGCAGGACAAATCAGGTTCCGCTCTGGATATCGCGCTGTCCTACGCTTCTGCCATCGGCGGTGGCCGTGCAGGCGTGATCGAAACCAGCTTCAAGGAAGAAGTTGAAACCGATCTGTTTGGTGAACAGGCTGTTCTGTGTGGTGGTCTGGTCGAACTGATCCGCGCTGGCTTTGAAACGCTGGTTGAAGGTGGTTACGCCCCGGAAATGGCATATTTTGAGTGCCTGCACGAAACGAAGCTGATTGTGGACCTGATTTATGAAGCGGTATCGCCAACATGAACTACTCCATCTCCAACACCGCTGAGTATGGTGAATATGTGTCTGGCCCGCGCGTGATCACGCCGGAAACCAAGAAGGCCATGAAAGGCATTCTGACGGATATCCAGAACGGCACGTTTGTTCGTAACTTCATTCTGGAAAACCAGTCCGGCAATGTTGGCTTCAAGGCAACGCGCGCCCGTAACGATGCGCACCAGATTGAAGCGGTTGGCGCAAAACTGCGTGGCATGATGCCGTGGATTGCAAAATCCCGTCTGGTTGACAAAACCAAGAACTAAAAAGCCAGCCAGTTTCTGGGTGTCTTTAAAAAAGGGCCTGCCGGTTTGTTCCGGCAGGCCCTTTTTCTATGGCGCGGGACCACGCTTGCTGAGGCTGTTTGAAAATTTTTGTGCCGACAGATTGGGAAAGCTATTCAGGCAACGGATGGATTTTCAAACGCGAGACTTATGGCAGTGTCGGGCTGGTCTCGCCGAGAAAAATACTGGCTTCGTCGGGCCGCCACTCGCCGGTATTTTCATCACGCCCTTGCAGGACAAAGCGCGGGGAGGATGTGCCCCGTTGTTTGACGGCGTCTTGCAGAAAAGGCTGCATATCCGCTGTCTGTTTGCGGTTGATCAGGCAGCAGAGCGGGGTCTGAGGGAAGGCGGAAAGCAGATGGCCGGAACTGTCCTCGCCTGCAAAAATGATCAGTGGCGGCTGTTTACGGTGGGCCATATGCGTGTGGATGATAGCGGTTTTCCCAACCCCGAACGGGAATGGGTAATTGGCTTCTTCCGTTGCGGCATAGACGCTTTTGTGCTGGCTGAGCCGTGCGCCAAAAATATGCTCGCGGCGTAAATTATAGCCATATTCCGCAGAGGTTGCGAAAATAGCGACGCTTTCCTCAAGTGAGGATGTGCAGATAACCGGGTCTATCCCCTGTTCCTGCAAAATCTGGAACAGGTCTGCCATTTCCGGCGTCAGGCGCAGCGCCTGCGTGAGGGTGACGCTGAGGGGGCCGGTTCTGCCGGGGCGGGTGGCCGGGCTTTTCCATGTCACGCGCTCTATGGACTGGCCGAGGGCGCTTTCATTCGCAGCGCGGGTCAGGGCTACAACATCCTGCACGGTCTGGCCTGCCAGCAGGCGGATCAGGCCGCGCTGGGCAGCTTCCTCCCCATGCATGGCGCGCAGGGCCTGATGATAAAGCGCCATACGGGCGCGGAAGGCCTGCAACGCGGGATCGTCCGCGAGTTCCTCACGCGGGAGTGGGTGCGGCATATGCCCGTAATGCGCGGCGAGGGCGCGGTAGTCTTCCAGAATATCCTGTATCAGCTCGGAAAAAATAATGGGCTGACCAGCAAGATTTTTAAACTGCGTGGGCAGGGGGTGCTCAGAGCCGCCAACATGCAGCAGATGGCGGAACTGTTCTGCGGGGAGCAGAAAGCTGAAATGCTCCAGCATGAAGTGGAACAGTGTTTCCTGCACATTGCCGACAATTGCTGTCTCGTCCCAGTCAAAGACCGCGTAGGGGCGCTGGTTAGGGTCATATCCTTCCGCATAATGGCCGTGTGCGTCCATAACGGTTTGCAGGGCGGCGCGTGTTGCGGGTGCCCATTTCAGGACTTCCAGCGTGGGCGGCGGCACATCTGATGTCATGATGGGCGTTGAGGCCCCCGCACTGCGCGGGAGGGCCAGCAGACCGGTCAGGCCAAGACCAAAAGAGCGGCGGGATAAAGGCGGTAACATGCGGTTTCCGGACTATCGAACACTGTTCTGATCACAACTGAGGAAAAGAGTGCCTGATGTTCCGGGGGCTGTCACGGCCAGAAAGCTGGAAACGGAGTAATCTTCAGTGCTGTATGCACCCACCGGACGCCTTTTGCAGGACTGGAAGCGTTTCTAGTTGAGGATATCGGGTGCAAGATCCTGAGAGCTACAGAGTATCACGCCTGCCGTCCGCAGTGCGGTAAGAGCAGGCGTGAGGTCATGCGCAATGCCCCGGCAGGCATCTGTCAGCACAACAGTTTCTAAACCAGCCTTGCGCGCGTCCAGTGCGGAGGCCTGCACGCAGTAATCGAGCGCCAGTCCGCAGAGAAAAACGCGGTTTATGCCGTGGCGCTGTAACAGCGCCTCCAGAGACACGCCCTGTGCATCTGCCCCGCCAAACGCTGAGTAACTGTCCTGATCCATTTGCGTGCCCTTGAAAACCGCCAGTGTCTCTGCGGGTACCGTCAGGTCTGCCGCCAGCGCGGCCCCCTGCGTCCCGGCCACGCAGTGGGACGGCCAGAGGCCAGCCGGTGTCGCTGTTTTAAAAGAGATATGCTGTGCGGGGTGCCAGTCCTGCGAGGTGATAATCACACCAAAGGGGAGGTCAGTCAGTTGCCGGATAACCGGCAGAATGGCGTCTCCCTCCGGCACGGCGAGAGCGCCACCGGGCAGGAAATCATTCTGCACATCAATAATCAGCAGCGCATCAGAAGGGCCGGGTGTCAGGCCCATCCTGTAGTGCGGGGTTGTGTGCGGGAGAGAGGGGGAGCCGGATATCATGACGCACACTCTCTCCTGTTTTAGGGGGTAAGGGGTTCAGGCCTTGCCGGGCACCAGACGGGACAGCGCACGGGTACGGCCAATCAAAGGCAGCAGGTCTCTGAGTTCCGGCCCCTGTTCCTCACCCGTCAGCGCCAAGCGGAGCGGATGGAACAGCGCTTTGCCGGACCGGCCTGTCTGCTCACGCAGGGCGGTTGTCCAGCTCTTCCATGTCGTGGTGTCCCACGGTTCCGCAGGCAGCAGATCAGCGGCCTGTTTCAGGAAGTCCTGCTCCTCTTCCTGCACCGGCGGGATCAGCGTGCCATCCGTTACGGTGTGCCACAGCCGGGCTTCAGAAAGCAGGTCGAGATTGCCCCGGACTGCCAGCCAGAAAGCCTCCGTTGCGCCCTCCGGCAGGCGGTCTTTTACCGCCTCAAATGGCAACTGGCCCAGCAGTTTGTGGTTCAGCCCGAGCATCTGGTGGGTATCAAACCGCGCGGCAGAGCGCGAGATGTGGGAAATATCATAGACTGCGGCCTGCTCGGCAAACGGCAGCAGAACCGGATCATCCGAACTGCCCAGACGCGCCAGATAGGAAATCAGGCTTCGGCCTCAATCCCGTCCTGCCGCAGGGTGCGCAGGGAGAGCGCATCAAAGCGTTTGGACAGCTTGCCACCATTTTCATCCAGCAGCAGGGGCAGGTGCGCAAACCGGAAATGGTCCGGGCGCGCGCCCAGTGCTTCCGCAATATCAAGCTGAACACCCGTGTTGGTCACGTGATCTTCACCCCGGATAATGTGGGTCACACCTGTTTCCAGATCATCCACCACGGAGGCCAGTGTGTAGAGCACGGTGCCATCGGTGCGGACCAGAACCGGGTCGGACACGGAGGGGAGTTTGACCTGACAGTCCCCCATCACCAGATCGCGCCAGTGGACGACGGTATCCGAGAGTTTAAACCGCCAGTAAGGGACTTTCCCGTTTGCTTCCGCAGAGGCCCGCTGTTCGGGGGTCAGTTTGAGCATGGCGCGGTCATACACCGGGGCGCGGCGCTGGCGGATCTGGGTTTCCCGCTTGGACGCGAGTTCATACTCGCTTTCAAAACAGGGGTAGAGCCGGCCAGAGGCCTTCAGCTTTTTGATGGCCTGCGCGTAGCGGTCCAGCCGGTCCGTCTGGCGGAAAGTTTCGTCCCACGTAATGCCCATCCATGTCAGATCAGTCTGGATGGCTTCCACATGGCTCTCGCGGGAGCGCTCTGTGTCCGTATCATCAATACGCAACTGAAAGCTGCCACCGTTGCGTTGGGCAAACAGGGCATTGGCAAGAGCAAGACGGGCATTGCCAACATGCAGCATGCCGGTGGGGCTGGGCGCAAAACGAAGCTTCATAGGGTCTCTATGCCGTGGGCAGAGGGGAAATACCAGCCTCTGCCGGAGTGGATGACAGGATTAGTGAAAGGAGGGCTCTTCCGGCTCATCCGTGGCACCGGGCAGGTCCTCGTCCGCATCCTCATCTTCCACCAGACGGCGGGGGTCCAGAGCGCGCCAGTCCCGCTCCATAGGGGTGGCGCGGGTGGCGGCAAAATCATCCAGTTCATTCGCGGAATGCCAGCCACTTTCGCCCGCGTCGATCACCAGCGCATCTTCCCCAAAGCTCATCCATGCTGTCAGCACATCCTTGGCGGAGGAGCCTGGCATGCGGCAGCGTTCCACACTGTCCCGCACATAGGTGCGGGCAAAGGCGTTGGCGTGGGCAAGGTCATGAAACCCGCCGACTTCTTCAGAAATATTATCTTCCGCACCGCCGGACAGATCCATAATGCGCACGCGCCAGGTTTTATCCTCGGGAGGGGAGGTTTCCGTCATGCCTCTTTGCCTTTCTGTGTCTTCTGTGCGGACGGGAGCAGAAACTCACGCCCGATTTTTACGCGTTCCACGCCGTTGTAAGAGACAATATCGGCTGTGGCGTATGTTTCGTTCCATCGGTCCGGGATAAAAGACCCGGTGCCAACAATGTCAATCGGCGCGCGGGCATCAGCCATACAGGCGCATTTGGTGACGCCAAAACCGGAAGAGGCGATGATTTTCACCTGCGGGAAACCGGCCTCATTCAGTGCATCCCGCATCCGCCAGACCGCAGCGGCGGAAACGCCGGTGCCAATCAGATAGCGCAGTTCTGAATCCGAGCGGTAGCGGCGTAACGACTCCGGTGCGTGCCGGTCCAGCACGGCGTAAGAGAGTTGCGGGTTCAGCCCTTCCAGAAAGCGGCCACCATGTGTGTCCAGCCGCACGGCCAGACGGCCTTCCGCCGCAAGGTGCGGAAAGCGGCGGCAAACGGCCAGAGCATCCGTAATTTCCTGCCCGAAATAATCCACCAGCACGACCAGCGTTGCTTCCGGATACATCTCATGGAACATTTCGGCAGCCCGCACGGTTGAGCCTGCATAGCCAATCAGCGCATGCGGCATGGTGCCCGCGCCATCCTGCGTGCCGAAAAAGGGGGCTACGGCATCATTCGCGGTGCCGACAAAACCGATAGCGCCGTCGCGCTGTGCAGTACGCCCGCCAACAGAGGCGGCGTAAGCCATCAGTTCCTGCATTTCAAACCCCGCACAGTGGCGGGCATCCATCGCCAGAAACCGCGTCTGGGGCAGGGAGATGGCAATCTGATAAGCCCGGTGCGCCGCAACACAGGGGCTGCCGAGCTTTTGCAGCAGCAGCGTTTCCAGATCCGCCAGATGGGTGAAGGAGCCGGTGATGTACATCAGCGGTTCACCCGCGCCGACCCAGTCCCCTTCCGGATGAACCAGATCAACCGAATAGGGACTGTTGCGTTCGGCCATGACGTTTTTCAGCCATTCCAGCATCAGCCCGGTGCGGAAATAACCGGACGACGGATGAAGAAGGCATACGTCACCTGCGCATCGCCAAAATGGGAGACAATTTCCCGCGTGCGATTAAAGTAGGAATCCGTCCGCGCATGAATGGTGGCGTCAGCCAGCGGGGCCGATGTGTAGGCGTTCGTCAGGCCGGGCGCATCCGTGCCTTTAGGGGAATGCGTCATGCTCTCAGCGCTCCGTTCCGGTTTTAGGTGCACGGATCATGGTCTTTCCGGAGGGTGCGGTAAAGACACCCCCCGGTTCTGTGATGAAGAGACCTGTCAGGCAGCGCTCAGCGTTTGCCCGTCAGTTCCTCAGCCAGCAGGAACGCGATTTCCAGAGCCTGTTCCGCATTCAGGCGCGGGTCACAGAAGGTTTCGTACCGGCTGCCCAGATCATCTTCCGTCAGGCAGTTGGCGCCACCGACGCATTCCGTCACGTTCTGGCCTGTCATTTCCAGATGCACGCCGCCTGCATGGACGCCTTCGGCTTTGCTGACATCAAAGAAGCCTTTGATTTCTTTCATGATGGCATCAAAGGAGCGCGTCTTCACCTTGTGAGAGGTGGAGATGGTGTTGCCATGCATCGGGTCTGTCAGCCAGGTTACGGTGCGGCCCGTGCCTTTGACGGCCCGCATAAGCTGCGGCAGGTGGTTGCCCAGCTTTTCCGCCCCCATGCGGGAGATAAGGGTAATGCGCCCGGCTTCATCCTGCGGGTTCAGGATTTCCAGAAGCTGCTCCAGATCCTCAATAGAGGTCGTGGGGCCAACCTTGATGCCGATGGGGTTACGCACACCGCGCAGGAATTCCACATGCGCGCCGTCCGGCTGGCGGGTGCGGTCCCCGATCCACACAAAATGCGCAGAGCAGTCATACCATTCGCCAGATGTGGAATCGATACGGGTCAGAGCCTGCTCATACGGCAGCAGCAGGGCCTCATGAGAGGTATAGAACTCTGTCTCATCCACCTGCGGGGCGGAGGCGGCGTCAATCCCGCACGCCTGCATGAAGGAGAGCGTCTCGCCAATCCGTTCGGCCATCACGCGGTAGCGGTCGGCCAGTGGTGAGCGTTCCACAAAGCCCAGATTCCAGCGATGCACTTCATGCAGGTTGGCATAACCCCCGCGCGAGAAGGCGCGTAGCAGGTTCTGGATACCGGTAGACTGGAAATAGCCGGTTTCCATCCGCAGCGGGTCCGGGATGCGGGCTTCTTCCGTGAATTCCGGCCCGTTGATGATGTCGCCGCGGTAGGACGGAAGCGTCACATCGCCCTGCGTTTCCGTATCGGAAGACCGCGGCTTGGCGAACTGCCCGGCCATACGGCCCAGTTTGATCACCGGCACTTTTGCGCCAAAGGTCAGCACAACCGCCATTTGCAGCAGGACACGGAATGTGTCGCGCACGACGTCGGCTTTGAATTCCCCAAAGCTTTCCGCGCAGGCGCCGCCCTGCAGAACAAAGGCTTCCCCTTTGGCGGCTTTGGCAAGCTGCGCGCGCAGGCGGCGCACTTCACCGGCAAAAACCAGCGGCGGGTAGGAACTCAGGCGGCCTTCAACCGCTTTAAGAGTCTCCTGATCCGGATAGGTAGGCATCTGCCGGACCGGAAACGACCGCCAGCTATCCGGCATCCAGGCTTTAGACGTCGGGTGGGGCTGGTTGAGCGAGGCACTCATAGGTCGATCCTGTCTGTTCATTCTTGAATAAAAGGGAAGGCCGGATGGAAAAAGAAAGGCCCTTACACGTTCAGTGAGCGTGAGGGCGTGACTTTATGTCTAAAACCGCCGCAATACGCAAATTTTGTTAGGGTTAAATGGTGCTGTTCTTTAATGACTGCAATACGCATTGCGCATGAGGAATGGCCCCCGTGTTGCTGGCGTATGGCTGCTGCAAAGGGGCGTGAGGTTCTCAGTTTCCCTCTGTTTCCAGCAGGATAGCCGGTGAGGCGGCCCACAGGATCGGCGGACTGTTTCGTGATGAAAGCTGATTGGATTTTTTCGTGGGTTGGTGCGATACTGGCTGCTTGTCGCCCGCGCCAGATCTCTGAGTGCAGGTTAGGGTTCATTTTTTTTCGCGGGGTGACGCGCAATGGCGCAGCTGCGTAAACCGTCTTTACTTCTGCTCACCGGGCTTTGCCTTGGGTTCAGTCTGGCTACGGGGCTGTCTGCCGCCTATGCTGACCCGGCTCTGACGCCTGATGACAATATTTCCTTCGGGGATGATGCCTCTTCCCAGTCCGGCCAGAAATCGGCTGAAAAGAAGACCGTGCATGGTCACCGTAGCCTTCCGCCGGGCTATCAGGACGCGCCGTCCATGGAATTCAACCACGGTGCGGACCCGGACCATCTGGCAAAAGTGCATCGTGATGCCGTGACCGGCTCTGACCTGTCCCGTTATGGCTCTGCCTATGAAAGCAGCGGCCCGTATGGTTCCGGCCAGATGGGTGACGCAACCGGGAATGGCTGGGTTACACCGCGCTGACGTGACCGGAGGGTTTGAAGCCTGCCTGTGCGAAAAAATGTGCAGGTGGGGCTTCTAGTCCTCCACCACACTAACAGTGGCTTGCCCACTGGTTAAATCCTGAATGCGATGTGTGATGCTCTCCTGCTGTTCAACGGGCAGGCTCAGCACAATCAGGGCCCCTGTGTTGTCAAACTCCGGCGGCGCGCTTTCTATCCCCGTCCATTCCTGCAGCCTTGCCTGCATGAGAGCCAGCAGTGAAAACGGACAGTGGAAACTGAGCCGGATGCGCTCAATCAGTTCTTCCTTCGGGGCTTCCCGCAAGCACTCCGCCGCTGTGCCGCCGTAGGCGCGCACCAGCCCGCCCGCGCCGAGCTTGATTCCGCCAAACCAGCGGGTGACGACGATGGCGACGAGGTCCAGTTTCTGCGCGGTAATCATCTGTAAAATAGGGCGTCCGGCTGTGCCGGAGGGTTCTCCGGCATCATGGCAGCGGCAGTGCGGCCCCACCTGCCATGCCCAGCAATGGTGCGTGGCATCCGGCTCAGCAGCCATAATACCGGCAATAAAGGCGTCAGCTTCCTCACTGCTCTGCACGGGCGCGGCACGGGCCACAAACCGGCTTTTTTTGATATCTCGTTCCAGCGTGAACGGCCCGGTCAGTGTTTCCGTCATGGCGCGCATGATAAAGGGCCGCCCGGAGGCGCGACAAGGTCCTTGCGGGTGAAAAAACAAAGCCTTGTGGGCAAGGGGCTGGCTGTGCGCATGATGCATGAACGATAGGTGCTGGCAGGCGTTGTCTGTTTTGTTCCGCTCTCGCATCCTCAAGGCCGCCTGATGGGGGACGGATGCGTGCCGCATGAGTGGAAATGAACAGGCCAGACCTGCCGGAACAGGGCTGAAACGGAGAGATATCTGTATGGACGAGTCCGTAACGCGCGCGATTAATGCCATGAAGCGCTCTGAGTTTAGTGCGACATTCGGGTCTGTGTTCAGGGAAGCACCCTGGGCTGCGGAAGAGGCTTATGAATGTCGGCCTTTTGCGGATATCTCCGCGCTGAAAAGTACCCTGATGGCTATGGTGCGTGGCGCACCGCAGGAAGCCCGTCTGCGGGTCTTGCGGGCTTATCCGGGGCTGGAAACTCTGCTGGCCGTGGCCTCCCCGCGGGAGCGGATTATGTCAGGCACGACGGCTCCCGCCGGGCTGGACCAGCTCTCACCGGAAGAATTCGCGCAGTTCCGGTCTCTCAATAAATCCTACAATGAGCGGTTTGATATGCCTTTCCTGCTCTATGCTGAGGGCAATACGGCAGCGGGCGTCATGAAACTTCTGGAGCAGCGGTTGCGGCACGAGCCAGAAGTGGAGGAGGCCATCGCTTTCCGGGAAGTAGGACGTTTTGCAGACCCGGTCTTTGAGGCTATTTTTCAGAAGCTTGCGACCAGAAATGGTGACTGATTTGCAAGGCTGTGCTGTGAGCGGCGGAGAACAGCCCTCCTGCATTGCGCCCGGTGCTAAAAACGGGCAAAGATCAGGGCGTTAAAGGCTGTTTGAACGCGGGAGGTCAACGCGCTATGGCACAGTGGTTCCGTAAAGGGTGTGTTCTGTTTGCTGGTCTGTGGGCTGTTGCTCTGCCTGTTCTGACGGTCTCTCCCGCTCTGGCGGATGATGATGACGGAGAGGGCGGCGAGGAAGGCCACAAAGGCCCGGATATGCACCATCTTGCGGCCAAACCCCCGCTGCCGCGTGCCCATAAGGATTTCAGCAAATTCCGCTATCGTCCTGCCGGAGATAAAGTGCAGGAGCAGGCTGACGCCAACCGTCTGCTGTTCTGGACACAGGATGGCAAGCCCGATGGCTATGCTGAACGCCGTGGCAGCAGCATTATCTATTATAATGCACAGGGGCAGGCCATTCGCGTCCAGCGGCTTGAAGCCTCGGAACTGGAAGACTGAGCCTTCCGGTTTCCTTACAAAAAAAGCCCCGTTGACCGGGGCTTTTTTACGTCTGCGCACAGGAGGCGGGGTTTATTGCGGCGCTATCAGATCCAGAATGGAGGCTGATGTTTCCTCAATAGAGCGTCGGGTCACGTCAATAACCGGCCAGTTATGGTGGCGGCACAGGCGGCGGGCCCAGCGCAGTTCTTCCTGCACTTTTTCAAGGTCAATATAGGCGTAGTCTGCTGAAGGATCGGCATGACGGCTGTTTGGCATCATCTGGGAAAGACGAGTCCGCCGGATTTCAATCAGGGTCTGTGGGTCAATCGTCAGCCCGATTACCGGGCGTTTCAGCGTGAACAGGGAAGGGGGCGGTTCAATCCCCATCACAAGCGGGACGTTGGCCGCTTTAATGCCGCGGTTGGCAAGATAAAAACAGGTTGGCGTTTTGGACACGCGGGAAACGCCGACCAGAACGAGGTCCGCCTCGTTCAGATCATCCGTTTCCTGTCCATCGTCATGAGCCAGCACGTAATGCATGGCCTCAATCCGCTGATAGTAGTTTTCATCCATGATATACTGGCCGCCGGGGTGACGTGTGGCGGTCTCACCTGTTTCTTCGGAGAGAAACGTCACAGCATTATCCAGCACATCCAGCAGGCGCACCTGAAGGCTCACACATCCTGCTTCCATATCGGCCTGCAAAGCCGGGTCCGTCAGGGATGACATGACAGGCCCGCGGTCCAGCGCAATATGGCGCAGAACGCGGCGGAGTTGCAGGCGCGAGCGGATCAGATTCCAGTGGCGCAGTCTGACATCGGTATTGGGGAACTGGGCAATACAGGCCCGTGCGACGGCATCCAGTGTCTGGCCAGTGGCTTCAGAAACAAGATGCAGAGTGATGGTGTTTTGCTGCATGGCTGGTCACTCAGGGTCATGGCCGCCCCGGAACAGGGGCGGCCATGCTTTTCTTCAGGCTTTTACCGCTTTGCGTGCAGCCAGAGCAGCCTGTGCGCTTGCCAGCCGTGCAACAGGCACACGGAAGGGGGAGCAGGAGACGTAATCAAGCCCGACAGATTCAAAGAACGTGATGGAGAGCGGGTCCCCGCCATGTTCACCACAAATGCCCAGCTTGATATCCGGTTTGGTAGCCCGGCCTTTTTCAACGCCCATCCGCACCAGAGCGCCAACGCCTTCCTGATCAATGGAGATGAAGGGGTCCTGCGGCAGCAGACCTTTTTCCACATAGTCAGGCAGGAAGGACCCGGCATCATCACGGGAGAGTCCGAGTGTGGTCTGAGTAAGGTCGTTCGTGCCGAAGGAGAAGAAGTCAGCACTTTCCGCAATTTTGTCGGCCGTGATGGCTGCGCGCGGAAGTTCGATCATGGTGCCGATGCGGTATTCCAGAGTGGCGTTCTGTTCTTTCAGAACATCCGCAATTACCGCCTCACTGGCTTTACGCACCAGATCCAGCTCGGCTTTGGTGCCAACCAGCGGGATCATGATTTCCGGGATCACAGCCTTGCCGGTTTCCTTGGAAATGGCGAGGGCGGCTTCCGTAATGGCGCGCACCTGCATGGCGTAGATTTCCGGGTAGCTGATCCCCAGACGGCAGCCACGGTGGCCGAGCATCGGGTTGGCTTCGGACAGAGCTGAGCGACGCGCGCGCAGCGCTTCCACATCCTGGCCCAGAGCCTTGGCTACTTCCTTCAGTTCAGCTTCCCCGTGCGGCAGGAACTCGTGCAGCGGCGGGTCAAGCAGACGGATGGTAACGGGCAGGCCCGCCATAATGCGGAACAGGGCCGCAAAATCATCACGCTGGAACGGCAGCAGAGCGCCGATGGCTCTGGCGCGCGCGCCTTTTTCTTCCGTCATGATCATCTGGCGGATATGGCCGATGCGGTCCGGGCCAAAGAACATGTGTTCCGTGCGGCACAGGCCAATGCCTTCCGCGCCAAACCGGCGGGCGGTTTCAGCATCTTCCGGTGTTTCCGCGTTGGCGCGGACGCCAAGGCGACGCACGGAGTCCGCCCAGCCCATTAGGGTGGAGAAGTCACCGGACAGCGTGGGCGGAATGGTCGGCACGCGGCCGAGATAGACGGCACCCGTGCCACCATCCAGCGTCAGCCAGTCACCCGCTTTCAGGGTGTGGCCGTTCACCGTCATGGTCTGGGCTTTGTAGTCCACCATGATGCTGCCGGCACCGGCAACGCAGACACGCCCCATGCCACGCGCCACAACGGCGGCGTGAGACGTCATGCCGCCACGGGTGGTCAGCACGCCACGGGCGGCGTGCATGCCATGCACGTCTTCCGGAGAGGTTTCGATACGGACCAGAATGACGTCTTCGCCCTTGCTGGCGCGGTCTTCCACATCTTCCGCAGAGAACGCAATCACGCCGGTTGCGGCACCCGGAGAAGCGGGGAGGCCACGGGCAAGCTGCTTGCGCTCGGCTTTGGGGTCCAGAATCGGGTGGAGAAGCTGGTCAAGAGACGCAGGCGGGACGCGGGCAATTGCTTCTTCTTTTGTGATCAGCCCTTCCTGCGCCATGTCAATGGCGATGCGCAGGGCAGCGGCAGCCGTGCGCTTACCAGACCGGGTCTGGAGCAGGTAGAGCGTGTTGCTCTGCACGGTGAATTCAATGTCCTGCATGTCCTTGTAGTGGCGTTCCAGCAGGTCACGCACCTTGAGCATTTCCTGATAGGCTTCCGGCAGAGCCTTTTCCATCGGGTTCTGGTCAGGCGTTGCGCGCTCAGCCGCCATGGGCTGCGGTGTGCGGATACCGGCCACCACGTCTTCACCCTGCGCGTTGATCAGATATTCACCGTAGAACACGTTTTCACCCGTGGACGGGTCACGTGTGAAGCAGACGCCGGTAGCGCAATCCTGCCCCATATTGCCGAACACCATGGACTGTACGTTCACAGCCGTGCCCCAGCTTGCCGGAATATCATGCAGCTTGCGGTAGGTGTTGGCGCGCGGGTTCATCCAGGAGCCGAACACGGCCCCGATGGCACCCCAGAGCTGGTCCTGCGGGTCTTCCGGGAAGGCCGTGCCGGTTTCATTCAGCACGATGTCCTTGTAGCCTTTAAGGACAACTTTCCATTCTTCGGCTGTCAGCTCGGTATCATCATCTTTGCTGAGTTCACGCTTGGTCTGTTCCAGCAGATCTTCAAAGCGATGATGAGAGACGCCGAGCACCACAGAGCCGTACATCTGGATAAAGCGGCGGTAGCTGTCCCATGCGAAGCGCGGGTCACCGGAGGAGCGGGCAAGTCCTTCAACCGTCTGATCATTCAGGCCGAGGTTCAGCACCGTATCCATCATGCCGGGCATGGAGACGCGCGCACCGGAGCGCACGGAAACCAGCAGCGGGGCGTCCGCATCGCCAAAACGCAGGTTCATCGCCTTTTCCACGCGGGCCATCGCTTCGTTGAGCTGGTCCTTGAGGTCAGACGGATATTTGCGGCCGTTTTCGTAAAAGGCGGAGCAGACTTCAGTGGTGATGGTAAATCCGGGCGGCACTGGCAGGCCGATATTGGACATTTCGGCCAGGTTTGCGCCTTTGCCGCCGAGGAGATTGCGCATTCCGGCGTTGCCGTCGTTCTGGCCTGCGCCGAAACTGTAGATCCACTTGGTCATGTTGCCGTTCACTTTATTGTTGCGAACGCAGAGGCCTCATTTGCCCGCACGAGGGGGAAAACAACGAGGAAACAGGCTGGTCTGCGAACGAAATTTTATTTTTATTCTGGACGACGAATTCCACCCCTTCGCTGCCCGGTAGCATGGCGCAGATTTCTGGTCCGGGCAACGACTCTTTTTGCGTTATCAGGCAGAAAAATCAGGTCCCTCACCTGCGCAAAAAGCATTCCAGCCAGCCTCATCCAAAGTGGCAATTTTAAGGTCTTCGGCCTTCTTGGCTTTTGATCCCGCTTTTTCTCCCAGAATGACCAGATCGGTCTTTTTGGAGACGGAATCAGACACTTTTGCCCCCATGCGTTCAGCCATGGCGCGGGCTTCCTGTCGGGTGAGGGTGTGCAGGGTGCCGGTAAAGACAACCGTCTTGCCTGCCAGCGCCCCGCCGGACACGGCCTCTTCATCCGTGATGGTCAGGGAGGCGCGCAGGTCCGCAAGGGTTGCGAGATTGTGATCTTCCTGCATGAAGGCCACCAGATCTTCCGCAATCACACTGCCAATGCCGGTGATGGACCGAGTTCCAGCCGCTCGTCCGAGCCGATCAGTGCGGCCTTACGGAGCTGCTCCAGCCAGTTTTCATACGATCCGTAATGCCGGGCCAGCAGGCGGGCGTTACTGTCCCCGACGCGCCGGATACCCAGCGCATAGATAAAGCGGGAGAGAGGGATGGTGCGCCGGGCCTCAATGGCCTGCATGAGGTTGCGCACGGACTGCTCCCCCCAGCCATCCCGCTTCATGATCTCCTCCGCATGCTCCTGCAAGCGGAAGATATCGCCCGGTGTGTGCAGGAACCCGGCATCGTAAAATTCGCGGATGCTGCGGTCACCCAGCCCGTCAATATCAAACGCGGTGCGGGAGACAAAATGGATCAGCCGTTCAAGAATCTGGGCCGGGCAGGTCAGGCCGCCGGTACAGCGCCGCACGGCTTCCCCTTCCGGCCGCACAGCGAGGGCCCCGCAGGCCGGGCAGTGGTCGGGGAACCGGAACGGTTCCTGCCGTGGAGGGGCGTCCGGGCCGGGGGGGATCACGCACAGGATCTGCGGGATCACATCCCCGGCGCGCTGGATCTGTACGGTATCGCCGGGCCGGACGTCCTTGCGGGCAATTTCATCTTCATTATGCAATGTGGCGCGCGTAACCAGCACACCGCCTACATTCACGGGCTCAAGATGTGCGACCGGGGTCAGCGCGCCGGTGCGGCCAACCTGAATTTCAATGGCTTTCAGGGTCGTGACAGCCTGCTCCGCCGGGAATTTCCACGCAACCGCCCAGCGGGGCGCACGCCCGGCAAAGCCCAGCCGCTCCTGAAGGCTCAGGTTGTCGATTTTATAAACAACCCCATCAATATCATAAGCGAGGGCCGCGCGTTTCTGGCTGACTGTGTCAAAAAACGCTTCCGCGCCACTGGCGGCTTCCAGACGCACGGACAGCGGATTGACCGGAAAGCCCCACGTTTTGAGCTGTTCCAGATAATCCCAGTGGCTCAGGGTCAGTTTTTCCGAACAGAAGCCCATGGCATACGCAAACAGTGAGAGCGGGCGTCGGGCCGTAACCCGCGCATCCAGCTGGCGGAGAGACCCGGCGGCCGCGTTGCGCGGGTTGGCAAACGGTTTGCGCCCCAGCTCTTCCTGTGCTGCGTTAAGCGCCAGAAAGTGCTCTTTGGAGAGAAAGACCTCACCGCGAATTTCAATCAGTTCCGGCACGGGGCCATGCAGGCGTTCCGGCAGATCCTTCAACGTGCGCAGGTTGGCGGTAACGTCTTCCCCCTCAGTCCCGTCGCCGCGTGTTGTGCCGCGGACAAACAGGCCATTTTCGTAGGTCAGGCTGATGGACAGTCCGTCAATCTTGGGTTCGGCCACAAACGCAAGCTTGCCGGCATCCGCCTCACTTAGACCCAGAAAGCGGGTAGCGCGGCTGATAAAGGCTTCAAATTCCGCCTGATCAAACACGTTATCCAGCGAGAGCATGGGCACCAGATGCCGGTGCTTGCCAAAAGCGCTGTCTGGTGCGGCGCCAACGGCGCGCGCGGCACTGTCCGCTGGTTCTGCATCCGGGTGCAGAGCCAGAAGAGCGTCGTAGCGTTTACGGAGCGCGTCATACTCCGCATCGCTTACCTCGGGGGCATCCTCCGCGTAATAGGCGGTATTGTAGCGGCCAATGAGGTCTGCAAGCCGTGTGAGTTCAGCTTTGGCCTGTGCGGCGGTCAGGGTAGTAAGGTCCGGGAAGTCAGTCATTCTCATGTTTCAGCAGGCTGGCGGCTGCGGCGCGGGCGGCATCGGTAATCACATCCCCGGCCAGCATACGGGCAATTTCTTCCTGTCGTTCTGCGTGGCTGAGGGGGGCTGCGTGGGTGGCAGTCTGCCCGTCACGCACAATTTTGCCAATGCGCAAATGGGCATCCGCACTGGCGGCAACCTGCGGGCTGTGGGTAACGGCCAGAACCTGCACGGAGCGGGCCAGACGGTGCAGGCGTTCCCCAATAGCGGCGGCTGTTGCGCCGCCAACGCCTGCGTCAATTTCATCAAACACCAGTGTGCCAATACCGGACTGGCCTGCCAGCACCAGTTTGAGGGCCAGCATCAGGCGGGAAAGTTCCCCGCCGGAGGCCACCTTTGCCAGCGGGCCGGGCGGCTGACCGGGGTTGGCGGCAATCAGGAACAGGACCTGTTCCATCCCCTGCCGGCTCCAGTTGTCCGGTGAGAGTGGTTCGATCTGCGCAAAGAACCGGGCCTTATCCAGTTTGATCGGCTTGAGTTCTTTGGTGACAGCCTGCTCCATCTTGCGCGCGGCTTTTTCGCGCGCGGCAGAAAGGCGGGTGGCGGCCTGTTCATACTGCGCGCGGGCCTCTTTAACGGCCTGCTCCAGCGCATCAAGCTGTGTTGCTCCTGTTTCCAGCGCAGTCAGGCGGGCGGACAGATCCGCCAGCAGGGCAGGGAGGTCATCCACCGTTACGTCATGCTTGCGGGCTGCGGCACGTAGCGTGAACAGGCGTTCCTCAATGTCTTCCAGCAGGCGCGGGTTGGCTTCTGACTCATCCGCCAGACGGGAGAGGAGGTTTTCCGCTTCCGCCAGAGCGTTTTCTGCACTTTCCAGCGCGCTCAGGGCCTCGTTTGTGCGGGCTTCCAGCGGGTCAATGCCTGTCTGTTCTGCTGTGGGGGCAGGGAGCAGGCGTTGCAGGGCGCGGCTGGCCCCACGCAGGGCGGCTGCCGGGCCACTGTTCCGCCTGTCACGCGGGGTCAGTTCCGCAAGGGCAGCCGCAATGGCTTCGCCGCGGCGTTCGGACTGTTGCAGGCCGTGGCGTTGCAAGGCCAGTTGCTCCTCCTCCCCCGGTTGCGGATTAAGGGTGGTGAGTTCTTCCACCGTATGCCGGAGCCATTCTTCTTCCCGCGCGGCTTCAAGGAGGTTTTTCCGGGCCGTGTCCAGATCCCGCCGCAGGCTCTGCCAGCCATCAAACGTGGTGGAAACATCGCGCAGCAAAGAAGCCGGGACACCGTAGGCATCCAGCAGGCCGCGATGTGTGCTGGAATCAGCCAGCCCCATCTGTTCATGCTGGCCCTGAATTTCCACCAGAGACACCGCCACCCGGCGCATGAGCGTAATGCCCACCGGCTGATCGTTGATCCATGCGCGCGAGCGGCCTTCCCGGGAGACAATGCGGCGCAGCATGAGCGGCTCACCCGCTTCTGCTGGAATTCCCTGTTCTTTCAGCAGAGCGTAGGCGGCGTGTGTCTGGGGGATATCGAAACTGGCAGTAACGCGGGCCTCTTCCGCCCCGGCACGGACGAGGCCCGCGTTGGCGCGTTCCCCCAGAGCAAGCCCAAGGCTGTCCAGCAGGATGGATTTACCTGCGCCCGTTTCACCCGTCAGGGCGGTAAAACCCGCATGCAGGGAGAGATCCAGTGCTTCAATCAGCACGACGTCCCTGATGGAAAGGTTTGTCAGCATGATGATGTCCGGTCCGAAAGACTGTTCACTATACGTTCTTGCGGCTTATAGCTCTCATCCGCAGCGCTGTCTGCCCATAAAACAACAAACCCACGCGGAAGCGGTGGCTCCGGCGTGGGTCTGATGTGTGTGCCATGTCGTTCTGCTTAACGCAGGACCGGAGCCTGATCGACCTGCGGTTCAATACGCTGTTTTTTAACAGGCTGAACAGGTGCGGCTTTGATATCCAGAGCCGAAGGAGCCGGAGCGGTGCCCGTGGCGGTCGGCGGCTGTGTTGTTGGGGCAGGCTGGGTCTGCGCCGTAATTACCTTACCCGGAATGGGGAAGTTGTTGCTCAGCAGCTTATAACGCTTCAGGTCGCTATAAGCGTAACGATACCATTTGCTGCCGGGATAGTTGTAGCCCAGCACAATGCCGGATTTACGCGCCTGATCCGTCAGGCCGAGGTCCAGATAGACTTCGACCATACGCTCAAGAGCTTCAGGCACATGGTTGGTTGTCTGGAAGTCCTGCACAACGCGCTGGTAGCGGTTGATTGCGGCCTCATAGTTCCGTTCCTGCTGGTAATACCGGCCAACCAGCATTTCCTTACCGGCCAGATGGTCCCGGCACAGGTCAATTTTCAACTGGGCATCCCGCGCATACTGAGACTGCGGGAAGCGGGTAATCACTTCTTCCAGCGCATCCATGGCTTCCACAGTGCCCTGCTGGTCACGCTTGACGTCCGCAATCTGCTCATAGAAGCACAGCGCGCGCAGGTAATAGGCATAAGCGGCATCAGCACTGGTGGGGTGCAGGCCAATAAAGCGGTTAAGCTGCTGCACGGCCTCCGGGTATTTGCCTTTCAGGTAGTAGGCATACCCTTCCATCAACTGGGCGTTCGCAATGTAGCCGGAATAGGGATAGTTCTGCTGCAGAACTTCAAACTCTGCGGCCGCCAGCGTGTAACGCTGCGTGCGCAGAGCATCAATCCCGTTATTATAAAGGGTTTCCGGGGATGCGAGCTTGGGAGCCGGAGCGGGTTTCCCGCCGCCAAAAAGGCCGCACCCGGACAAGCCCAACAGCAGACCAGCCGATGCCAGATGGCGTATGCGGCAGCGAACGGAAAGAGAATTAATGAGGCTCACAGGCATCCCGGCTCTTCAGTTTGAACTCGTCTTATAGCACGCATGGCGCTCAAGAAAAGGGAATGAAGGCGCTCTTTGTATTTTGGGTGCAGGCACCTTACGCCGCGGCGAGGGAAAAGCCCGCATGGGCAGGCACATAGCGCCAGGCTGACGGGTCCGCAAACAGGGCGCGCAGCACCTTGTTGTTCAGGCAATGGCCTGACCGATGGCCGGTAAAGCGGGCGCGCAGGGGGGCTCCAGCCAGATACAGATCGCCCACGGCGTCCATCACCTTGTGGCGGATAAATTCATCCGGGCAGCGCAGGCCAGACGGGTTGAGAATCTCGGCCCCGTCCACAACAATTGCGTTTTCCAGAGAGCCGCCTCGCGCCAGCCCGGCTTTATGCAGGGCTTCAATTTCCTGCCGCAGTGTGAAGGTTCTGTTGCGTGCCAGATCCCGACGGAAGGTGGCTGGGGTCAGCTCGGTTGAGAATGTCTGTTTGCCGATGGCTTCCGCCGGGAAATCAATGCTCATATCCAGATGCAGGCTCTGCACGGGCGCCGGGCTGAGTTCCACAAACGCGCCATTCTGCTCGACCCTCACCGGACGCAGGACATCAATCCGGTGCCGCACAGCGTCCTGCGCCACGCGGCCAGCGCAGTCCATCAGGAACACAAAATCCGCGGCAGATCCGTCAAAAACCGGAATTTCCGGGCCGTCTACCAGCACCAGAACATTATCAATCCCGCAGCCATTCAGCGCGGCCATCAGATGTTCAATGGTGGCAATCCGGTTGGCGGGGTTGGTTGGGTCCCCCAGCACGGTGCTGAGGCGCGTATCCACCACGTAATCGAATCGTGCAGGCAGAAACGCTGCGTTCAGATCGGAGCGTTTGAACACAACCCCATGCCCGGCAGGGGCGGGCTGGAGGGTGAGGGTAATGCAGGCTCCGGTATGCAGGCCTGTGCCCACACAGGAAATGGTGTGGTGCAGCGTATGCTGGACAGCAGGAGAACGTGGAGCTGAGGGCAGGGCAGCGGGACCAGTAACGGACTCCGGCGGGGCGGAGTAGGTGATGGGTTCCATAAGCAGACTGTCCATGGCTCTGGCTTCTTTCCTGCGCGGTTTAAAAGACGTGCAGGGTAACGCTAAAGCCCGCCTTCTGTTCTGGCGAGTCAATCATTATTGCCGTCTATTACATAAAAAAACCGCGCTGCCCTGATGAGCAGCGCGGCAGAAAACTGCGCCTGATTACTGGCGGCGCAGGAAGGTCGGAATTTCAAGCCCTGCATCATCCGTGTCAGCCGGGCGCACGCTCGGGCCCTGCTGGCCAGCGGGGCTGACCATGGGGCGCTGCGGTTCCGCCGCCGGTTCATGCCGCTGTTCTTCACCCATGCCCGTCCGGCGGAAGGCGCCGGTCACGCGGCCAAACAGGCTGCGGG
>NZ_BAJW01000051.1 GCF_000613905.1 Acetobacter persici JCM 25330
GCCGCGCGGCGCTGGCGGGTGTGGGCGGGCAACTGGAAGCGGTTTCTCCACAGGCGGTGCTGGCGCGGGGGTATGCGCTGGTCACGGCGCAGGGCCAGCCGGTCACGTCAGCCCGTAAGCTGAAGGCTGGGGAAGATGTTGTGCTGACCTTTGGGGATGGCCAGCGTGATGCCGTTATCAGCCGGAAAAAACCTGCCAGAGCCGAGCAGACCACGCTGGAACTGTAAGGCGGGAGGGAAGCCCGGTTGAGCTTGAATTCTGATCCTGTCTATTGTGTCAGCCTGTGCACACGGCACAGAGAAAAACGGGGGCTGTGAGGCCCGGCCTGTCTTGAGGGGACTGTTCACATGTCTACGCGTTTTCTTCGCCCGCTGGGATGCTGCCTTGTTCTGGGGCTGCTGGCCGGATGTGCGGCCCAGCCTGCGGCGCAGCAGAAAGTCCCGCTCCAGACCTTTCCGGCCAACATGGCAATCCAGCAGGGCACTCCTGCAAATGAAAGCCAGTTGACGAATGATCCGTCAGCCCCGGCCAACACCCCGCTCTGCGGTACAGCCGCACGGGAGAGTCAGGCCATGGCGGTGCAGAACTACCCTCAGCCGCTCGCCAGCGGGAACAGTTGTGTGCAGAATGCCTGCTTTAATACCCAGACCGGCACCTATATCGCTGCGGACGGTTCCGCGCGTGTCTGCCGGTAATCCCGGCTCTGCTTCGGCCCTGCCCGGAATGGGGCAAGGCTGACCGGAGGGGATGTGGCCTTTTCTGCCAGCCTTTTTGCTGGTAGGGAAAGCCCTGCCGCGAGAGTGACGGAATCGGTAGACGTAGTCGGCTCAAAATCGACCGCCGCAAGGCATAGGGGTTCGAGTCCCCTCTCTCGCACCATAACTTGTCTCACTTCCATGAAACCGGACCGGGTGATGACCTCCACACATTCCTCCAATTCCTCCCGTCCGGCTTGCCGCCCTGCCAATCCGTGCTTTTCTTCCGGCCCCTGCGCCAAGCGTCCGGGCTGGACTGTGGCGGCGCTGTCCAACGCGCTGACAGGCCGGTCCCACCGCTCTACGGAAGGGCGGGCCAGACTGGCGGAGGTGATTGACCGTTCTGCGGCCATGCTCGGCGTTCCGGAAGGCTGGCGGGTGGGCATCGTCCCGGCATCGGACACCGGTGCGGTGGAAATGGCATTGTGGTCTCTGCTGGGTGAGCGCCCGGTGGATGTGCTGGCGTTTGAAAGTTTCTCCTCCCTGTGGGCGCAGGATATTGTTTCCCAGCTCAGGCTGGAAAAGGCGCGCGTTCTGAAGGCAGAGTATGGCCAGTTGCCGGATCTGACACAGGTAGACTGGACGCATGATGTCGTTCTGGCGTGGAATGGCACCACGTCCGGCGTGCGGCTTCCTTCCGCTGAGGCCATTCCGGCGCAGCATGACGGGCTGGTGATCTGTGACGCCACATCAGCCGCCTTTGCGATGGATCTGCCGTGGGACCGTCTAGATGTGGTCACATGGTCCTGGCAGAAAGCGCTGGGTGGTGAGGCCGCGCACGGAATGCTTGCTCTTTCTCCGCGTGCCGTAGCGCGTTTAGAAAGTTTTGAAGCACCGCGCCCGCTGCCCAAGATTTTCCGTCTGACGGGAAAAGGCAAGCTGATTGAAGGAATTTTTCGGGGCGATACGATCAACACCCCGTCCATGCTGTGTGTGGAAGATGCACTGGACAGCCTGAAATGGGCGGAGTCCGTGGGTGGTCTGTCCGGGCTGAAGGCCCGTAGTCAGGCCAATCTGGCGGAAGTAAGCGCGTGGGAAGCCCGGACCGACTGGGTGGAGTTTCTGGCTCGGAATGACGCCGAGCGCTCATCCACCGCCATCTGCCTGCGGATTGTGGCACCGTGGTTTTTAGCACTGGAGCGGTCCGAGCAGATGAAGGCTGTCAAACAGATGGTCGCTCTGCTGGATGAAGAAGGCGTGGCATTTGATATTGCCAGCTACCGGGACGCTCCGCCGGGCCTGCGTATCTGGGGTGGGGCCACGGTCGAGGCGTCAGACGTGCGGGCGCTGCTGCCCTGGCTGGACTGGGCCTTTGCTCAGATTACCCCGGTTACCTGCCGGCCTGAGGCGGGTTTTTGAGAAAACAGGGTGGACGAACCGCCAGATCCAACGCATCGTCTGGGCATCAGCTTGCAAAGCAATGACCAGACAGAAGTGCAGGATCATGGTGGGATATCAGACCAGCTTAAAACAGAACGTCACCGGACATAAAAAGAGCCTGTGGGCCGGTGTTGCCGTGTCCGGACTGTTGCTGATGGCAACGATTCCGGCAGCGCAGGCCGCCGCACCCACGGCTGCGGCTGCTCCGGCGCATGACCCGCTGAGCGTGCAGACCGGGAGCGATATTCCGGCCAGTGTGCATCTGCCAACGGACCAGCAGCGGGATTATATCAAACGGGAAGTGATGGTCCCCATGCGGGACGGCGTGAAGCTGTATACCGTTATTGTTATTCCTAAAAATGCCCGCAATGCCCCCATCCTTTTAACACGGACGCCCTATAATGCGGGCCACCGTGCAGACCGCGTGCCCAATGCGCTGACCATGCGGGAAGTGCTGCCGCAGGGGGATGATGTTTTTGTTGATGGTGGCTACATCCGCGTTTTTCAGGATATTCGCGGTAAATATGGCTCTCAGGGCGATTATGTGATGACGCGCCCGCCGCATGGCCCCCTCAACCCCACCAAAACGGATGAAACGACGGATGCGTGGGATACGGTGGACTGGCTGGTGCATAATGTGCCGGAGTCCAACGGGCGCGTCGGCATGACCGGCTCTTCTTATGAAGGCTTTACTGTGGTCATGGCGCTGCTGGACCCGCATCCAGCACTGAAGGTGGCGGCACCGGAAAGCCCGATGGTGGATGGCTGGATGGGCGATGACTGGTTCCATTACGGCGCCTTTCGTCAGGGCTCGTTTGATTATTTTACCAGCCAGATGACGGTGCGGCGGTCAGGCGACAGCATCCCGCGCAGAGATGCTGATGATTACACGAATTTTCTGAAAGCCGGATCTGCCGGAAGCTTTGCGACGCAGGCTGGGCTGGACCAGTATCCGTTCTGGCAGCGGATGCACGCTCACCCGGCTTATGATGCGTTCTGGCAGGGACAGGCACTGGATAAACTGCTGGCGCAGCGCAAGCCCACCGTCCCGATGCTGTGGGAACAGGGCCTGTGGGATCAGGAAGATATGTGGGGTGCAATCCATTCCTGGCAGGCGCTGAAGGATGCGGATATCAAAGCGCCGAATACGCTGGTCATGGGGCCCTGGCGGCACAGCGGGGTGAACTATAACGGCTCTACCCTTGGCCCGCTGGAGTTTGAGGGCGATACAGCGCACCAGTATCGGCGCGATGTGTTCCGGCCGTTTTTTGATGAATATCTGAAGCCCGGCAGCCCTGCCGTGCATCTGCCGGATGCCATCATTTACAATACCGGGGATCAGAAATGGGATTATTACCGCTCATGGCCCTCAGTTTGTGAAAATGACTGCACGGGCGGCCTGACGCCTCTGTATCTGGCGGAGGGGCATGGCCTGAGCTTTACGCGCCCGGCAGCGGACGGGGCAGATAGCTATGTGTCTGACCCGGCACACCCGGTTCCGTTTATCGCGCGGCCCTTTGCATTTGCACAGGGGGACCGGTGGAAGCCCTGGCTGGTGCAGGATCAGCGGGAAGCAGAATCCCGCCCGGATGTGCTGACCTATGAAACCGAGGTGCTGGACGAGCCTGTGCGCGTAAGCGGTGTGCCGGTGGCAGACCTGTTTGCCGCCACGACCGGCACGGATTCAGACTGGGTGGTGAAGGTGATTGACGTTCAGCCAGCCATGACACCGGATGACCCGAAAATGGGCGGGTATGAACTGCCAGTCTCCATGGATATTTTCCGAGGCCGTTACCGGAAGGATTTTGCCAAGCCGGAAGCACTCGAGCCAAACGCGACGCTGCATTATCACTTTACATTGCCTGCCGTGAACCACGTGTTTGCAAAGGGGCATCGGATTATGGTGCAGATCCAGTCCTCCTGGTTCCCGCTATATGACCGTAACCCGCAGAAATTCGTGCCGAATATTTTTGATGCCAAACCGGCGGATTACACGGTTGCAACCCAGAGCATCCATCACGGAGGGAAGGACGCAACCTCTATCCTGCTCCCTGTTGTAAACCAGTAAGACCGCAGGAATGTAAAAAGGATTTTCAGGCAGGACCATTTTTAAAACGGTCCTGCCTGATTTTTTTGAAAGAATGCCGGTATGGTTCAGACCAAATTCCATATGGCGCACCTGACCGCATCTGAAATGCGGGAAGCCGTTGCGCGAGCCCCAGTTATTCTGCTGCCTCTGGGGAGCTTTGAAGATCAGGGGCCGCATATGCCAATAGGGGATTACCTTCTGGCGGATGTGATGGCCGAAAAAATTGCCAGAAAATCTGCCAGGCTGGGCATGAAGTCTATGTTGCTCCGGTGCTGCCTTTTGGCGGCGCAGATTATTTTGGATATATGCCGGGTGGTATTGCTCTTTCTCAAACCACTCTTCAGGCCGTCCTGCGGGATATGATGGAAAGCCTGCTCCGGCATGGGCTGACGCGCCTGATTATTCTGAACGGGCATGGTGGCAACTGCACCATGATCCATGACGTGACACGGAGCCTGTGGCTGAGCGATCAGGTTATCATCCCGAGTTTCTATTTGTGGCGTGTTGCCGCCGGGTTTTTGCCTCAGATTGTGGGGGCGGAACGCGCGGCGCAGTCAGGCGGGCATGGCGCTAACCCTCTGACAAGTATCGGGATGCACCTTCTGCCCGATCTGGTTCGGGAAGATCGGATTCCAGAACACAAGGCGGATAAAACTGCGTGGGGTCTCAAGGTTTCAGATTTTGGAACACTTGACCTCGATGGTGCTCTTATTTCTGTGCCGCTTGAGGGGGACTGTACAGCGTCTGAGGGTGTCGGGCGAGGAAATCCGCAGCTTTGTTCTGCTGAAACAGGCGCGCGACTGACGGAAAAGCTGGTTGAAACGGGTGTGCGTCTGGTGGAGCACGTTGTCAGGCAGGCTCAAAAAAATACGATTTAAAAAGAAGCGTGGAGTTCAGGAATTTACGCTAAACTTCAGAATCATCAAACACATTTCGGAAAATATAAAAAAGGCGGCAGACCATAGTCTGCCGCCTTTTTGGTCTCAGCCTGTTATAGGGTCAGGCCGGAGCATCAATCGGCACGACGTTGATCAGCTTTTTATTGATAAATTCTTCAATTCCCAGCATCGCCAGCTCCCGTCCGTAGCCGGAGCGTTTTACGCCGCCAAAGGGCAGGTCAGGTTTGGTCCATGTCGGATGATTGATATAGACCATGCCTGTGTAAATCTGTTTTGCGACTTCAACGCCGCGTTTGGTGTTTTGCGTAAAGACAGACCCACCCAGACCATAAGGGGTATCATTTGCCAGAGCGATGGCTTCCTGTTCATCCTTAACAGTAAAGAAGAGCGCAACAGGACCGAAAAATTCCTGATAAAAAGCAGGGTTCTCGCGGGTCAGGTCTGTCAGGATCGTGGTCTGAACAAACGCGCCTGATTGGGGGGTGTCGGCCCTACGCGATGCGCCTTGGCCCCGTTTTTAACGGCCTCTTCAACCTGCTTGTTAATCTGGTCCGCAGCGGACTGCGAGGACATGGGGGGCACACCCGTAGCATCATCTGACGGATCTCCGGGGGTGAGTTTCCCCAGCTCTTCACTAAACCGTTTGAAAAACTGGTCTGCAATGCTGTCCTGCACAATAATGCGTTTGGAGGCCACACAGCACTGGCCACCATTATTCATGCGGCCCCACACCGCCCATTTGACGGATTTTTCAAGATCAGCATCATCAAGAACAATAAAGGCGTCGCTGCCGCCCAGTTCCATGGTGGTCTTTTTCAGGTTCTTGCCTGCCTGTGCGGCAACGGCGGCCCCGGCCCCTTCACTCCCCGTCAGTGCAATACCCTGAATGCGCGGATCATCAATCAGTTTTTCCAGTTGCTCCCGTGTGGCAAACAGGTTTGTGTAAAGTCCTGCCGGAGCACCGGCCTCATGGAACAGTTTTTCAAACGCTGCGGCACACTGGGGAACAATGGAGGCGTGTTTTACCACCACCACATTCCCCGCCATCAGATGCGGGCCTGCTACACGGGCGAGCTGATAGTAAGGGAAATTCCACGGCTCAATAGCCAGCAGCACTCCAAGCGGCTGGCTGACGATAACGGCATCATCCCCCCGCTCGCTGCCACCGGGGACTTTCTGCGGGGCCAGAAACTGCTCGGCATTTTTGGCATAATAATCGAGAATATCGGCAGAGAGGGCGACTTCCCCCAGAGCTTCCCGCTTCAGCTTGCCCATTTCAAGTGTGAGCAGCTTTGCGTAGTCTTCACTCTTGTCACGCAGCAGTCTGGCGGCTTTGTGCAGGATGCCGGCGCGGTCGGCAAAAGACGTTCCGCGCCAGCTTTTGTAGGTTTTCTCTGCCTGTGACAGCAGAGACTCCAGTTCGGCATCTTTCAGGTCAGGAAAAGTGGCGATCGTCTCGTTGGTGTACGGATTAACGGTTTTGTAAGCCATATTCTTGAGCCTTTCCGAAGGCCCCGGAAACGTCAGGCCCGGAAGTCGATAACAATCCGGCCTTCCACCTTCCCTTCCTCGAGGCGTTCAAAAATAGAGTTTATGTTCTCCAGCCGGTCTGTCTGCGTAACCGATTTCACTTTCCCGTCTGCAAAGAAGGACAGGGCCTCAATCATATCAAGACGTGTCCCGACAATGGATCCGCGGATGGTGGTGCCGTTCATCACCATATCGAAGATCGAGATCGGAAAGTCACCGGGTGGCAGACCATTGAGAACGAGTGTTCCCCCGGCCCGGACATACCCCATGGCCTGAGAAAAAGCTTTGGTAGACACAGCAGTAATCAGACCACCATGCACACCGCCCACTTCTTTCTGCATGAAAGCCGCCGGGTCTGTCTCTCTGGCGTTAACGGTCAGCGCTGCGCCAAGTTTCCGGGCGATGGCAAGTTTTTCATCGTCAATATCCACCGCGACAACATTCAGCCCCATCGCGACGCCATATTGCACGGCCATCTGGCCAAGGCCGCCCACACCGGAAATGGCAACCCAGTTTCCGGCTTTGGTATCGGTCATTTTCAGGCCTTTATAGACCGTAAGTCCCGCGCACAGCACCGGGGCGACCTGCACCGGGTCGACCCCCTTGGGGAGGAGAGCCACATAATTCGGGTCCGCCACCACATATTCCGCAAAGCATCCGTTGACGGAATAGCCGGTATCTTCCTGTTTGCCGCAGAGCGTTTCCCACCCGCCAAGGCAGTGTTCACAATGCCCGCAGGCGGAATAGAGCCAGGGCACACCAACAATATCCCCCTCCCGCACATGGGAGACAGCACTGCCGGCCTTGACGATGGTGCCAACGCCTTCATGGCCGGGGATAAACGGAAGGCTCGGTTTTTTTGGCCAGTCTCCGGCGGCGGCGTGCAGGTCTGTATGGCAGACGCCGCAGGCAATCATTTTTACCAGAATCTGGTCCGGACGGATCTCGGGGATATCCAGTTCTTCAAGTGTCAGAGGTTTGCCAAATTCGCGGACGACCGCAGCTTTCATTTTTCCTGACATTGTCCCGGTCCTTTTTGGTTTTTCGTTGCTGGAAATGGTTTCCAGAGAGCCGTGTCTTTTCTTTTTGCGCGGCGTGTCCCTGTTATCAGGAAATCCCGCTCATCACCAGATTGTGAGAGGCGAAAACCAGCCTCCCGCTCCTGCCCGGTTTTCCGCGCGCGCCGCAATTCCATTTTTGCCCCGTTTGGTCTAGATTCCCCGCCCGGTCAGGCTTTGGCAGGAATGAGTAAGGGAAGAGTTATGGGGTATCGGGTTGCAGTTGTAGGCGCCACCGGAGCAGTAGGGCGTGAAATTTTAAAGACACTCGCTGAGCGGGATTTCCCGATTGACGATATTGTCGCGCTGGCGTCTCCGCGCTCTGCCGGGCGTGAACTCTCATTCGGGGACCGGGTGCTGAAGGTCCAAAATCTTGAAACATTCGATTTCAAGGGCTGGGATGTCGGCCTGTTCTCCCCCGGTGGCTCTGTTTCCGCCAAATACGCTCCGATTGCGGCCAAAGCGGGTTGCGTGGTGATTGATAACACCTCCCATTTCCGCATGGACCGGACGTGCCGCTGGTAGTGCCGGAAGTTAACCCGGATGCCCTCAAGCGCATGAAGCGCAATATTATTGCCAACCCCAACTGCTCGACCATTCAGATGGTTGTGGCCCTCAAGCCGCTGCATGATCTGTTTACGCTCAAGCGCGTTGTTGTCTCGACCTATCAGGCCGTTTCCGGCGCCGGGAAAGACGGGATGGATGAACTGTTTGCCCAGACACGCGGCAGCTTTGTGAATGACCCGCCCAAGATTGAGCAGTTCCAGAAGCAGATAGCCTTTAACTGTATTCCGCAGATTGACCGCTTCATGGATGATGGCGCGACCAAGGAAGAATGGAAAATGGCCGTCGAGACGAGAAAAATTCTCGACCCTGACGTGTCCGTGATCGCAACCTGTGTCCGTGTGCCGGTGTTTATCGGTCATTCTGAAGCCGTTGTGGCGGAATTTGCAGAGCCGGTGGATCTGGCCCGTGCGCGTGAGGCCCTACGTGAGGCGGACGGCGTGATTCTGCGCGATGAGCGTGAGGATGGCGGCTATGTGACTCCAATTGAGTGCGTGGGCGAAGATGCAAGCTACGTCTCACGTCTTCGTGTCGACCCGACTGTTCCCAATGGTCTCGCCTTCTGGTGCGTGTCCGATAATCTGCGGAAAGGTGCGGCTTTGAACGCCGTGCAGATTGCCGAGACGATGATTGCCCTCGACCTCCTTCCCAGACACGGCTGAGTGAGGTCGCCCCGCCTCGCGGCCTCGTGTTGGCTGGCTGAATTGACCGGTCCGCAGGTTGGGGCGTAGGACAAATTTCGATGCAGAAACGCCGGTCTGGGCCGGCGTAAGGGATAGACGGACAGGATACGAGGCTGACAATGCAGGATATCCGCAAGGCCCTTTACGTAGGGACGAAGTGACGGCAGACTCATTCAGCGGCCCATGTCGCCGCATCTGCAAATTTATCGCTATCGCCTGTCTATGGTTCTTTCAATTACAAACCGCCTGACGGGCGTTGCCGCTACCGGCGGCGCTGCTCTGGGTGTGTTCTGGCTGGCCGCTGCGGCCAAAGGACCAAAAGCATTCGCCACAGCCCGCAAGGTGACGGGCAACCCGGTCGGGCAGCTTGTGCTGGTCGGTTGGCTGGCGTCAGTCGTGTATCACACGGTTGGCGGCATCCGGCACCTGATCTGGGATAGTGGCAAACGCTATGACAAGGAAGAGCTTAACAAGGATGGCCCGGTTGCTGTTGGGGTGACCGCCGGTGTCAGCACTGTGCTGGCCGCAGGCCTTCTGGGCGTTGCCGCCCGCCGGGCGCGGGCGCTGGCCAAAGCAGGAAAGGCATCCTGATATGACTGATTCCGCTCCTCATATCGAGGTGATGCGCTCGCAGCTTGGCCGTGCGCGCGGGCTTGGAGCCGGTGGCTCCGGCACGGCGCACTGGTGGGCCGAGCGTGTGACGGCGGCGTCTCTTCTGCCGCTTTCAACGTGGTTTATCGTCCAGATGTTCCGCCTTGGCGGCGCAGACCATAAGGACGTTGTGAAATGGGGCGGCAAGCCGGTGAACGCCACCATGCTGACCGCGCTGATCATTACCACCTTCTATCACGCCCAGCTCGGCCTGCAGGTGATTGTGGATGACTATGTGCACGGCAAGGCGCATCTGCCGACCCGTATTCTGGTCAAACTCGTTACCTCTCTGCTCGGGCTTCTGGGCGTGTTTGCGGTGATAAAACTTGTGGCTGCCGGTAACCGGCGGTCCTGACCAGAGCTGAACCCGGTGCCGCCTGTTTGCGCCACATGTCGCGGCGGCACGCAATCTGAAGACATGACAGGCCGAACGCACATGGGAGCGCCGTCACGATGAATGCCAATACCTCTCCGTCCCGGGGAGCTTACCGGATTGTCGATCACGCTTATGATGTCGTGGTTGTTGGAGCAGGCGGTTCCGGCCTGCGCGCCACGCTGGGCATGGGGGCCGCAGGCCTCAAAACCGCCTGCGTGACCAAGGTTTTCCCCACACGGAGCCACACGGTGGCCGCACAGGGCGGCATCGGGGCGTCTTTGGGGAACATGGCCGAGGATAACTGGCGCTGGCACATGTATGACACCGTGAAGGGGTCTGACTGGCTGGGCGATCAGGACGCCATTGAATATATGTGCCGCGAGGCTGTGCCCGCCGTGCAGGAACTGGAACATTTTGGTGTGCCGTTCTCCCGCACGGAAGATGGCAAGATCTACCAGCGTCCGTTTGGTGGCCACATGAGCGACTACGGCAAGGCCCCTGTGCCGCGTGCCTGCGCCGCCGCTGACCGCACAGGCCATGCCATTCTGCACACGCTGTATCAGCAGTGCCTGAAACATAATGTTGAATTCTTTGTCGAATATTTCGCCATTGATCTGATTATGGATGAAGATGGCGCCTGTCGTGGTGTGATGGCCTGGTGTCAGGATGACGGCACGATCCATCGCTTCAACGCCAAGATGGTGGTGCTGGCAACGGGCGGCTATGGCCGAGCCTATCAGTCCTGCACTTCCGCCCATACCTGCACGGGTGATGGCAATGCCATGGCCATGCGGGCCGGTCTGCCGACGCAGGATATGGAATTTGTGCAGTTCCACCCGACAGGGATTTATCCCGCGGGCTGCCTGCTGACGGAAGGCTGCCGTGGTGAAGGCGGGTATCTGACCAACTCCGAAGGCGAACGCTTTATGGAGCGTTATGCGCCGACGGCAAAAGATCTTGCCTCGCGCGATGTGGTCTCCCGCGCCATGACGATCGAGATTAAGGAAGGCCGTGGCTGCGGGCCGAAGAAAGACCATATCATGATGCATCTTGAGCATCTTGGGTCTGACCTTCTGCACCAGCGTCTGCCGGGTATTCTTGAAACAGCGCGTATTTTTGCCGGTGTGGATGTCACCAAGGAACCTGTGCCGGTTCTGCCGACGGTGCATTACAATATGGGCGGGATTCCGACCAATATTCACGGTGAAGTTGTTCGCCCGACAGAGAAAGACCCGGATGCGGTTGTGCCCGGCCTGATGGCAGTGGGTGAGGCCGCGTGTGTATCCGTGCATGGTGCAAACCGTCTGGGCACCAACTCGCTGCTGGATCTGATTGTGTTTGGGCGCGCTGCGGCCAAACGTGCGGCAGAAATTGTCAAACCGAGCGACTTTATCAAGCCGCTGCCGCCTGGTGCCGGGGATGCCGCGCTCGACCGTCTGGACAAGCTGCGCTACGCCAAGGGTGGCACCAAGGTTTCCGCCATGCGTGACCGTTTGCAGCGTGACATGCAGGCCCACGCAGCCGTTTTCCGTACCGAGGAAAGCCTGCAGGAAGGTGTTGATAAAATTCACCAGATCTGGGCTGACCTTGGGGATATTTCCGTCTCTGATTCCTCACTGATTTGGAACAGTGACCTGATGGAAGCGCTGGAATTTGAAAATCTTCTGGCAAATGCAACGGTCACGCTGGAAAGCGGGCTGGCCCGGCATGAAAGCCGTGGCGCGCATGCGCGGGATGATTTCCCCAAACGTGACGACAAGGAGTGGATGAAGCACTCCGTTTCCTGGCTGGATGAGAAAGGCGGCGTGAAGCTGACCTACCGTCCGGTGCATCTGAAGACCCTGACGGATGACGTGAAGGTCTTCCCACCCAAAGAGCGCGTTTACTGAGCCGACGGGTAGAACGGGCGAAAAAGGGAGGCGAACATGGTCGAACTCAGACTGCCGCGCAACAGTGAGATCGGGAAAGGCAAAACCTATCCCGCTCCGGCTGGCGCTAAAAATGTCAGAACGTTCAGGGTTTATCGCTGGACGCCGGATGATGATAAAAATCCGGTTGTGGATTCCTATGAAGTGGATCTGGATACCATCGGGCCGATGGTGCTGGATGCCATTATCCACATCAAGAACGATGTGGACCCCACGCTGACATTCCGCAGATCCTGCCGCGAAGGGATTTGCGGCTCCTGCGCGATGAATATTGACGGTGAAAACACGCTGGCGTGCCTGAAGCCGATCAAGGACATCAAGGGTGATGTGCGCATCTATCCGTTGCCGCATATGCCGATTGTCAAGGATCTGGTGTCCAACCTTGATGGGGCTTATGCGCAGTTGCGTTCCATCAGCCCGTGGTTGCAGTCAGACAGCGCACCGCCGCCCGATGCCGAGCGCAAGCAGAGCATTGAAGAGCGCGCCAAGCTGGACGGTATGTGGGAATGCATTCTGTGCTTCTGCTGCACCACGTCCTGCCCCTCCTACTGGTGGAACGGGGACAAGTATCTTGGCCCGGCAGTGCTGCTGGCAGCATATCGCTGGATTGCAGACAGCCGTGATGAACATACCGGAAACCGGCTGGATGATCTGGAAGATACGTTCAAGCTCTATGCCTGCCGGACTATTATGAACTGCACGCAGACCTGCCCCAAAGGGCTTAATCCTGCCAAGGCGATTGGCCGGATTAAAGAATTGCAGATTGAACGGAAAGCCTGAGAGACACGGTTTTCCGGGCAGGTCAGCCTCTCTGATCTGTAAGGTTTGAGTGAAAAATGCGGAAACCCGGTGCGTCATGCAGGCGCACCGGGTTTTTGTTTTTTGATAAGACAGGCATAGTCTTGCAGCCCGTCAGGCAGTGCAGAGGATAGGGGTGTGCAAAGGCGAGAAGACAGGAAAAATCTGTTGTTCTCAAAGCGGATATCCTCCGGAGTCGGCTTGCGCGGGCTACAAGTCCTGCTGTTTTGCGGCGTTGTGCTCTATGTGCTGAGTTACACCATCATTCCGTTCTCGGATGGAGATCCTGCCTATTACGCCATCGTCGGGCGCGGTCTGCTGCGGGACCACGCCCTGCCCTACCAGTATGCTTTTGATCACAAACCCTTGGGTGCTTATCTGTTCTATGGGGTGTGGGACCGGATTGTTCCTTTTTATCCGGGTAAATTTACACTTCTGGCAGGGTTTCTGATCGGGGTTTTTGTCGCCCTTGGCCGTACGTTCGGGACATTCAGCCGGATAACCGCCTTTGCCCTTTTTAGTGTCTGTGGCGCTCTTTTTGATGTGCTGTCAGGCAATACAGAACTTGTTGTGGTAACGGGGGAAGCGGTGTGTCTTGCCGCCCTGCTCAGGGGTATTGAGACAGACGCCTCAGCCTGTTCTTTCTGGCAGGATGGGTCGCGGCTTTTACGGTTTCAATCAATTATCTGGCGGCTCTGTGCCTTATTGGGCCTGTGGCGCTGATACTGCTCTCTCCCGGATGGTTCCGGCTTTCCCGCGGTATGCTGGCAGGGCTGGGGATGCTGGCAGGCTTTGGGGTACTGTTTGCGCCGTATGGTTTTGCCGGACATGGCGCGTTGCAGGCATATTTTTCCATGCAGTTTGGGTTTCTGCGCCACTATGGTGTTGCGGTATCGGAACGCATACCGGGCGTTTTGCTCATGGTTTTTTACGGGGCTCTGATGGCCCCGGTGCTGGTGGCGTGGGTCAGGCGCTTTCCACCCGGCCTGCGGCAGGAGGCGACCCGCCGTACCCTGATCCTGCCAGTCTGGTTCCTCTCCTCATTTCCGGCGACGTTGCTCTCCGGGCATGCTTTTGACCATTATTTTACGCTGTGTTTTGCCCCGGTTGTGCTCATGCTCGCTATTTTGTGGAAAGAAGGGGCGCGCCCTTCCACTCTGTCTCTGATGCCTCTACTGGGGCTCTCTTTGGTCTGTGGGGGGCTTGAGACGAAAAAGAATTTCAATATCGCGCGGGACATGGCGCATGTGGATTATGCCAAGGTGGCGCGGCTGGTCGGGGATGCGCCGGTTCTGAATATTCGCACGTACCACGCGGTTTTTTATCGTTCTGATCTAAAACCGTTCGATGTCTATCTGTTCAGCACGCATATCGATATTCTGTTCGGTGATCACGCATGGATGCGTTATATGCAGGACCTCCGGCAGCATCCCCGTTTTGTCATAGCCCCCTATGCAGGATGTGCGCGGCATGTGGTGGAAGCACCGGTCTGCCAGTGGCTTCAGGACCATTATGAGCAGGTTTATGCCGTGAATATTCCGCACAGACATAAAAGTGGGCCGAATAAATTCTCTTTTTCACTCTACAGATTTCGGGAACAGAAAGATGATGAGGGTTCGTGACGCCTACCCGGCGGATATCCCGCGGATTACCAGCATTTATAACCATGCGGTTCTGCACACCACGGCCATCTGGAATGATCAGGTGGTGGATGATGCAAACCGTCTGGCATGGCTACGGGAGCGCCAGCAGGCGGGGTATCCGGTTCTGGTGGCTGTCTCGGCGGACGGGCGGGTGGCGGGCTATGCGACCTTTGGCCCCTGGCGCGCGTGGGATGGATACCGGCAGACGGTGGAACATTCCGTCTATGTGCATCCGGAGTGCCAGCGGCAGGGTGTCGGGCGGTTGCTGATGCAGGCCCTGATTGAGCAGGCGCGTGCGCAGGGGAAGCACGTCATGGTGGCGGGGATTGATGCCGCCAATACCGGCTCTGCCGCGCTGCACAGGCAGTTCGGGTTTGAAGCGACGGGGGTAATGAAAGAGGTTGGCTGCAAATTTGGCCGCTGGCTGGACCTGACATTTTTTTGCCTGAGGCTGGATGCGCGGCCTAACCCCTGAAGGACGACCGGGGGTTGAAAAGATTGACGCTGAAGGAGCAGGGTGAGACACCAGTCCTTTCCATGGAACGGAGCAGTATAGTTCGTGTTTGACGGCCATCTTTCCTCCCTTGCCGGTCGTACGCGGGCATGGACCGACAGTTTGTTTGTGGACCACGCCATTTTCCGGCTGGTCTGGACAAACTTTCACGCCGTGGTGCCGGGTAAGGTGTACCGCTGTAATCACCCCACCCCGGCGCGTCTGAAATGGGCCATGCGGCGGTTTAAGCTGCGTACGCTGGTAAATCTGCGTGGCCACCGGAAATGCGGGTCCGATGCGCTGTCCCGCACTGCGGCTGCTAGACTTGGGCTGGCCCATGTGGATATGGCGTTTGAAAGCGGGGCGCACCCCACCGGGACCGCATTTTGCGTTTTGCAGGCCTGTATCAGCAGATTGCGTTCCCGATGCTGATGCATTGCAAATCCGGCGCGGACCGTGCCGGGCTGGCGTCCGGGCTGGTCATTATGTTTGAGGGTGGTACGGCGGAGCGGGCGCTGAAAGAACTGTCCTGGCGGTTCGGGCATTTCCGCCAGTCCCGCACCGGGATTCTGGATGCGTTTTTCCTGCGGTATCAGGCCGAAGCTGAAGGGCGTATTCCGTTTCTGGACTGGGTGCGCGATGAGTATGATGAAGCGGCTCTGAAGCGTGACTTTGTGGCCGGAAAAATCGCCTCCTTCATGACAGATCAGGTTTTACGCAGAGAGTAAAAAAGAGCATGGATGCACAGTCTGCGCCGGGGACACCGGCTGACGCCCTGCCTGCATCCCACCCGCCGGTGCCTGTTTTTGCTGCGGCGCTGGCAATTCTATCGTGGGCCAGTTCGTACCCTGTGGTGCGGCTGGCGTTGCAGTTTTTGCCCCCCATTCCTCTGGCCGCAGCGCGGTATGCGCTGGCCGCACTTCTGGCGCTGCTATGGGTTGGCTGGACGCGCCCCCGGTTGCCGCGTGTGCAGGATCTGCCGCGCTTTGTTGTGTGCGGCGCAATTGGCATTTCCCTTTATAATATCCTCTTTAATGTGGGGGAGCAGACCGTCTCCGCCGGGGCGGCCAGTCTGCTCATCAGCTTTTCACCTCTCATTGCGGCCCTTCTTGCGGTGGGCATAATGGGGGAGCGGCTGTCTGTCTGGGGCTGGGTGGGTTCCCTGATCAGTTTTGGGGGTGTGATACTGGTTGCGCAGGGGCAGCCGGGCGGGCTGACATTTGGGTCCGGTGCCGCGGATGTGCTGGGGGCGGCGTTTTCCGCTGCGGTTTATAATGCCGTCCAGAAAAAACTTGTGGCAGGATATGGGGCTTTAGCGACAACAGCTTACGTGCTGATTATTGGCGCTGTGCTGCTTACCCCATGGCTTCCGCAGGCGTTGAGCAGTTTACAGGCGTCCCCTGTGTCCGGCTGGCTTCTGGTTGTGCAGCTTGCTGTCTTTCCCGCTATTCTGGGCTACGGGGCCTGGGCGCATGTGGTGGGCAGGATTGGCGTTGCCCGCTCCTCCGGCTTTATCTATCTACTGGCCCCTACAACAGTATTGCTGGCGTTTCTGATCACGGCGGAAGTGCCCGACTGGCGGATGCTGCTAGGCGGAGCCATTATTCTGGCCGGTGTGGCGCTGATGAATACGCTGGGCCGTATCAAACCCGGCCAGAAGCAGCCTGCTTCGCGGTCACAAAAAACGCCGGAGGTCTGACCCCCGGCGTTTCCTGTTTTTCTAAAACCATCCTGAAAAGGAAGGGGTTTTTAGATCGGAATGGTCCGCTCCAGCGTTGTGCTGAGTGCGGTCAGGCCCGGCAGAACCTTGCCTTCCAGCCATTCCAGAAACGCACCGCCTGCGGTGGAAACATACGTCATGTCTTCCAGCACACCGGCATGACGCAGAGCGGATACGGTATCCCCGCCCCCGGCAATGGTCTTCAGGCTGCCTGCCTTGGTCAGACGAGCGGCTTCCTGTGCGACGGCATTGGTGCCTTCATCAAACGGAGGCAGTTCAAACACGCCCAGAGGGCCGTTCCACACCAGCGTTTTCAGGCCAGCCAGTTTGGCTTTCAGCAGTTTGACCGTCTCCGGCCCCACATCCAGTGCCATCCAGCCATCCGGAATTTCCGCAACTGGTGCCACCAGCGTGGGCGCACCGGCCATGAAGTCTTCGGAGAGGACAACATCTACCGGCAGAACCAGATCGCAGTTCTTTTCCTGCGCCTTGGCGATAATCTGCCGGGCCGTGTCGAGCATATCGTCTTCTTTGAGAGATTTGCCGACCTTGAAGCCTTTAGCAGCGAGGAAGGTATTGGCCATAGCCCCGCCGACCACCAGAACATCCACGCGTTCCAGCATGTTTTCCAGCAGTGCAAGCTTGGTGGACACTTTCGCGCCGCCAACAATGGCGCCAACCGGATGCTCGGGGTTTTCCAGCGCCGCATCCAGTGCGGAGAGTTCCGCTTCCATCAGCCGCCCGGCAAAGGACGGCAGATGTTCGGCCACACCGGCGGTGGAGGCATGGGCACGGTGCGCTGCGGAGAACGCATCATTCACATACACATCGCCCAGCTTTGCCAGTTCAGCCGCCAGATCCGGTGCGTTGGTTTCCTCACCGGGGTAGAAGCGGGTGTTTTCCAGCAGCAGCACTTCCCCGTCTTTCAGGGAGCGTGCTGCGGTTTCCGCCTGCGGGCCAATGCAGTCATGCATAAAGCTGACAGGCTTGCCCAGCGCTGTGGCCAGAGCCGTGGCCATGGGTTCCAGAGACAGGCCGGGCACAACCTTGCCCTTTGGGCGGTCAAAATGGCTGAGCACAATCACGCGCCCGCCTTTGTCCGCCAGTTCCCGGATGGTGGGCACAATGCGCTCAATGCGCGTCATGTCCGAAATCTTTCCGTCCTGCATCGGGACGTTCAGATCGGCTCTCAGCAGGATACGCTTGCCCTGCGGGTCAAGCTTATCCAGCGTGTTGAAGGGGAGAATGGCCATCAGAGTGAACCGAACAGGGCCGCAGTATCGGACATGCGGTTGGAGAAGCCCCACTCATTGTCATACCAGGAGCAGATACGGACCAGCTTGCCACCATCAACCAGCGTGGTCTGGGTTGCATCAAAGCTGGAGGATGCCAGCGTGTGGTTGAAATCGGAGCTGACCAGCGGCGCGTCGGAATAGGCCAGAATGCCTTTCAGCGGGCCTTCGGACGCGGCAGCCTTGATGGCGGCGTTTACTTCTTCCACAGAGCCCGGCACTTTTTTCGGCACGAAATCAAGTGAGACGAGAGAGACGTTGGCTGTCGGGACGCGAATGGCGGTGCCATCCAGCTTGCCTTTAAGCTGCGGCAGAACCAGACCAACGGCGCGGGCAGCCCCCGTGGAGGTCGGGATCATGTTCAGCGCGGCAGCGCGGGCGCGGCGCAGGTCTTTATGCAGGGTGTCTACCGTGCGCTGATCCCCGGTGTAGGAATGGATGGTAACCATGTAGCCCCGTTCAATCCCGAACGTATCTTCCAGCACCTTGGCCACAGGAGCCAGACAGTTGGTGGTGCAGGAGGCGTTGGAGATCACCGTCATGTCCGGCGTCAGCACGTTCTGGTTCACGCCATAGACGATGGTGGCATCCGCGTCTGTGCCCGGAGCGGAAATAATCACTTTGCGGGCGCCAGCGGCCAGAAGCTGGCCGGCTTTTTCCTTGGAGGTGAACAGGCCCGTACATTCCATGGCCACATCCACGCCCTGAAACGGCACCTTGGAGGGGTCACGCTCGGCGGAGACGGTAATCGGGTCCCATGTGCGGCCATGCGCTGTGATGATCAGCTTGTTGCCATCAACCTTGACGTCAGCCGGCAGGCGACCGTGCACGCTGTCATAGCTCAGCAGGTGAGCGTTATCAGACACGCTGCCCAGATCGTTAATGGCGACCGGCACAACATCCGTCCGCCCGCTTTCAATAATACCACGCAGAACAAGCCGGCCAATACGCCCGAATCCGTTGATCGCAATTTTGACTGCCATGTTTTTTAAGCTCCGTTTTTTTATTCTATGGTCTTGTCGTTAACGGTCCCCGAACGCGGGTCCGGGGCTGGTCCGGCGTGCGCAGGGAAGACCCCCGCTCAGCGCCTGAGGTAAGAAGATGCGCCCGCACCTTCTCACAGATCGCCTCAACAGTAATGCCGAAACGTTCATACAATGCGTTGGCCGGGGCGGACGTGCCGAAATCATCCATGCCAACAAAAACTCCTTCTTCACCAAGCCAGCGTTCCCAGCCAAAGCCGGACGCGGCCTCAATCCCCACGCGCAGGCCAGAGGCGCCCAGCACGGTTTTGCGGTAGCTGGCGGGCTGTTCAGCAAACAGCTCCCAGCACGGGATGGAAACCACGGTGGCCCGGATATCCTGCCGGGCAAGATGGTGCGACGCTTTCAGCGCAATGGCAACCTCCGGGCCGGAGGCAATCAGCGTGACCTGCCGCATCTCTTCCTGCTTCACCACATACCCCCGCGGGAGGGGGTGCCGAAGGCGGGAGCAGGGAGCGGCCCGTGCTGGTTTTCATACGGGCAGAGCAGCAGCATGGCCGGGCCGCCCTGCCATGTAAGGGCGGCCTCCCAGCAGGCGGTGGTCTCCCGCACGTCACACGGGCGGAAAACGGCCAGATGCGGCATGGCGCGCAGGCTGGCGAGTTGCTCAACAGGCTGCCAGCCGCCGCCGCCATCCCCCAGCGCCAGCCCGTCCCCTGTCAGCAGATACAGCACTTTGCGGCGCATGAGGGCGGCCATGCGCAGGGCGGAACGCATGCGGTCTACCGTCATCATGCTGGCGGCACAGCAGGGCAGCAGGCCGCCATGCAAGGCAATACCATTTAGCATGCCAGCCATGCCGTGATCCTGAATGCCGCAGGACTGCTCGGCCGGGAGCAGCCGCGCACGGGCCTGCTGTGTGGCAGGCAGGGCAACCGGTGCGGCCAGATCAAGCCGATAGGCCGAGGCCGCAGTCAGGCAGACCAGTTCCGGCAGCAGTTCAGAAAGAGCGCGCAGCCCGGCAAGGCCCGCATCCTGTGTTGCGTGTCCTTCCGCACTCTGCATCTGCCAGTGGCAGGCGCGGTGCCAGTCTTCCTCAAACAACGCCGGGCGCTGGCCCTGTATTTCCCGCTCAAAGGCTGTGCGCAGGCGGTGGCGCGCAAAGCGGCGCAACCAGGAGCGGCGTGTGGTGGCACCGCGCCGGGCGGTGGGGCTCCAGGGGCCGGTCAGTTCTTCTTCCGGGGGGAGGTGCGGCTCGGCCAGAGCATGGCCGGGGGTAGAGGGCAAACAGGCGATCAGCGTTGGTTTGCGGGCCCGGAGGGTGGCGGCCAGCGCGGAACTGATGGCGGCGGCATTGCCAGCATCCACCTTGCGTACGGTCCAGCCGGAGGCGCTGAAGCGGGTGAGCGAATCGGCAAAATCCCCGTTATCCGGGCCTGCGGGTGGCGTGACGAGAACGGCCAGCCTGTCCAGCCCGAAGCGCCCGGCAAGCTGGGCGGCTTCCATCGCCACACCCGTTGCAAGGTCCGTATCCTGCGCAAGGACCCATGTGCGGTGGTTGACCAGAGAGCGGCCAAAGCGGCGCGCCAGCGTCTGTTCCGCAAAGGCCATGCCCACGGCGGCGGCGACACCCTGCCCTGCCAGCCCCGGTGCAACTTCCACCGCAGGGTGGCGGCCATATTCCAGCGGGAGGGCGGCCTCTGTTGCCGGGCCGGTCAGGCGCAGCATGGCACGCAGCAGGGGCAGCATGGTGGTGGAGGGGACGACAAACCGGTCCCGGTCTGGCCAGTCGGGGGCGCTGGGGTCAAACCGCAGCACGCGGCACCATAGCGCCGTTACGGGCAGGCACATCCGGTTCAGTAAGGTGCGGGCATGGGGCGGCAGGTGTTCCGCATTCAGCAGCAGGCGCGCGGCGCGGCTCATTCTGGCCACGGCGCTTTGCTGGGCGGAAAGCTGGGTCTCTTCCCGCAGGTCGGTCGGGTCTGTCGAAAGGGCTGCTGCCATTCGCCTGCCTTGCCGTAACGGGCCTGTCCTCACGACAGGTCTTCCTGATCGTGCTCTGCTCAATAAAGCCGGGCGGGGAGGAGAGCAAGTTTTGTGGGCGGGGCAAGTGGCTTTACTTTGCGCTTTACCTTGCGTCTGCCGTAAAGGAGCGCGAAGAGAGAACAGGAAGAGTTGCACCCCCTGCCTGAACCGGAGTTCTGCCCGTTATGCTGTCTGTTTCCCGCTTTACAGAAAGGGGCCGTTTTTTCGGGTGGCGCTTGTGGCTGGTGTTGCGCTGTGCCTGAGCGGGTGCAAGCTGGTGGACCAGAAAACCTTCAATGCGCGGGCAGGCAAACCGCCTGTGCCCTATATTCCGCCAGCCCCGCCCGGTCCGCCGCCGGTACCGCCGCTGATCGAGCTTGTCGCGGGAACGTCACCAAAAGAATGGAGCGGGCCGGTGGAGCAGATTGTGCATAAGGCGCTGGCGAGCAAGCCTGACATTCTGTTTGTGGTGCAGTGTCTGGTGCCGCCGGGCGCGGATTCCGCGACAGATCAGCAGGCTCTGGTCCAGCTTGTGCAGGGTGACGGGCAGGCCGTAACGCAGGCCATTATCAAGGATGGGGCCTCCCCCGCACAGGTGGAAATGGCCGCTATGCCGGATTCGACCGTGACGAAGTCCGTTATCAGGGTGTATGTGAAGTAACCCTGACAAGTTTATGTGAAGACCGGCCAGACGGCCGACGGGCCCTGCGCCGAGCCCCGACCGTTTCTGACGACGCGAGGAGAGTAGAAGCGTGGGATCAATCAAAAACGCCCGGCATCCGTTTTATGAGCACTGCCACACGGCGTTGAATGCGATCAGGCAGCAGGGGCGTTACCGCACATTTACCCCGCTGGCACGCCTTGCAGACCGTTTCCCTCTGTATGAGGAAGAGCTGCCAGCCCTGCCAGAAGGCCGGGAAGTGATTGTCTGGTCCACCAATGATTATCTGGGCATGGGCGTGGTGCCGGAAGTGCAGGAGGCGGCGATTGCGGCCATCCGTGAGCACGGTGCCGGGGCCGGTGGCACCCGTAATATTGCCGGGACTAGCCCGCTGCATACTGCGCTGGAAGCCGAACTGGCCGCTCTGCATGGCAAGGAGGCCGGTCTGCTGTTTGGCTCCGGTTATGTGTCCAATCAGGCCAGTCTTCAGACCATTCTGACCTCCATGCCCGGCTGGATCTGTTTTTCAGACCGCCTGAACCATGCCTCCATGATTGCGGGCATCAAGGGGGCGCGCGGCTCTCAGACGGTTATTTTCGAGCATAATGACCTGAAAGATCTTGAGGCAAAGCTGGCTGAAGCGCCTGCAGACGCCCCCAAGCTGATCGCGTTTGAAAGCGTCTATTCCATGGACGGGGATGTGTCCGACATCGCCGGGATCTGCGCGCTGGCCCGCAAATATAATGCCCTGACCTACCTGGATGAAGTGCACGCCGTTGGCCTGTATGGCGAGGAAGGCGGCGGGATCTCCCAGCGGGATGGCGTGGCGGATCAGGTGGATATTATTGAGGGCACGCTGGCCAAGGGCTTTGGTGTGCATGGGGGCTACATCACGGCCTCGGCCGAGATTGTGGATTTCCTGCGCTCCACCGCATCAGGCTTCATTTTCACCACCGCTCTGCCTCCCTCAGTTGTGGGGGCAGCGCTGACCAGCGTGCGCAAGGTGCGGGCTGAAAACTGGCGGCGTGAGAAAATGTTTGAGCGGGTGAATACCTTCCGCGCCCGTCTGCGGGCTGCCGGAGTGCCCTTTACCATGACACCCAGCCACATCGTGCCGATTCCGGTGGGCGATGCGGAACGCTGCAAGCGGATCAGCCGCCGTCTGCTGGTGGAATACGGGCAGTATGCCACACCCATCAATTACCCCACGGTGCCGCAGGGCACGGAGCGCCTGCGCCTGACGCCGGGGCCGTTCCATACGGATGAGATGATGGATGAGATGGTGCGCGCTCTGGCGAGTCTGCTGCGGGAAGAAGGCATTATGCCTGCCCGCCAGACGGAAGATGCCGCCTGAAACGCTGAGGGTATAAAAGCCTCATTCTGCCTGCCCCCGGCTCACAGAGTCCGGGGGCAGGCCAGAGGGCTTAGTGTGTTGCTTTACGCAGCCGGTCGAGGGCGGCTTTCAGGTCACTCTCAGACGCAGCGCCGGGAATAATTTCACGGTCGCCAATAATGAAGGTCGGCGTGCCTTCCAGATCAATCGCTTTTGCCAGTTCGACATTTTTGCTCAGCGCTGCCGTCACGGCCGGGCTTTTCATGTCTTTCTGCAGGCGGTCAGCATCCAGCCCGAGATTTTCAGCAATACGATGGATCCGCTCGGCGGAGGGGGCGGAGGAATCCGTCATCAGAGCTTTCTGGAACGGGACATATTTGCCCTGAAGCCCTGCGGCCATAATGGCCTGTGCATCCATCACGCTGTTAGGCCCGAGCACGGGAATGACTTTTAAAACCAGCCGGAGGTCAGGCTCGGAGCCGAGCAGATGGTCCACATCGCCCAGCACCTTGCGGCAATACTGGCAGCGGGGGTCATAAAATTCGACCACTTCCAGCTTGCCGGATTTATTGCCCAGCACAACATCCGTCGTGCTCTGGCCATACTGCGCCCTGTTCCGGCGCACCGTCTCCAGCGCGGAAGAGGCTTTTCTGGCGGACGCTGCGCCTGCAGGGAACTGATGGCGTCTGACAGGATGGAAGGGTCCGTCCTGAGCGCATTCCGCAGGATTTCAACAATTTCAGCACGCTGTGCGGGGCTGAAGCTGCTGTCCGCCGCCTGTGCGGAAACCGCACCACCGCAGAGCAGGAGGAGGCTTGCGGCTCCGGCCAGAGCGGCGCGCTTGAAAGAAAAGGTTATCAGCTTTTTCATCGTGTCTTTATGTGTAAAGCAGAACCGCTGGGATGGAAATGCCGCGTGTGTGTTGCTGCACGCCCGGAACAGCGGTAATCCAGAACAGAGTTTCAGACGCCCGGCATGCGGGCAGACCAGAGCAATGGAGACATCAAGGCGTGCCCGAGCATTTCATGAAGACCTGTTCAGCCCGGATGGCGTCGCTACTGATGGCCTGTTCCCTCACCATCCCCCTCACAGCCTGTAGCATCTTTGCGGATGATAGCCCGGCCCGGCAGTCTCACCCTGCCCTGACGGGGTTTGTGGGGGAAGTTGTTGCGGATGAACCGCAGGCGGCTCTGGTCGCGCGGGATGTGCTGGCGCAGGGCGGGAACGCGGCGGATGCCGCGG